>NZ_JBHVMF010000001.1:360477-805457 GCF_042797055.1 Streptomyces sp. NPDC057854
CCGAGGAAGCGGTCCACGTCAGCTTCACCTGGCCGGTCGCCGGCTCGGTGAACGCCAGGTTCGCCGGAGCGGTCGGCGCCTGCGTGTCACCGGTGTCGCCCTGACGGGTGACCGTGTTGCTGTCGGCGGACTGGTTGCCGGCCGCGTCCCTGGCCCGCACGCGGTACGTGACCGTCTGGCCGGCCGGGCGGCTGTCGGTGTACGTGGTGACGTTGCCCGCCACGCTCGTCAGCAGCGTGTTGTTCGCGTAGACGTCGTAGCCGGTGACACCGGTGTTGTCCGAGGAAGCGGTCCACGTCAGCTTCACCTGGCCGGTCGCCGGCTCGGTGAACGCCAGGTTCGCCGGAGCGGTCGGCGCCTGCGTGTCACCGGTGGCCGGTCCGTAGACCTCCAGCTCGGAGAGCTGGGCGGCCGGCTGCCCGCTGTTCGCCGTGACCAGGACCCGGATGTACCGCGCCGTTGTCTCGCCGAACGGGATCGCCACGGAGTTCTGGCCGGAGGGGGTGAACTCGTACGCCTTCGACGTGGTGAGGTCGGTGAAGTCCGTGCCGTTCGCGCTGCTCTGGACCTTCAGGGTCTGGCTGCGCGCGCCCCAGCCGTCGGGCAGCCGCAGGACGACCCGGTCGACGCGGACGGAGGAGCCGAGGTCGGCCCGCAGCCACTGGGGCAGCTCGTTGTTCCGGCTCTCCCAGTACGTGGCCTTGTTGCCGTCGTTGGCGTTGCCCGCCGCGTACACCTCGGTGTGGCTGCTCGCGGTCAGGGCCTTGCCCGCGGCGAGGTTGGCGGAGGTGCCGTCGGCCCCGTGAACCTCCAGCTCGGAGAGCTGGGCGGCCGGCCAGCCGGTGTTGGCGGTGATGTCGACGCGGACGAAGCGGGCCTGGGCGGCCGGGAAGCCGACCGTGACGGTGTTGCCGGTGCCCGGGGCGAACGTGTAGGTGGCCGAGCTCTTCAGAGTGGAGAAACCGGTGCCGTCGGCGCTGCCCTGGACGGACAGCGTCTGGTTGCGGTTCTCCCAGCCCGCCGGAAGCTTCAGGACGACCTCGTCGATACGGGTGCTCGTGCCGAGGTCGACCTGGACCCACTGCGGCAGGTTCGATCCGGAGCTCTGCCAGTACGTGCCCTGGTTGCCGTCGGTGACGTTCGCGGCCCCGTACTCGGGGAGGGAGGTGCTGGCCGCGGTGGCGTCGCCCAGCGCGAGGTTGGGGCCTCCGGCGGCCCGGGCGGTCACGAGCGGACCGCCCAGCGCCAGCAGGCTCGTCGCGATCACGGCGCTCAGGCTCCGTGATCTCCAGTCGTGCAGTTTCATCTGTCCTCGATCCCGGCCACGCAGACGGGGGCTGCGCGGCGCGACTCGTCGGGATGGTGACGCCTCCGTCATGGGGCGGTGAAGACGGGGTCCGGCCACCGCCGTGGCCGGACGCCCTGCGTCACGGCGCCTCGGGCGCCGGTGCCGGTGTCACTGGTGGTTGATGACGAACGGGGATCCGGGCTCGACGAGGATGTCGCCCTCGGCCGAGTCGGTGATCGTCACGTTCGACAGGGTGGCGCTGCCTCGGGCGCCGCTCATCGCGAGGATGCCGGAGCCGTTGTTCGACTTGTCGATGCGGACGTCGGTGATCCTGACGTTCGGCACCTCGCCGCCCCCGGTCTTGAACTGGATGCCGTCGTAGGTCGAGTCGACGATGTCCGTGTCCTTGATGGTGACGCCCGGAATGGGCTGGCCCTGGGCGAACAGGGTGATGGCGCCGAACTCCTGGTCCTCGTTCCAGAACGCGCCGCCCGTGCGGTACAGGGCGTTGTTGGAGATGAGGGTCTGGCCGGAGAAGGGCAGCGGGTCGTGGTCGGTGGCCAGCATGATGCCGGGGTAGTTCATGGTGTCGGCGATGATGTTGTTCTCGATGGTGTTGCCGAAGCCGCCGTAGACCGCGATGCCGTTGGCCCGCCAGGGGAGCTGGATCGTGTTGTTGCGGAAGTGGTTGCCGGAGCCGATGTCCACCGAGGTGTCCTTGACGTACTTGCTCGCCCAGACGGCCAGCGCGTCGTCACCGTTGTTGCGGAAGGACGAGTTGAAGACGGTGGAGTTGCGGGTGCCGTTGGCGAAGTTGATGCCGTCGGCGTAGGTGTTGCGGATCCGCATGCCGCTGAACTCGACGCCGTCGCCCGGCCCCCACAGCTCGGGGATGTTCGAGTAGTCGCGGCCGGCCCAGACGCCGACGTTGGCGTGCTCGATCCAGACGTTGCTGATCTTGGTGTTCTTGCCGAAGCGGCCGTTGAGGCCGACGCCGCCCTCCTGGTTGCCGTCGCCGCCCCGGATGGTGCCGGAGCCGAAGATGGCGATGTCGGAGATCTGCGTGTTGTGGTCGATGTCGAAGCCGAAGTTGCCCTCGTGCGGGTGGTTGATGCCGCCGGCCTGGTGCGGCGGGGTGAGGGTGTACAGCTGGGAGTGCCACATGCCGGCGCCCCGGATCGTCACGTCACGGATGCCGACCGTGTTGTAGACCCCCCGGTTCAGCGGGTCGTCGGTGAGGATCTTCTGCTCCTGGCGCCACTGGCCCGCCGGGATCCACACGCAGGGGATCTCGCCCTTCTGGTCGGCGGTCACCGCGCGCTGGATCGCGTCGGTGTCGTCGAGGCCGTCGTTGGGCACCGCGCCGTAGTTCGTGATCGACACGCAGCCGGCCGGCTGGGCCGCCGGAGGCGCGACCTGCTCCAGGTCGATCAGGTCGATGATGTAGAAGGAGGCGGTGTCACCGGCGTCCCGCTGGAGGCGGAACTTCGTGCCGGCCGGGTAGGACTGTGTCAGCAGCGCGTGGGACTCGTCGAACAGGCGGCGGGCGTCGCTTCCCGGGGTGTTGGTGAGCCCCTCCGGGTCGTCGGTGGTGCCGTACAGCCAGCTGTGCTTGGAGGAGAGCGTCAGCTTCCGCACGAACTGGCCGTCGGCGTACAGGCTCAGCGTGGCTTCCCGTCCGCCGCCGCCGGCGGCATCGGGGATCGAGTTGCGCACGACGATGGAGTTGGCGGCGTTGGTGGAGGTGAACTCCACGTACTCACCGATGGAGTTGAGCCGGACCGACTTGCGGCCGGAGGACTCGGTGGCGAAGTTCGTGTGGCCGAAGGTCCGCTTGGCGTCGGCGGTGAGCAGGGTGCCCTGGTAGCGGGCGTCCTCCGCCTCGTACTCCGTGTACGGCACGGCGGCGCCCCGGCCCACGACGAGCGAGCGGCTGAAGACGTTGTTGTTCTCGTTGGTCTCGGCCACGGTCGCGGTGGCGTCGGCCGTGGCGGTGAGGGTGACCCCGCCGCTCGCGGCGGTCCAGGTGCCGGAGATCGGCACGGTGACCGACTGGCCGGCGGCGACCGCCGGGGTGGTGCCGTTCAGGGTGGTGGTGCCGGCGACGAGGCGGGTGACGGTGCCGGCGGCGACCCCGGTGGTGCCCCGGTTCTGGACCGTGGCCGTGAAGGAGACCTGCGCGCCGACCGCCGGGGAGGACGGGTTCGGGGTGATCGCGGTGACCGTCAGGTCAGGGCCGGGGGCCTGGCCGACGACCAGCTTGGGGGCGCCGGTCCGGCTGTTGTTGGTGTCGTCCTGTTCGACGACGGTGCCGGCCGGGTCGACGACCGCCGACACGGTGTAGCTGCCCATGGCCTTCTTGCCGACCGGGATCCTGACGGTCGTGGAGGCGCCGGCCGCGAGCGCGCCGACCTGCGCGCTGCCCGCCACGGTGCCTTCGAGGCTCACGTCGACGGTGGTGGCCGGCGAGGCGGAGGTCCCGGCGTTGCGGACGGTCGCGCTCACCTCGACGGGGTCCGCCTCCGAGGGGGAGGAGGGGGTCCACACGAGGTCGGTGACGGTGAGGTCCGGGTTCGGTGCGGCGGCGCCCACCACCTCGAACTCGGCGACCTGCGCACCGGGAGCGCCGGTGTTGGTGAAGAACTTCAGCTGCACGTCGGCGTACCGTCCGGACACCGGGACGGTGATCGTGTTGCCGCCGGAGGACGCACTGAACGCGTAGTCGGCGCGGGCCTTGAGCGAGGTGAAACCGGAGGCCGACTGCTCGCGCCCGAGCACCTCGACGGCCTGGGTCCGCGGGCCCCACACCTGGTCGGGGTTGAGCTTGATCCGGACCGCCTCGATGTCGGCGTTGGCGCCGAGCTTGGCGGTCAGGGTCGCGGGGAAGCCCGCCGACTCCCAGTAGGTGCCGGTGTTCCCGTCGTTGGCGTTGGCGGCCGTGTACGACTGGGTGAACGAGGATGCCTCGATGGGCTTGTTGCGCGCGAGGTTGGTGCCGACCGGAGGGGGATCGACCGGACCGCCCCCGTCGTCCTCGCCGAAGACCTCCAGCTCGGACAACTGGGCGGCGTTCCAGCCGGTGTTGGCGGACACCTGCACGCGGATGTAGCGAGCCGTGGTCGCGGTGACGGGGATGCTGACGGTGTTGGCGTTCGCCGGGTCGAAGGTACGCGCCCCCGCTCCGGCCAGTGCGGCGAACGAGGATCCGTCCGTGCTGCCGAGCACGCTCAGCGTCTGGACGCGGGAGCCCCAGGAGGCCGGCAGCTTCAGCGCGACCCGGTCGACTTCGGTGCTCGCGCCCAGGTCCACCTGCACCCACTGCGGCAGCGCCCCGTTCGGGCCCTCCCAGTAGGACGCCTGGCTTCCGTCCGTCACGTTGCCGGCGACGTAACCGCCGTTCGTGCCGCCCGCCGTCGCGGGCTTGCCCAGGGCCAGGTTGGGGCCCTCCGCGGCGTGGGCGGGAGCGGGGAGCATCCCCACGCCTATCAGCCCCGCCGTCACCGAGCCGACGATCACTCGCCGCCCGTGGTCTCTCAATCGCATGAAGTCCTCTTGATTCCTCACCCGGGAGGCCGGCCGTGCCCCGCCCTGCCGGCGACGTGAGCAGCGTCGGGGGAAGGAGGCGGGCTGGGGGGCGGACGCGCCGGGTGAACGTCGACAGAGTCCTCGCACGACACCTTCCGTCCTTAGAGATGGAACATCCGCATGTCGGCGAGTTTTTGAGCAGTTAAGTCAATCTTTTGCGATGACCACGTGACAGGTTTCCGCCAGGTCACCACTTTGTCAACGGGGGTGACACGACTGCCTGTTGAGAGACGTGCGCGACGTGCGCGCCCCGGACCGCTCACCTCCGCGGCGTCCGCCGGCCTCACGGCCCGCAACGCCCGACGCGCGGCGGCCGCTCAGCACGGCTCCGCCTTCGCGCACAACCGACAGGGCGGAGTCGCGTCCGGTCGGCGCATCCTTCACGATCCGAAACCATTCGGCCCCGTCTGCCGGGGCCGGCCCTACGGCCGGGTCGGCAGCCGGTGGAGCACGGGACGTACCGCCGAGGAGCAGCCGCGCGAAGGGCTCACCCGCATGCCCCCGGGCACGGAAAAAGGGCCAGACCCGTCAGGTCTGGCCCTCGAAATCATCGGTACGGCCGCTCGCGCCCAGCGCGGAACGGGCCCGCTTCCGGGCGTGGTTCAGGAGGCGGACGGCGGCGCGGTCGAGCCCCGGACCACCAGCTCCGGCTCGAAGAGCAGCTCCCCGGGGGACGCCTGCGTCCCCTGGATCTGCGCGCACAGGAGGTCCACGGCGGCCCGGCCCATCGCCTCGATCGGCTGCCGCACCGTCGACAGCGGCGGCTCGGTGCAGTTCATGAAGGCCGAGTCGTCGAAGCCCAGCACGGACACGTCGGCGGGAACGGTGAGCCCGCGCCGGCGAGCCGCCCGGATGGCCCCCAGGGCCAGCGGGTCGCTCGCGCAGATGACGCCGGTCACCCCGCGGTCCCACAGCCGCCCCGCGGCCGCCTGCCCGCCTTCGAGCGAGAACATCGAGCGCTCCACGACCTCCTCCGGCAGCTCCGCTCCCGCCGCCTCGGCGGCCGCCCGCGCCGCGGTCAGCTTCCTGCGCGAGGGAATGTGGTCCTCGGGACCGAGGACCAGGCCGATGCGCTCGTGCCCCAGGGAGGAGAGGTGACGCCAGGCCTGCTCCACCGCGGCGATGTCGTCGCAGGAGACGCAGGGGAAGTCGAGTTCTTCGATGGGCGCGTTGACGAGGACGACGGGGATCTTGCGCTCCGCAAGCTGCCGGTAGTGCTCGTGCGGCGCGTCGGCCTGCGCGAAGAGGCCTCCGGCGAAGATCACCCCGGACACCTGCTGCTGCAGGAGCAGCTCGACGTAGTCGGCTTCCGAGACGCCGCCCTTGGTCTGCGTGCAGAGCACCGGCGTGAGGCCCTGCTGTGCCAGAGAGCCGCCGATGACCTCGGCGAACGCCGGGAAGATGGGGTTCTGCAGCTCCGGCAGGACCAGACCCACCAGCCTGGCCCGCTCCCCGCGCAGCTGCGTGGGCCGCTCGTAGCCGAGGACGTCCAGGGCACTGAGCACGGACTGGCGGGTGGCTTCGGAGACCCCCGGTTTGCCGTTGAGAACCCGGCTGACCGTGGCCTCGCTGACCCCCACCTTTTTCGCCACCAGAGCAAGTCGTCGCGTCACGAACGCAACTCTAGCGCAAGGAAAGTAAGGAAGTTACATAGTTCTTGCCGAGTTTGCGGCAAAGCGACGCGCCGCAATGCAGGAATGTCTGCATCAGTAAGCTTTTGCCCCCTGACGGTCCTCCCGAGCCTGTCTGGAGCCGTCCACTCTCGGCTTCTCGGTGGTGCACGGGGACGCCGCGGCGTCGAAGCCGGGCGGGCGGCCACCACGTCGTCCCCGCCCGGGCCGCCCGCCCGGTGCCGGAGCACCCACCCACAGGCCGCGGCGGGACGGCGGACCGCCCTCCCGGCGTCCGTCCGCCCCGGCCGTGTTCCGCGGACGGTTCACCGCGGGAAGCAGCGGGCGATGAAGTCGTTGCGGAACGTTCCTGTGGGGTCGACCGCCGCCGTCAGGCGCTCGAAACGGTCGTACCGGGGATAGAGACCGCGCAGGGCCTCGGGCTCCGTGACGAAGAGCTTGCCCCAGTGCGGCCGGGCCGCGAAGGGGGCGAGGGCGTCCTCGATCACGTGCAGGGCCTTCGTCACGGCGGCCGTGTCGGGCAGCCAGGTGAAGTGGAAGGCCACGGAGTCCCGCCGATGGGCCGGACTGAGCCAGAGGCCGTCCGCGGCCACGCTCCGGATCTCCCCCACGTGCAGATGGGGGGCGAAGGCGTCTCGTACGGCGTGCAGGGCGTCGAAGGCCGCGACGGCGTCCTCACGGGCGACGAAGTACTCCGACTGCAGTTCGTCGCCGCTGCTCGGGGTGTGCTCCAGCCTGAAGTGCGGCAGCCGGAACGGGGACGGGCCCGGCAGGCCCAGCTGCGGGGTGCAGGCGTCGGCCGGCATGCCGGGGACGGGGTGTCGGGGACCGTCGGCCCGGACGGCACCGAGCCAGCGCGACGGCTCGGTCGCGGCTTCCGGGGCGTCCGCGCGCCGCTTCAACCACACCTGGTCGATCAGGTCCCCTCTCCAGCGGGTGAAGAGGCTGACGCTGTACGCGGCGGACATCACCTCGTCGAAGGCGCCGCGGAGGGCGGTGACGGGCAGGTCCTCGTAGACCCACTGCCGGACGTCGAAGGCCGGCACCAGGTCCAGGGTCAGCGTGGTGACCACGCCGAGCGCGCCGAGGGCGACCACGGAGCCCTCGAAGTGCTCGTCGCCCCGCCGCGTCGTGACGAGGTCGCCGGAGGCCGAGACGTAGGTGACGGCCCGTACGGCCGAGGCGAGGGTGCCGTTGCCGTCCCCCGACCCGTGCGTCCCGGTCGCGCAGGCTCCGGCGATCGAGATGTGGGGCAGCGAACCGAGGTTGTGGAGGGCGAGTCCGGCCTCGTGGAGGAGGCCGGTGATCTCCCCGAATCGGGTTCCGCCGCTCACGGTGACGGTGCGGGCCCGCCCGTCGATGTCGAGCACGCGGGGCAGGCCGGCGGTGGTCACCAGGTCCCCGGTGGTGTCGGCGATCGCGTTGAAGGAGTGGCCGGTTCCCAGGGCTCGTACGGCACGGGAGCCGGCCACCAGCTCCTGCAGTTCCTCGACCGAGGCGGGGGCCCGGAGGCGTTCCGCGCCGAAGGTGATGTTCCCCGCCCAGTTGGTGGTGTCGGTCATGTCCTTCCTCCCGGGGGGACCCGTGTCCCCCCGTCTCGTGGTTCCGCCACGCTTCACAGCGTCACGGCAAGATCTGGCGCGACCCCGCCCACGCCGTGGTCCACACGGACACGAAGGCCGCGGGGGGGCGGGTCGGCGCATGGCCGTGGTGTCCCGCCGGGCTGCCGGCGGGGCACCACGGCGGGTTCACTGGCCGGCCAGGCCCGTGTGGGCGATGCCCCGCACGATCTGCCGCTGGAACAGGGCGAAGACGAGCAGCAGGGGCAGGCCCGCGATCACCAGGGAGGCCATGATCTGGGCGTACCGGACGCCGAAGCCGGACTGGACGTTGACCAGCCCCACCGGGAGCGTCATGGCCTGGGGGTCCGTGGTCACGAGGAACGGCCACAGGAAGTTGTTCCACGTGGAGATGAAGGTGAAGATCGCGACCGCCGCGAGGACCGGCCGGGACAGCGGCATGACGATCGTCCAGAAGACCCGCCAGCGTCCGGCGCCGTCGACGAAGGCGGCCTCTTCCAGTTCTCTGGGCACCCCTTCGAAGAACTTCACGAGGATGAACACCATGGCGGGCACGGCGACCTGGGGCAGGATCACTCCCCAGTAGGTGTCCACGAGCCCCATGCGGACCATCTGGGTGAACAGCGGTGCGATGAGGACCTGGGGCGGCACCATGATCCCGGCGAGGACGAGGCCGTACAGGAGCTTGCGTCCCCGGAACGCGGTCCGGGTGAAGCCGTAGGCGGCCATGGCGCACAGGACGACGGTGAGCAGGGTGGTGAGGCCGGAGACGACGAGGGAGTTCACCGTCCACCGCAGCAGGGTGCCCGACTCCCACACCTTGGCGTACGCCTCGAAGGTGATCCGCGAGCCGATCCACTCCAGCGGTGTCCGGGTCGTCTCCCCCTCCGGCTTGAGCGAGGTGGCGACGGCCCAGAGCAGGGGCAGCAGCCAGGCGGCGGCCAGGACGAGCGCCACGGCGAGCAGCGAGAGCCTGCCCGCGGTCCAGCGGGGCCGGCGGCTCCCGGCGCGGGTCGATCGGGCGGTGTGGTCACGGGCGGCGGCGAGGCTCACTTGCCGGCCTCCTCTTTGCGCCGGGCCAGCACGGGCTGGACCAGGGAGACGATCAGGATGAGGGCGAAGAAGATGTAGGAGACGGCGGACGCGTAGCCGATCCGGTAGCCGGTGAAGCCCTGCTGGTAGACGTACTGAAGGATCGGCCGGGTGGAGTCGTCGGGTCCTCCGCCGGTCATGAGGTAGACCTGGTCGAAGATCTTGAGCGAGGCGAGCACCTGGAGGACGAGCACGAGGCCGGTGGTGCGCCGCAGGAGCGGCAGGGTGATGTGGAGGAGCTGTCGCCACGCTCCGGCGCCGTCGAGCTCGGCCGCCTCGTACAGGTGCTGCGGCACGGCCTGGAGCGCCGCGAGGTACAGCAGGAAGTTGAACCCGACCGTCCACCACACCGTGGTCAGGACGATGGAGAGCATCGCGTAGCGTTCGTCGCTCAGCCAGCCGATGCCGGGTTCGAGTCCGGCGGAGGCGAGGAGCTGGTCGGCGAGCCCGAACCCCGGCGGGAAGATCATCTGTGCGAACAGCATGCAGACGACGCCGGAGGGCAGCAGGAAGGGCGCGAACCAGCTGATCCGCCAGAGCCACTGCACGACCCGCAGCTGGTGGGCGAGCAGGGCGAGCACGAGTCCGACCAGCACGAGCGGGAGGGTGGAGAGCACGGTGAACCAGACGGTGTTCCCCAGCGAGGACCACATCTGCGGGTCGGCCACCGCCTCCGCGTAGTTGTCCAGGCCGATGAACTCCGCCTCGGTGCCGGTGATGTTCTCGCTGGTCAGGCTCATCCCGAGGCCGCTGATGAGCGGCCAGACGAGGAAGAGGCCGTAGACGACCAGGAAGGGGGCCACGAAGACCAGGCCGTGCTCGGTCCATTTCCCGCGGACGGTCCGGGGGCGCGCCGTGACGGCGTCGCGGCCCGCTCCGGAGGCCGAGGGGGCCGGGGCGGCGGGGGTGAGCGTGGTCATGACGCGACTCCGGGAAGGGGGTTGCGGGTGTCGAGGAGGCGTCCGAGCCGGAGCTTCGCCTCGGAGAGCGCCTCGCGGGGGGTGCGGGAGCCGGTGAGCAGCGTCGAGAACACCTCGCCGAGTTCGATCCACATCCGGGAGGCGGAGCCGGCGAACCAGGCCGGTTCGTCGAGCACGACGTCGTCGATCACGTCGCGGTAGGCGGACTGGGGGTCGAGCGCGAGGTAGGCGGGATCCGAGAGGACGGGCCGGTACGCCGGTACGTGGCCACCCGCCGCCCACTCGACGGAGTTCTTCAGCATCCAGGCGACGAAGGCGCAGGCGGCCCGGTCCGTCGCGGTGTCGCGGCGGCGCTGGTGCGGCAGGACGAAGGCGTGCGAGTCGGCCTGCGCCGTGGCCCGTCCGAACAGCGCGGGGACCCGCGCCATCGAGAAGGGGATTCCTCCCGTGCGGAAGGTGGTGACCTCCCAGTCGCCGTTGAGGTGGAACGCCGTCCGCCCCTGGTTGAAGATGCCCACGGAGGCGCCGTAGTCGGCGCGGCGCGTCCACAGCCCTTCGTCCACGAGGGTGGCCATGTACTCGAGCACCCGCAGGGCCTTGGCGTCGTCGAGGGCCAGCCCCTTGCCGTCGGGGGTGAGGACGGTGCCGCCGGTCTGGGAGTAGAAGGTGGAGAAGAGGCGCCAGGGGGTGATGCAGTCGGGGCCGAGGGTCTCGGTGACGAGGGCGGCCGCGCCGGTCACCTTCTTGGCGGCGCGCAGGGCCTCGGTGAACTCCGCGGCTCCTTCGATGGGCTTGAGGCGCTTCCCGTCCATCAGGCCGGCCTTGCGGCAGATGTCGGTCTGGTAGTAGAGCACGAGGGGGTGGGTGTCGAGGGGGACGGCGTACTGGCGGCCGTCGATCCGTCCGCGCCGCCACAGGTCCTCGGGGAAGTCCTCCGGGCGGACGCCGGCCTCGGCGAGCAGGTCGAGGTCGAAGGGGTCGACGAGCCGTCCGGGGCCGAAGCCGGCCAGCCGTGCCATGTGGAGCGCGGCGACCTCCGGCGCGCGGCCTCCGGCGCCCGCCATGCCGAGTTTGGTGTAGTAGGGGGCGCCCCACTGGAGGGTGGTGGCCTCCAGTGCGACGTCCGGGTGGGCGGCGCGGAAGGCGTCCAGCATCTTCTGCATGTTGACGCCGTCGCCGCCGCCGAAGAGATGCCAGAACCGGAGCCTCGTGCGGCCGGACGCGGCGGCCGAGGGCGCGGCGCAGCTCGCGGTCGACGCGAGGACGCCGGCGGTGGCGAGGGCGCTCAGGGAGCCGGCGAGGACACGGCGCCGGCTGGGATGGGGTGAGGGCATTGCGGCTCGTCTTCCCGGGGTGCGGCGGAGGGCGGCTGTCGGCCGCCCTCCGGTGGGGAACCGCCCGTGGGCGGCTTTGCTGCGGGGCGGCCCGTCAGGCCAGGCGGATCATGGTCCAGGACAGGGGTTCGAGCGTGACGCTCAGCGCGGAGCCGGCCAGGACGGCTCCCTCGCCCGGGTGGGGCGTGACGCGGTCCGGTTCGTCGAGGGTGTTGCGGGCTTCCGGGTCCGCGTCGGCGAGGACGGTGTGCTCGACGATCTCGCCGAGGTCCATGCCGTTCAGCGCGACGCGCAGCGGGAGGGGGCGGTCCTGCGAGCGGTTGACGGCGAAGACGGTGACCGCTCCGGTCCGCGGGTCCCGTACCGCGGTGGCCTGGAGCAGCGGCACGTCGCCGTGGACGGCGGTGGGGTACGTGGGCGAGTCGACGCGCACGTCGAGGACCTCGCCGCGGCCGTGGCGCGCGGCGTGGGCGAACGGGTAGAAGGTGGTCTGCCGCCAGGCCGGGCCGCCGGGCTCGGTCATGATCGGGGCGATGACGTTGACGAGCTGGGCGAGGCAGGCGACGGTGACCCGGTCGGCGTGCCGCAGCAGGGCGATGAGCAGCGAGCCGAAGACGACGGCGTCGGTGACAGAGTAGCTGTCCTCCAGGAGGCGGGGGGCCTCCGGCCAGTCGAGCGGGTTCTCGGCGGCCTCCGCCTCGAAGCGGCTCTGGTACCAGACGTTCCACTCGTCGAAGGAGAGATTGATCTTCTTCTTGGACTTCAGCCGGGCGCCGATGTGGTCGCAGGTGGCGACCACGTTCTCGATGAACGACTCCATGTCCACGGCGGAGGCGAGGAAGGAGTCGCGGTCGCCGTCCTTCTCCTCGTAGTAGGCGTGCAGGGAGATGTGGTCGACGAGGTCGTACGTCTCCTCCAGGACCTTCGCCTCCCAGGCCGCGAAGGTGGGCATGGCCTGGCTCGACGAGCCGCAGGCGACGAGTTCGAGGTCGGGGTCCATCTGGCGCATCGCACGCGCGGTCTCGGCCGCCAGCCGGCCGTACTCCTCCGCCGTCTTGTGGCCGGTCTGCCAGGGCCCGTCCATCTCGTTGCCGAGGCACCACAGGCGGATGCCGAACGGTTCCTTGTCGCCGTGGGCGACCCGCAGGTCGGAGAGGGCGGTGCCGCCGGGGTGGTTGGCGTACTCCTGCAGTTCGAGGGCCTCGGCCACGCCCCGGGTGCCGAGGTTCACGGCCATCATGGGCTCGGCCTCGGGGCCGACCTTCTTCAGGAACGCCATGAACTCGCTGAGCCCGAAGCGGTTGGTCTCGGTGGAGCGCCAGGCGAGGTCGAGGCGGCGGGGCCGGTCCTCGGCGGGGCCGACGGAGTCCTCCCACCGGTATCCGGAGACGAAGTTGCCTCCCGGGTAGCGGATGGCCGTGACACCGAGCTCGCGGACGAGGCCGAGGACGTCGGTGCGCAGGCCGGCCTCGTCCGCCGAGGGGTGGTCGGGCTCGAAGACGCCGGTGTAGACGCAGCGGCCGAGGTGCTCGACGAACGAGCCGAAGAGACGGGGGTTCACCTCGCCGACGGTGAACGACGGATCGAGGGTGAACCGGGCGACGTGGTCAGGGGCGGGGGTCATGACTTCCTTTCGTGGGGCAGGGGCGCGAGGGGGCGGGCGGTCGCCGTCAGCGGGCGAGCACCGGCCAGCCGTCGGCGCTCCAGGAGAGCGGGGTGAGGCCGAGCTTGGGAGTGCCCTGGTCCTCGGCGTCGTAGTAGTGGTGGACGAGGACGTCCCCGCCGCGGTCGCGGAGCACCGACTGTCCGCCGGGTCCGAGGTACTTGCCGTGGGCGGCCAGCAGCAGGTCGCCGCCGCCCTGTGTCATCGGCCGGCCGTCGCGTCCGGTGTAGGGGCCGGTCGGCCAGGTGGAACGGCCGACGCGGATGTTGTAGGTCGACTCGACGCCCGCGCAGCAGCGGTCGTAGGAGACAAAGAGGTAGTAGTGGCCGCCCCGGCGCACGACGTACGGCGCCTCGACGGCGTAGGGGGCGTCGGGCCGGGTGGCCAGGTGGTGGACGGGGGCCCCGGGGAGGGGGCGCCCGGTGCGGTCGTCCAGCTCCACCATGCGGATGCCGGTCCAGTAGGAGCCGAAGGACATCCAGAGCCGGCCCCCGCCCTCGACGATGCCCGGGTCGATGGCGTTGTAGGGGTCCGCCGTACCGCTCGCGAAGATCGCTCCGTGGTCGGTCCAGGTGCCGGGCCGGCCGGTGGGCGAGGTGGCGAGCCCGATGGCGGAGTGGTTCGAGCCGAAGGAGGAGACTGCGTAGTAGAGCCAGTAGCGGCCCTTGCGGTGCACGATCTCCGGGGCCCAGGGGTCGCTCTCCGCGGAGTAGGAACGCCACCAGGCGGGGAGCGTGGTGAAGGCGGACCCCGCCCGCTCCCAGTGGCGTCCGTCCCGCGAGGTGCGCGCTTCGAGACCGCCGTGCGTGGAGTAGACGACGTAGGTTCCGTCCTTGAGCCGGATCGCCGCCGGATCGTGGACGACGACGTCCCCGGTGACGGGCAGCGGATCGGGGTAGGCGGCCGCCGGAGCGGCCGACGCCGTGGGGACCAGGCAGGCGAGGGCCGCGGCACCGGCGGCCAGGAGTGCCGCGGTCCGGTGGCGGACGGTGCGCCCGACGTTCATGGAAGATCTCCTTCGACAACCCGACGGCAAGGGCGAGTTCGGTGTGACGGACGGCTGTCGCGCGTGCGAACGGCGACAGTGGGCGGCCCGCGGTGTGGCGTCCACGGGGCCCGCGGAGCGTGCGGAGAGCACCGAGGCCCTCGAACGGGGCGTCGGTCCCCTCGCCGCGGGCCGCGTGGGCGGGCGGCCGGAGAGGACGGTCGTCCTCTCCGGCGGGGACGTCGGCGCGGCGGTGCGCCGCGCCGCCGGCAGCTGCTACCTGCTCCTGACGCGCAGGAAGGTGACCGAGTGGGCGGGGAAGGTGTGGGTGAAGGTCCGCCCGATGCCCTCCAGGGTCGACTCGCGCGGCCGGATCGGCTGGGCGTCGGCGCTGTTCACCGCGTCCGGCGCGCCTTCCAGGGTGGTCAGCCGGGCCGTCGAGGCGACGCTGGAGGTGCCGAGGTCGATGGTCGTACGGGCCGCGGCCGCCTGGGCGTTGACGACCTTGACGATCAGATCGCCCTTGTCCCTGGTCACCACCTGGCGGAAGGGCTCGGCGGCCTTGTCGTCGGTGAAGGAACCCCACTTCTGCCCGTCGAGGTAGAGGGTGACCTGCCGGCCCCGCACCTGGACGCGGATGTCGTAGGTGCGGCCCGTCTCGATGGTGGTGGGGTTCTCCAGCAGCGTCTGCTTGCCCCCGTCGACGGCCTTCTCGACGGCGGACCGGGTGTTGCCCCAGCCGCCGAGGTTCCACCAGTAGTGGTTTCCGGTGCCGCGTACGCCGAAGGCGATCAGGAACCCTTCCTTGCCGGACTTCTTCGTGGCCTTGACCTTCAGGTCGTAGTCCTGCCAGCCCGGGTCGCCCGCCGTGACCAGGGTGTCCTCGGCGGCTTCGTCGGTCTGGACGTACGCCCCGTCCTGGACGGCCCAGGTGCCGCGGCCGGCCGCCGGCGTCCACCGGGAGGCACCGGCGGAGAAGTCGTCCTTCAGCAGGGTGGCGCCGTTCGCGGCGGTGACCTCGACGTCGTCGTAGGCGGCGCTGGTGGCCCAGGTCGACAGGCCGACCGCGCCGGTGATCGGGCCGGAGACGGACGGGGTGGCGGAGGCGCGGCTCGGCACGACCCGGTCGCCGGTGTTGTTCATGAACAGCTTCTGGACCTCGTAACTGGTGGACCCCCAGGAGCGGTTGTTGTCGAACCAGATCATGTCGGGCCGCCACTGGTTCTTGTCCACGTCGGCCAGCAGCGGAGCGTAGGAGGCGAGCTTGACGACGTCGGCATTGCGCTCCAGGCCGGTCATGAACGCCGCCTCGGACAGGGCGTTGGCGAAGCGGTTGTCGCGGGAGGCGTACTCGCCGAGGAAGACCTTGGGGCCGTTGCGGTCGTAGGAGTCGTAGCGGTGGTTGTTCTCCAGGAACCACTGCGGGGAGTTGTAGTAGTGCTCGTCGACCATGTCGACGCCGGCCTGGCGGTTGAGCTCCCACAGGCGGTCGAAGGTCGCGCCGGAGGAGGCGGGGCCCGAGTTGGAGACGATCGTGATCTCGGGGTGCTCGGCCTGGATGGCCTTGCGGAACTCGGTGAAGCGGGCGAAGAAGGCGTCGGGCAGGTTCTCCTCGTTGCCGACGCCGAGGTGGGTCAGGCCGAAGGGCTTGGGGTGGCCCATCTCGGCGCGCTTGCGTCCCCAGGTGGAGGTGACGGGGCCGTTGGCGAACTCGATGAGGTCCAGGGTGTCCTGGATGTGCCGCTCGAGGAGGGCCGGGTCGTCGGTGGCCTGGTTCTCCCCGCAGCCGGTGACGAGGGCGGGCACGACGGGCAGCGGCATCGCCCCGATGTCCTCGGCGAACTGGAAGTACTCGTAGTAGCCGAGGCCGTAACTCTGGTGGTATCCCCAGAAGTTGGCGTTGACGGCCCGTTGCTCGACCGGACCGATGGTGTCCTTCCACTGGTAGGAGCGGCGGCGTTCCCAGTTCGGGGCCTCGTAGGCGTGGTGGCTGCCGGTGTTGACCAGGCATCCGCCGGGGAAGCGGAGGAATCCGGGGTTCAGCGCGGCGATCTTCTCGGCGAGGTCCTTGCGCAGCCCGTTCGCGCGGCCCTTGTAGGTGTCGCGGGGGAAGAGCGAGACCATGTCGAGGCGGAGGGTCCCGGAGCCGGAGGCCGTCACCGCGAGCCGTCCGGCGGTGGTGGTCACCCTGGGGACGAGCGTGCCGGTGTACTTGGTCCATCGGTCGCCCCGCACGGTGATGCCGAGCGGCGCGGTCACGACGGTGCCGTCGGCGGTGCGCAGTTCGGCCGTGAGGCGGGTGCCGGCCGCGTCGTCCGTGCGCGCCCAGACGGAGAAGTCGTACCGCCTGCCCTCCTTGAGGGCCATGCCCGCGCCGTAGCCGCTGTTGACGATTCCGAAGCGGCCGGTGGTACCGCCCGTACCGGTGAGGTCGACCCGCAGGTGGTTGCGGTTGCGCTCGTTCAGCCGCTCGGCGTCGTCGACGACGGTGAGGGAGCCGGTGGCGCCGCCGGACGCGGTCTGCTGCCAGGCGGTCAGCGGGGTGTAGGAGCGGTTGTCGACCGGGCCGAACTCGAAGGAGCGGTTCTGGACGAGCTCGGCGTAGAGACCGCCGTCGGCCGCGTTGTTGATGTCCTCGAAGAAGACGCCGTACAGGGTGGGGTCGATCGCCGGTCCCGTGCCGGCGGCGTCGACAGAGAGGGTGTAGTCGATGACGGCGGGGTCCGCCGCCGCCGGGGCCTGGGTGAGGAGGCCGGCCGCCAGCGAGGTGGCGAGCAGACCGCCGGTGACGACACCGGTCCTTCTGGTGGTGCGGTTGCGTGGGCGCAAGGCGGCTCTCCTTGAGGTGAACGGTGCTGGGGCGTCGTGCTCTCGGTCAGCGGTACGGGGCGGGGCCTGGCGGTCGTCGGCGCTCGGGCTCCCGCGGCCCGCGGGACAGCGGGCGGCTCCGCGGCCGCACCCCCGCGGTCAGGCGGAAGCCGGTCTGCCGTAGCGGGCATCCGGGCCGTGCGTGCGTGTGCGGTGGCGGTCCAGGAGGTGTCGCGGGGGTTCGACCGCCCTCAGGGCCGCGGTGCGCAGGACCGCCTCGGCCACCGCCTCGCGGACGACGGCGCGCTCCGGGGACGCGGTGGCGTCGGCGACCGCCACGGGCACGGCGACGCGCAGCACGTGGCACCGGACCCCGGGGTGCCGCAGGGCCCTGCGCGGGGGCAGGGCGATCCCGGTGGAGGGAGCGCTGCCCCCGAGGACGGCGTGCCGGTACGCGTGGACCGACGCCCCGAGCTCGGCGCCGTCCGGCACCCTGACCACGACGGCCCGCCCGGAGAGGCCGCCGAAGCCGGCGCCGACGGTGCGCGCCTCGGGGTGGTACCGGGTCTCGGTGCCGGACGGAACGTGTGGGCTCACGATGCGGTCTCTTTCGTCTCGCGCAGGGCCGGAATGCCTCCTGATTGTTAACGCTCACAATCGAGCTGGACAAGAGCTGTGCGCACTTCTGTCGAACATTCCGCGAGAAACTAGAGCTGCAAAGTGAGCGCTCACTTGCACACGCGCGGGCGGTCCGCAGCCTCCGGGGCTCTGTACCGCCGACCACACGGGAGACGGAGGAACCGGCGGGCACATACAAGGCGGCCGTTCCACGGAGGCGCTTCACGCGGACGGCCCGGCCGACGTCGGATCCCGGCACTGGCGGCCTCACGCGTTCGACCCGGCACACATCGGGCCGGCACGCAGACAGACGCCGGGGCGGACGCGACCGCCGCGGGCAACAGGCTGCCCCCGACGGCCGGAGGGCGTCGCCCGACGACCGGAGGGCGTCGCCCGACGGCCGCCGCGTCCGCCGACGCCTGGGCGCGGACGCTCGGACGATGAACTGGACGCCAACCAGCGGGGCTTCGGGCGCACCGCGGCGCGACCTTCGCTGCGGTCCGCCTGGAGACGGATGCTCCAGCACCCTGTCGTGGCGCGGTCCTGCCGGACCGTCGCCAGCGGGTGCGGGAAGTACTCGGCTCCCCCGGGATGCCGTCGAAGCCGGCGACGGCCACCCGCCCGGGGGTCCGGGTTCCGGCCTCGCGCAGAGCCCGCCGGACGCCGGACGCCTTCTGGTCGTCGGCGAGGAAGACCGCCGTGAACGGCGCCGCTCCACGGCGGCCGGGGCGCGCCCCGCAAGCCCCTGCCCCGCCCGGCATCCGAACGGCGGGCTGCAGTCGCCTGCCGCAGCACGGGCCCGGATACCACTCCCCTCCAGGAGGGCACGCCGGCCCGCGCGCACGCCTCGCCCTCCAGCCGTCCCTCGGGGCCCGCCACGCGCCCGACGGTGCGTTGCCCAGCGGCGAACAGGCGCTACGTCACCACAAGGGCGCCGGGCCCCTGATGGAGGGAGACCGCGGGCAGGGTGAGCCAGCGACCGCCCTGGCGGCGTTGACCGCGACGGTCCCCAGGGTCCCCGTACGGCGCGTGAAACGCGCGGCAGAGTTGCGGCGGTAACGAGCGCCTGATGGCTGCGGCTATCCCGTTCACGGGCGGCCGCGCGCACGATGGGTGATCGCTCAGCACGGGACGGTCTGGCGAGAGACTCCCACCTCGGCGGACGTCTTGCGGGGGGTGCGCCGCGTTCGCCTCCCTTCTGTGATCACGGGCTGTCCAACGACACACAAGAAGTCCAACGCTTCCGATACCCCACCAATGTGAGCGCTAACAATGCGATCGGTCGCCCGTAGGACAGGACGATCAGGTGTCGAAGGTGATATCGAGGCTGGACGAGTAGCCCGGTCCCCCGGCGCTCCCGCGGTCTCCCGGCAGTGGCTCGGGCGCCGACGGCCAGATGCGCACAACCCTCCAGCGGAACCGGTCTTGGTCAGCCCCCTCCACCGAGAAGGTGACCGCCTCTCCAGCGGTCAGCGCGCGGAACCCCTCGGCCTCGACGGCCGAGTGGTGCGCCCACACGCCGCCCGGCAGGGTGGGGGTCACCAGGACACCCCACCCCTCCTCGCTGTGCCAGTCACTCACGTGCCCGTCGAGCACGTCTCCGGACGTCACGTCGGACACGGCTCGCTCGGACACACTTCCCCCTGTTTCGTCGATCGTCGGCCCGGACATGGACGTACCGCTGGTCAGGCAGCACACGGCCGGTGATCGCAATCTACCAACGCGGCCGGTGGCACTCGCCGGCGTGAGAACGGCCACACCCTCACGGTATCGGCGGCCCCAGGCGTGCCGCCCTTGCGAACGGTGATGTCCTCGGCCTTGTCGGTGACGTGAGGTCGACAGCCTCCGCCGAGGCCTGACGGCCTCACGTCTCTCATCGACCGGCGTCAGGCAGCCACGCCGAACGTGTCGAACTCCGAGCCGTTCCCTGTCTCCCGCCGGACCCTGCCCGCCGGAGTGCGGCGCGTACGGGAGGTTCGACCCACCGATTCTCCCCGCACGAGCCGCGCCTCGGTTGACGAATACCGTACTCCGGTACACGTTGGCGCGCCGCAGCAGGACGATTGCCACCACGGCGGACTTGTCGCCACCGCGGAGCAGCGAGGAGGCCACGGCGTCCCGTCCGCGCCGCGGTCGGCTTGTTCCCAGTCCGCCGGCCGCGTCCGGCGATCAGGTGCTGGGGCGTGAGGCGGCCACCTGGGTACGACGGGGCAGCACAGCGGGGGCGAGCTCGCGCCATTCCCGCAGTGGCGGCCGCGTCGGCGTAGCGGTCAGTACTTGGAGGCAGATGTGGTCGGCTCCCGCTTGGAGGTGGTGCTGAACGCGTCGGCGGATCGCTTCCGCATCTCCATGGGCGACGATCGCGTCCACCAGCCTGCGGCTCGGGCCGCCGACGATGTCCTCGTCCCCGAAGCCGAGGCGGCGTACGTTCGCCTCCTGGTGCGGTGCCATGGCCAGGTATGCGGCGACGTGCGCCGTCGCCACCTCCCGGGCCCGGCCGAGGTCGTGGTCGAGCACGACGGCCTGCTCGACGGCGAGATACGCGTCCGGTCCCATGATCTGGCGTGCCCGTGCCGTGTGTTCGACGGGCACGAAGTAGGTGTGGGCGCCCCAGGTGCGCTCGGCGGCCAGTTTCAGCATTCTCGGCCCCAGGGCGGCAAGCAGGCGCCGCGGGGAGGAGTGCGGCGTGGGGCCGTGGGCGGGTGAGGCGTCCATGGACTCCAGGTAGGAACGCATCGTGGTCACCGCCTTGCCGCGGGTCGGTACGGCGTATCCGTCGACGTGGTGAACGGTGTCGTCGACGCGGTGTCCGCCCAGGCCGAGGATGAAGCGCCCGGGGAACGCCTCGCCGAGGGTGCGTGCCGCGGCGGCGGTGGCTATCGGTTCGCGGAAGGCGATGTTGGCGATGCCCGAGGCGACGGTGAGGCGGCGGGTCGCCGACAGCAGCAGCCACGCCTGCCCTAAGCACGGACTCAGCCGACGGCGCCCTGGCCCGATGGCTGCGCGCCTTCCTGGCTCACGCCCGCGCCAACCACGGCATGGGAAGCGCGCTGATGGTCGACGACCCAGGTACGCCGGAGCTGGACTGCCATCAGCTGATCCTGAACGCGGCAGCCGGTCTGCTCATCCCAGCGCAGCGGCACGGCACCGCCCGCTCCGACCTGACCGCCGACGACTTGCTTCGGCTCGTCACGGGAATCGCCCTGTCCACGCCCCACGACGAAGACGCCGAAGCCGCCCGCCGACTCCTGGTCGTCGTTCTCGACGCTGTGTACGCAGCACCACGCCACACGCTCTGACTCCGCTTACGCTTCACGCCGAACGGGTGCGAAGCCACCCGCCCGCTCGCCACCCTGGAGGAGGCCCAGGGGCTCCGCGCGGCCCTCGACGCCACGCCTGCGGCGTCCCCGGTGACGGTGGTCGGCACCGGTCCCACCGGCATCGAGACCGCCGCCGAGCCGGCGGATGGCGGCCGCCGGGTGACCCTGGTCTGCGGCGGCGTCCTCGGCCCGTCCCTGCATACCCGGGGCCGGCGCTCGGTCGCGAAGCGCCTGGAAGCTGGGTGTGACGGTGATCGACGGCTCGGAAGCGAAGGTGACGGCCGTGACCGCGGACAGCGTGCGGCTCGCGGACGCCCGTGAGCTGCCGAGCGAGGTCACCATCCGGACCGTCGGCGTCAGCGTTCCCGACCTGGCCGCGCGCAGCGGACTGAGCACCGACGCCGTAAACCGCCTGGTCACGGACAAGACGCCGACGAGCGTGGACGACTGCCCCCGCCGGCCCTGAGGGGAACGCGCGGCGGGTGGCCTGGCGCGCGTATGTGGCTGCACACCGTAGTTCTGTGGCCGAAGGTGCGGCCGACCACCATGCGGAGGTCTCCGCAGATGGGTCGAGCGCCCCCGTCCGCACCCGGGGCGAGAACGCCGATGGACGGTTCGGCAAGGGCTCCACCACCGGCGGCATCAGCCGGATCCGGAACGCGGGGCCGGTGGTCGTGGCACGGGACAGGCCGGATGCTCCCGCCGCGCTGATTCTGCGCCCGCCCTCACCTCCGCGGGCGGGCCGCCACCGGGGAGGAGGGGGCCTGGTGGCCGCCGCTCGCGAGCATGCGGATGTCGCCCCGCTCGCTGATCTCCGCGCGCACGATGCCCGTCTCGTCCTCGTAGACCGGGCAGCCGCCCGGCCCGGCGCGCTGTGTGCGGCGGACCACGACCACGTCGTCGGTGGCCGCCGATTCCTGGAAGACGAGCTCGTAGCTCTCGGGATATTCCATGGGTACCACCACCTCTCTCATCGTGCCCCGCACCCCGGTCACGCGCCTCTTCGCCGAGGTGGGCGGGTCAGATGCCGAATTCCGCCGCCGACAGGCCGAGCGCCGCGCACGCCTCGCGGATGATCTGCTCCTCGGCGGGCTCGATGAAGCCGTCCGCACCCGCGATCACGATGCCGGTCTGGATGACGGCCCGCGCCTCGGCGGGTTTCTTCGCCACCTTGCGGACCTCCTGGAGCACCACGTCCTTGCCCAGGACGAAGCCGGCCGAAAGCTGGTCGACGTGCTGGTGGAACCGCTGGCGGAGCTGGTCGGCGGGGAAGTTCTGGAGGACGTCGTTGGTGAGGATGAGCGATTCGACGTGCCGGCGCTCGGCCGGGTCGATCCGCCCGTCGGCGGCGGCCACCAGCGCGCACATGGCCATGCTGGCGTCCCGGAAGGCGCCGCTCTTCAGCTCCGTCTTCAGCGACGTGAGCTGCAGCTTCAGCGCGCTCACGAGCTCGGCCCTGGAACCACCACCACCGGGCCGCGCGCCCGACGGCGCGTGGCCGCCGGGGCCGCCGCCGCGCGTCCCCTGTGCCTGCTGGAGAGTCCTGCTCGCCTGGTCCTTGAGCCGATCCCACATCGCCACTCGTGCCACCCCGGTTTCCGCCATGCCGTCGGTCGTCGGCCACGTGTCATCACGCACCACTCTGGCCAACGCCTTCCCCCTGCGATGAAGTTCCGCCGCCTCGCCGGGGTGGCACCCTCAGCACACGGGCGACTGCGCTGCGGGCACGGGCCGGAGCGAGCTCCGGCCCGCCGGGAACGGTCCCGAGTCCGAGATCATTTTGTTAGCGGTGAAAGCATTGACGGCAATAGTTGAGTGCTTGACGATCAGGGCGGTCGGCGCATCTGTCTTCGCCGGCCGATTCCTTTCGTCCTTCGGCCGGCGCCCGTGCCGTGAGCGGCACCAGCGCCGGCTGAAGGCTGCTCAAGAGCGGAAGAACGTATGTCTGCAGCAGTTGCGGCGCGGCGCGCCGTTGTCGGTGGCATGGCCGCCGTGTGTCTGACCCTCGGTGGCGGTACGGCGGCCTGGGCGCAGGGGACACCGGGCGGCGAGGGCTGGGAGGGCCGCGGCGCCCGCGCGTACACGGCCGAGGACGCGGTGCCGGCCCAGGACCTGAGCGGCGACTGCGAGTTCTCCCTGGACGGTCAGGCGTGGGCCGCCGCCGTGAAGGTGGACGACATGTCGCTGAAGCCCGGCGCCGACGGCAAGGTGCACCTCCAGGTCCGGGCCGCCGGCGACCGCGCCGGCTGCACCGTCTCCCTCGCCTCCTACCGCACCCACGGGGCCACCTGGAACACCTCCGGGCTGCAGGTCTTCCACGACTTCGACACCGTGTCGGTGAAGGGCGCCGAGACCGGGTCCCTCGACATCGCCGTCCCCGACGCGGGCTGCTACGCCCAGGTCGACCTCTACCGCGGCAGTGTGAAGTACGACGGGGTGCAGGACGCCGAGGACGGACTGGTCCACGGCGACCTGCCCGAGGGGCCGGGCCGGCCGGTCATCAAGGAGAAGAACATCAGCTGGTGGAACGGCGGCACCCGCGACTGCACCGCCGGCACCGCCGAGCCGACCCCCACCGCGACCACGTCCGCTCCCGCCGGGCAGGAGCCCGCGCCGACGTCCGCGCCGACGACCACGGCCCCGGCCGCGACCACCGCGGCTCCGGCGTCCCCGACCACCTCCTCGGAACCGTCCGGTTCGGCGGCCCCGGCCACGCCGACGGCCTCGGCCACCGTGTCGGACGGCCCGGCCCCGTCCGAGGAGTCCTCCGGAGCCCCGTCGCCGTCCTCGTCCCCCGCCACGGCCCCGGCCGGGTCCGAGGGTGACCTGGCCGAGACGGGCGGCGGGAACGTCACCGTGATCGCTGCCGCCGCCTCGGTCCTGCTGCTCGCCGGCGCCGGCCTGGTCGTCGTCCGCCGCCGCCGCGCCGACAGCCGCGCCTGACCGCCGATCCGCAGCTCCGCAGCTCCACAGCTCCGAAAGAACGCAGCATGCCCCATCGCCCCGACGAGGTTTCCTCCGTCGTTCCCTCTTCCGGAGACCTCGCCGGGGCGAGCCGGCCCGACGGATTCGGCCCCCCTGCCGGACGCGCGGCACCCCACAGTGGGCGCCGCCGCCGCTTCCGGCCCGGCCGGTATCTGGCGGCGGCCGGTGTCCTGACCGCCCTCTGCGTGGGCGGCGCCCTGCACGTCCTGGGGGGCGATACGCCGCCGGGCCCGGCACAGTCGCAGGTACGCCGCACGCTGCCGAGCATGAACGTGCCCGCGGCCCCCGCCTCCGCGCCTCCCTCAGCCCTTCCCACCGCCTCTGGACCGGTCGCCGCGTCCGCGAAGACGGCCCCGAGCGCCACCGCCCCGGTCCCCGGAGAACCGGGCCGGACACCCTCCGGCGCGACTCCGTCCGCCGACGCGCCGAAGCCCGCCGGATCCGCCCCAACCCCCGCCGTATCCGCCGCCCCACCGCGCGTCCCTGCCGAGGACTCCGGCAACGAACCCGGCTGGACAGACGGAAGCCTGACACCGAGTCCGCCCCGGAACACGACCGGTTCACCGGCGCCTGCCGAACCACGCACCCTCCGCATGGGCGACAGCGGCCCCGACGTGACACGACTGCAACAGCTGCTCTTCGGCCAGGGTTTCACCTACGTCACCACCACCGGAACCTACGACAAGGCGACCCGCCGCGGAGTCGCGCAGCTCCAGCGCGACCGCGGTCTGTCGGGGGATCCCGAGGGTGTGTACGGGCCCGACACCCGGGCCTCCCTCGAAGGAGGAACGTGAACACCGAACTCCCGCGCCCTCCACGGCGGTTCCTGTCGGTCGCCGACGGGTACCTCGACGACCTGGCCCGCCGCGTCGCCTGGAGCCGGGCCGACCGCCACCTCTTCGGGTAGGCCGGCCGGCTCCGGCCGCCGAGGTGTCGCCGTTCGTCAGGTCACGAGGCGAAACGCCTCAGGTCCGCGGCGAGCGAGGCGATGGCCGCGGGGTTGCGCGGGCTCTCCACCAGCTCGGCGTAGTCGAGGACGACGATCCGGTCGTTCTTCACGGCCGAGACGCCGGCGAGCGGCGGGTAGGACTTCAGGAACCGGCGCTTCTGCTCCGCGCTGGTGTCACCGTAGTCGTTGATCACGATCACCTCGGGGTCGCGCTCGACGACGGTCTCCCAGCCGACCGTCGCCCAGCTGTCTGCGAGGTCCTTCATGACGTGGTCCCCGCCCGCCTTGGTGATGATGTCGTGCGGCCCGGCGTACCGGCCCGACGTCAGCGGCTTGTCCTGCCCGTCGTCGTAGAGGAAGACGCGCGGACGGTCGGCGCCCTTCAGGGCCGTGGCCTGTGCGTCGGCCACCGTCTTCTCGAAGCCGGCGACGAGGGCTTCCGCGCGTGCCTCGACGTCGAAGATCCTTCCCAGGTTCCGCAGGTCGGTGTACAGCGCTTCGAGCGGCGGCATCACCCCCCGTGCCTTTTCCCGCCCGTTGCGGCACGACTCGCTCAGCAGGTACGAGTCGATGCCCACCTTCTCCAGCTGGGCGGGGGTGAAGCCCTCGCCTTCGTTGAAGCCGTAGTTCCAGCCCGCGAAGACCAGGTCGGCGCGGGCGTCGAGCACCAGCTCCTTGTTGATCGTCTTCTTCGAGAGCCACGTGGTCTTGCTGTAGCCGTCCTTCCAGGGGACGGACGTGAGGTCGCCCCTGTCGTCGGGCATCACGTAGCCCGCCATGTGGTCCTCGAGCCCGAGCGCGAACATGATCTCGGTGATCCCCACGTCATTGGTGACCACGCGCTGCGGGGCCTTGTCGTAGCTCTTCTTCCGGCCGCAGTTCTCGATGGTGACCGGGTAGTGCCCGTCGCGGGCCTCGGCACCACCCCCCGCGCCGTTCTCCGGGGTGACCTGCGCTCCGCAACCGGTGAGCACCAGGGCGGCGGCGAGGGCGAGCGCGGCGGGGCGTACGGACTTCGGCATGGTGGCGACGACTCCTCAGGAAGCGGGACGGGAGGACGGAAGACGGTCGAAGAGCAGCTGCACGGCGCCGGTCTCGGGATGCGGCACCCGGTGGGCCCGTACGCCGAAGACCTCGGCCAGCAGCGCGGGCGTGAGCACCTCGTGCGGAGCGCCGGAGGCGACGATCCGGCCCCTGTGGATGACATAGAGCACGTCGCAGTGGAGCGCGGCGAGGTTGAGGTCGTGCAGTGCGGTGAGCACGGTCACGCCGTCCCCGGGCTCCGTCCTGGGGGACCCCCAGTCGCGCACGAGGGCCAGGACCTCCAGCTGCTGGGCGATGTCGAGGTGGTTGGTCGGCTCGTCGAGAACCAGGACGCGGGGCTGCTGGGCGAGCGCCCGGGCGATCAGGACCCGTTGCTTCTCGCCGCCGGAGAGGGTGAGGAAGCCGCGGTCGGCGAGGTGGCCGGCGCCGACCCGAAGCAGCGCCGCCTCGCACGCCTTGCGGTCCTCGTCGGTCGTCCGTGCCACCGGCCCCTGGTGCGGCAGCCGCCCCATCGCCACGACCTCGGCGACCGTGAAGTCGAACTCGGTGACCGCCTCTTGGGGCAGGGCGGACAGCCGGCGGGCGCCTTCGCGCGCGCTGAGGGAGTGCAGGTCCTCACCGCCGAGCCGTACCGTGCCCGCCGTGGGGCGCAGGGCGCGGTACACGCAGCGCAGCAAGGTGGACTTGCCGCTGCCGTTGGGCCCCACGAGGCCGACGACCTGCCCGCCGTCCGCGGACAGGGTGACCTCCTCGACCAGCCGCGCGCCGGCGATCTCGACCGTCAGGACGTCGATGTCGACCCGCATCACTTGCCTCCGAAGGTGTAGGAGCGGCGGCGCATCAGCAGGACGAAGCACGGGACGCCGATGACGGCGGTCAGCACGCCCACCGGCAGCTCGACGGGCGCGAGCACCACCCGCGACAGGATGTCCACCCAGATCAGCAGTACGGCTCCGGAGAGGGCCGCGACGGGCAGCAGCCGGCGGTGGTCCGCGCCGACCAGCATCCGCGCGGCGTGCGGAACCATGAGGCCGATGAAGCCGATCGCCCCGCTCACCGCGACCACGGCGCCGGTGACGGCGGCGCAGACCAGGAACAGCTCCTTGCGCAGCCTCCCCGCGTCCACCCCCAGGGCGGCCGCGGTCTCGTCGCCCATCGCCAGCGCGTTCAGGCGACGCGCCGACACCATGAGGTGGGCGAGACCGGCGAGGACGGCTCCCGCGGCGATCGGCACGGAGGCCCAGCTGGCTCCGCCGAGGCTGCCGAGCAGCCACATCATCGCGGAGCGGGCCGCCTCGCCGCGTTCCGCCGCGAACACCATGAACGCGGTGACGGCCGAGAAGCCGTAGTACATCGCGGTGCCCGTCAGCACCAGCCGAAGCGGGGTCAGGCCGCCGGCGGTGCGGGCGATCGCGTAGACCAGCGCCATGGCGAGGAGCGCGGAGAGGAAGGCCGCCGTGGACAGGGCCCACAGTCCGAGAGCACCGAAGGCGCCGAAGAGGAGGACGGCGTTGGCGCCGACGGCCGCGCCGGAGGAGATGCCGAGGACGAACGGGTCGGCGAGGGCGTTGCGGACCATGGCCTGGACGGCGACTCCGATGGCCGCCAGTCCGGCTCCGACGACCCCGGCCAGCACGGCTCGCGGAAAGCGCAGTTCCCACACGATGGTGTAGGCCGCGACCTCGTCCGCCGATATCGCTCCGCCGGTCAGCCCGGCCCACAGAAAGCGCAGCACCTGTCCCCAGGACAGCCCCGAGGCCCCCAGTCCCGCCCCGCACACGACGGAGAGCAGGAGACCGGCGGAGAGGACCGGAAGGAGAAGCGGCAGTGACACGCGCCGGGACGGCGCGGAGTCGGCTCCGCTGCGGGCCGTGGGGAGGGGCGGCGCGGGTGTGCGTTCCAGGGGTGTGACCACCGGCGGGTCGCCTTCGCTCGGGCCGTGCACCTGCTGGAGCAAAGGAGCAGCCCGGGACGCGGGGCGCCCTGCGCAGCACCCTCTCGCAGTCCACGGCGATTCGACAGGGGCCTTCACCACCGCGGGTAATCGGGCTCACGGCGCCACGAGTCGGGCTCCGTCTACCGTTGCGGGTCAGCGCCGGACTTCGACCGGACTTCCCCCGCGGGGCTCTCGCAGCATAGCGCGTACGGCGAGACCGCCCTCCGTGGCCCTCGCGCGACCGTGGACGCTCCGCGCATCGGCCCGGGGAACTTTCTTCCAAGACGGGGCGGGCCGGGTCCGTCAGGGTGGGGGCATGCACAGCGACGACGTGGATGCGGAGGCTCGGGCCGTGGCCGCGGCCCTGGCCGTGGACCAGGGTTCCGGCGGCGGTCATGCGGCCGACAGCGGGTGGGAAGTGGCACGGCCCGCGGGCGTGCCCGCCGTTCCCGGTGTCCGGATGGCCGGATTCCGGGACCGCGTCGGCCGGCCGCTGGACCTGCGGGTGCTGCCCCAGCCGGCCGTGGTCGTCGTCATCGGCCTGGGAGACGCCCCGTTCACGGTCGAGGGCGGCACCGCGCCACGGCCCACGGCGCGCCCGAGCGCTCATCCCGGCCTGGTCGCTTCGTTGTCGCCCGGTCCCACGCGGATCCACGGCCGGGACGTCTAGTGCGTCGAGATGTGCCTGTCGCCCGGCACCGCTTACGCGCTGCTGGGTGTGCCGCCGCACGAACTGCGCGGGGCGGTCGCCGGCCTGGACGACCTGTGGGGGCGGCAGGAACGGCAGCTCCGCGAACGGGTCGCCGCCGCCACCACGTGGCAGGAACGTTTCACGCTGGTCAGCGAGTTCCTCGCCCGCCGGGCCGCCCGGGGCCGGGCGATGACGCCCGAGGTCGCCGGTGTGTGGGACACCATCGTGGCGCACGGCGGCCGGGTACGGGTCGACGACCTCGCCGCGTCCTGCGGGTGGAGCCGCAAGCGGCTGTGGTCCCGGTTCACGGCCCAGGTCGGCCTCACGCCCAAGCGCGCCGCCATGCTCGTCCGCTTCGACCGGGCCGCCCGGGCCCTGCGCGCGGGCGGCAGCGCCGCGGACGTCGCCCTGGCGCACGGATACGCCGACCAGTCCCACCTCCACCGCGACGTCCTCGCCTTCGCCGGGTGCACCCCGACTGCCCTGGCCGGCCTCTGACCCCTGCCCCGGAACAACCCCGTCATCTCATCCCTCCCGACGAGGAAGGAAGTGTCATCCGTGACCACCATGGACACCGCCACGACCGCCACCGCCGCCTCCACCGCCCAAGAGGCCAGGGACGACCGAGGTCTGATCGTCCGGCTCGCCTTCGGAAGCATGGCCTCGCAGACCCTGCGCGCCGCGTTGCGGCTCGGAGTCTTCGACCTGATCGGCGACGGCGGACGGCCGGCCGGCCGGCGAGGTCGCCGCCGACGCGGGAGCCGCGCACCAGCCCATGACGAGGCTGCTGCGCGCCCTGGCGGGACTGGGCCTGCTGGAGGAGCACGCATCCGACACGTTCTCGGTGACCGCCGCCGGCGCCCTTCTCCGTGCCGGCCGCCCCGACTCGCTCCTCTCGTTCGCCCGCATGTTCACCGACCCGGCGATCGTGCGGGCCTGGGACGGCCTGGACAGCAGCGTCCGCACCGGTGGCGTCGCGTTCGACGCCGTCTTCGGCACCGACTTCTTCAGCCATCTCGGCCGGCACCCCGAGCTGTCCGCCGACTTCAACGCGGCGATGAGCCAGGCCTCCGGGGAGACCGCCGCCGTGCTGCCGTACGCCTACGACTTCGGCCGGTTCACGTCGGTCACCGACGTCGGCGGCGGCGACGGAAGCGTCCTGGCCGGCGTACTCGCCGCGCACCCGGCGCTCCTCGGCGTCCTCCACGACACCGAGGAGGGTCTGGCCCAGGCACCGGAGACGCTGGACCGGCACGGAGTGGCGGACCGCTGCTCCCTGGCCGCGGGCGACTTCTTCCACTCCGTGCCGGGCGGCTCGGACCTGTACCTGATCAAGAGCGTCCTGCACGACTGGTCGGACGATCAGGCGGTCACGATCCTCGGCCACTGCCGCGAGGCGCTGCCGCCCGGCGGCCGCGTGCTGATCGTGGAGCCGGTGCTTCCCGACGTCGTGGGCACCGGCGCCGCCGCGCACGCCGCGGACGGCGGGATCACGTACCTCAGCGACCTCAACATGCTGGTGAACCTGGGCGGGAGGGAACGTACCCGCGGGGACTTCGAGGAGGTGTGCCGCCGCGCGGGGCTGTTCGTGGTGTCGGCGACGCCGCTGCCGGAGGCGGCCCCCTACTACCTGATCGAGACCATGGCCCGCTGACGCCGACGCGCCGCCCTCCGGCCGGTGCCGGGTGGGCGCACCGCCCTGCCCCGGGGCTCGGCCGTGCTTCCGGTGCCGTGTGGGCGCGGGACGTGGTGGCCGGGGCCCACCGTGTACGGTGCCTGTGTTACTCAGCCGTCCCTGAGCAGCGACAGCGCCGTGTCCCCGCGTGGCTGCCGGTGCCGTGGCCGGCCCCGCCGTCCGGCCTGGGGCCGGGCACCGGGCGCACTGGCCGTTCCGGAGCGTGGAGGTGCGGGATGCGGGACACGGCGGGGCCCGTGAGCCCTCGTGAGCGGTGGGGCACGCTGCAGCGGCTGCTGGGCGGGGCTCTGGACCGGCTGGGCGCCGGGGCCTACGCCGTGGACGCCGACTGGGCTCTGGTCGCCATGAACGCGCAGGCCGAGCTGCTGCTCGGCCTGAGCGCGGACGAGGTTCTGGGGCAGGACGCGCACGAGCTCCTCCACCGGGACGCCAACGGGATGCGCATGCCGCGCACCCAGTGTTCGATCATCGAAGCCTTCATGAGCGGCCAGGCGCGCCAGGAGAAGCAGGACTTCTTCGCGCGCGGCGACGGCACCCTGCTGACCGCGTCCTGGATGGTGAGCCCGTTGCGCTTCACCGCCCACGAGACCGGGGCCCTGGTGGTCTTCCACGCGTACGACCCGGCCGCCGTGCCCCTTCCGGCGTCCACCCTCCGTACGGGCCTGCTTCCCGAGCTGGAGCGGCTGGCCCTGCTGGCCGAGACCACCACGCGGCTGACGGCCACCCTCGACGTCAACGAGGCGCTGGACCGGCTGGTCAGGCTGGTCATCCCCATGCTGGCCGACTGGATGGTGGTCGACCTGATCACGGAGAGCGGCCATGTCCAGCGCACCCTCGTCGCCCATGGTGACGAGGGGGGCATCATCCGCCGGCCGGATCTGCAGGGGAGCCTGCTCTCCGTCCCCGAGACCTCTCCGCTGCCGCTGTCCCGGGCGCTGCGCGGCGCCGGGTCCACGCTGGCGACCCCGCAGACGTACCAAGGGCCGCCCGACACCCACATCGCCATCGAGCAGCGCCGGCTCTTCGAGGCCACCGGGATGCACTCCGCGGTCATCGCCCCCATCCGGGGCCTGCGCGAGGTTCTCGGCGCGCTGACCCTGGGCCGGTCCAGCCGCCCCGAGCCGTTCACGACCTCCGAGATCCCGCTCCTGGAGGACATCACCCGCCGCGCCGGTCTCGCGCTGGACAACGCCCGGCTCTACCAGCGTCAGCGCAAGGTCGCCGACACCATGCAACGCCACCTGCTGCCGCGGCTGCCGAGCGTGCCCGGCCTGGAGATGAACGCCCGCTACCTCTCCGCCCCCTACGCCTCCCAAGTGGGCGGGGACTGGTACGACGTGTTCCGTCTGCCCGACCAGTCACTCGCCCTGGTGATCGGCGACGTCGCCGGGCACGATCTGGACGCCGCGGCCGGCATGGCCCAGCTGCGCAACATCCTGCGCGCCTACGCCTGGTCCCAGCAGGAACCGCCGAACGTCATCGTGGACCGCTTCGACCGGTCCCTCCCCCACATCACCAACGTGGGCATGGCGACGATGATCCTGGGCCGGCTCCAGCCCCGGTCCGACGGGCAGTGGGAGCTGCACTGGGCGAACGCGGGCCACCCTCCACCCCTGTTGGTCACCGCCGACGGCCGGAGCCGCCACCTGTCCGACGGGCACGGCATCCTGCTCGGCGCCCAGACGGGCCTCCGCCGCACCGACGCCACCTGCGTCCTGCCGCCCCGGTCGACCCTGGTGCTCTACACCGACGGGCTGATCGAGTCCCCGAGCCACCCCATCGACGACGGGCTGGAACGGCTGCGCCGCCGCGCCGCGCGTCACGCCGGCGACCCGCTGGAGAGCTTCATCGACGCCTTGATGGAGGCCCGTCCCTCCGACAACGACGACGACGTGGCCGTCCTCGCCCTCCGCGTGCCTCCGGCCGAGACCTCCTGACCCTGGACCGCGCCACCGATCCCGCACCGGCACCCGCCCGCACCGGGTCCTCCCCCGCACGCGGGCCGGCGTCAGCAGGTGCTCTCGGCCGCCTCCCGGAAGCGGTGAACGGCTTGTGCCGCCGCGCGGCGCTGTTCGGCCACCGCGGGTTCACCGGCGGCGGAGTCGAGCCGCGCGGCCCAGGACGCGAGTTCCTCCTCGGTCGCGCGGGCCGCGCGGACGACGCTGTCCGGGCAGATCAGGGACAGGTTCCCGCGGTGCTCCGCCAGCCCGCGGACCCCCTGCCGTACGCGGTGGGCCGCCGTCCGCGGGTCCGGCGCGTGGTCGCCGTCCAGGAGCGTCCGTTCCGCGGTGTCGACCGCCGCCGGGACGAGGCGCGGACGCCAGTACCGCCGCCACAGGTACTGCTCGAACTCGTCGTGCCGGAAGCGGAACGACGTGCCGTCCACCCGCAGCAGGCCGCCCTCGTGCGCCCAGGTCAGGAAGCGTCCGAGGCGCAGGGGGAGGCGCCGGCGCGCGGCCGCGCACACGAGGAAGACACGGTGCCGCCTGCCGTGCGCGGCGCCCCGGACGGTGCTCCAGGTCTCGACGGACGAGAGGCTCGTGAGGGGCATGCCGAGCACGGCCCCCGCGATCATCGCTCCCCACAGCGCCCCGGGGACGTCGGCAAGCCCGGTCACCTCGACGCCGACGAGGCGGTATCCCACCGACAGCCCGTACCCGCCGCCGGCCCACGCCCCGAGCAGCAGCCGGTTGGCCCGCGTGAGGTGGCGGAACGGGATGCCCAGCACCCGCCGGGGCGCGCTGACGTGCTCGATCCCGCCGGTGAGCAGGTCGTGCCGCCACGCCTCCGCCGCGGCGAGCGCGGTGGAGAGCATGAGCAGTCCGCACAGCATCAGGTCCGCGCTCAGTCCGACGGTGCCGAGCGCGAGCCCGGTGACGAGCAGGGCGACGGCGGTCGCCAGCGCCGCGTCCGCCCCGCGCACCAGGCGGCGGCCGCCCAGCGGCCACAGGCGGTGCGGCGTCAGGTCGGCGCGGCTGGCGGAGAGTGCGGGGAGGGACGGCGGCCGGCCCGCGAGGAGGTACGGGTCGGTCTCCCGGTGCGTGGCCAGCAGGGCGAGCCAGGAGTGGACCCGCGCGGCGTCGTGACGGCGGCGCGGTCGGGGGTGCGCGGCCAGCGCGGCGGGGAGGTACAGCGCCATCAGGTACTCCTCGGCCTCCGCCCGCATGTCCTCGGCGACCGGGGAGTCGACGGCCGCGCGCAGCCGTTCCCCGAGCGGCGCCCGGTCCCATTCCGCGGGCCACCAGGGGCGGTCGGCGTACTCCGCCGCGAAGCGCCGCAGCAGGGCCCGGTGGCCCCACCGGGACACGAGGTCGGCGGGATCGCCGCTGTCGTCCGGTACGTCGTCCCCACGGGCGTGGTAGGCCTGCGCGACGACCGTCAGGCGCCAGGGGGTGCGCAGTTCCCGGGCCAGCGGCCCGTCGGGGGCCGTACGGATGTCCTCCAGCAGGGGGTCCCACCGTTCGGTGCTCCCCCCGTCCAGCCAGGCGCTGTGCCGCAGGAGGTACGCCTGCGCCATCTCGCCCGGTATGTCGAGGAGTTCGGCCCGGGCCGCGCCGGCGAACGGAACCGGTGCCCCGAAGCGCTCGTACACGTGCGTCCGGCAGGTGAGGATCACGTTCCCCGGCCGCCGCCGGTTGACGCGGAGGTACGCGAGCAGCGCCCGCGCGCGGGGACGGGCGGTCTCGTCCCGGCCGTCCAGCTCGTCGAGGCCGTCGAGGACGAGGACCGCGTCGTCGATCACCTGCTCCACGAGCCGCGGGGACCGCGTGTAGACGCCCGCGACCTGCTCCACGAGCCAGCTCCGGAACGCCCGGTGAAACGCCTCGTCCGCCGGATCCGCCCCTTCCGGCGGACCGGTCCACGAGGACAGCGGCAGCAGGACGGGGACTCCGCACGCGCCCTCAGCGTGCCGGGCCGCCAGTTCCAGGGTGAGGGCCTTGGCGAGCAGCGACTTGCCGCTGCCCGATCCGCCGGTGACCGCGAGCCGCCGGCCGCCGCCCGCCGGCAGCGCCAGGTAGAGGTCCGCGACGCGTTCCCACTCCGTCTCGGAGACGGCCCCCGGCCCGCCGTCCGCGGCTCCCGGTGGCGGCGTGAAGCGGAGCCGGACCGGCATGACCACCCGGCTCGGGCCGAGGACGTTGTCGTACTGGCTCCGCTCGTGGGCGCGGACGGCCTTGGCGAGCGCGCCTGCCGCGCCGCTCTCCCGCTCCCGCAGGTACTGGCGGACGGCGAACGCGAGCCCCAGGCCGCCGAGGAGGGCGCCCAGCCCTCCCATCAGCGCGCCGAACGGGTCCACGTCCCCCTTCGGCAGCGAGCGGAACAGTCCGACGGCCCCGGCGCACACCAGCAGCACGCCCAGCACGCCGCCCGTGCGCCACCAGCGCGTGCGCGCCCGACCCCCCATGCAGAAAACCCCCTCCGCCCGTGGTCCCCGCCGCGCCTCCGCTCCCCGCGGCGACGACGGAACCACGGTAACCGGGATCGCGGCGCGGCAGGCGGGGGTGGGGAGGAACGGGTGGCGCGTGGGATGTCTTCGGGCTTCCGCCGGACGGCAAAGGCGGGGCAAAGGCGGGACGTAATGGCGGAGGGCGGAAAAAGCGCGCCCAATCGGCAATCACTTTATTAACGGCGTTTACTGTACCAGGGGTACGCTGCGAACCAAACACCGTATAGTTCTGCCCCCGACCAGGAGGACAGCAGCATGGAAACGAAGCCCACCCGTCGCGCGCGGCTCCGCCAGCAGACGATCGCGGAGATCAAGGAAGCCGCCCTGAAGGCGCTGGCGGAGTCGGGCCCTTCGGGCATCACGCTGCGGGGCATCGCCCGTGAGCTGGGCATGACGGCGGCGGCGCTGTACGGCTACTTCGACACCCGCGACCAGCTGATCTGCACCCTCGCGGCGGACGCGTACAACGAGCTGGCCGACTCCCACGAGGCCGCCCTGGCCGCGCTCCCGCCCGAGGAGGCGGCCGGACGCGTGCGCGCGGTCTGCGACACGTTCCGCACCTGGTCGGTCGCGAACCCGGCGGCGTTCCGGCTCATCTACGGCGACGGCCTGCCCGGCTTCAGCCCGCCGGAGGACGTCACCCGGGCGGCGCGACGCTGCTGTATGGCGCTGCTGGACGTGGTCGCCGGCGCCTGGGACCACGTACCGGCGGCACTGCGCGAGGACGAGGCCGAGTGGTCCGACTTCAAGGAGTCGCTGGCCTCCCCGGCCCGCGAGCAGTTCCCGCACCTGCCGCCGCAGGCGCTCGGGCTGACGCTGCGGATCTGGGGGCGGATGTACGGCCCGGTGATGCTGGAGGTGTTCGGCCACCTCGGCCAGCAGATCGTCGACCCGTCCGAGGTGTATCGCCGCGAAGTCGAGGCGATCATCGAAATGCTGGGTCTCAGCGAGTGATTTCCTGCGAATTACGCCCGCAGGGTGTCACGCGCCTCGCAATGACCGCCGGGAATCCGAAAGCATTGTGCGGCGCGTACGAAATCGGTGAGGGTCCTCCCCCAGCCGGGCCGTCGGAGCCGGGTCGTCCGCCGACGGCCCGGCTCCTGTGTCGCGCACGTCAGGCGGTGGTGCCGCCGTCCACCGCGAGGGTGGCGCCGGTGACGAACGCGGCGCCGGGCGAGACGAGATAGGCGACCGCCTCGGCGATGTCGGACGGAGCGCCGTACCGGCCAAGCGCGGTGCCGGCCCGCTGGAAGCCGGCCGTCGGCCCGTCGGCCGGGTTCATGTCGGTGTCGACCGGACCCGGGCTGACCTGGTTGACGGTGATCCCGCGCGGACCCAGGTCCCGCGCCAGCCCGCGGGTGAGGCCCAGGATCGCGGCCTTGCTCACGGCGTACGGGGTCATCCCGGCGCCCGGCACGCGCTCACCGAGGCACGAGCCGATGTTCACGATCCGGCCGCCGTCGGGCAGGTGCCGGGCCGCGGCCTGCGCCGTGAGCAGCGCGCCGCGCACATTGACGTGCAGCGTCCGGTCGACCACCTCGGCGGGTACGTCGGTCAGTTCGGCCCCGCTCAGGTCCATGTACCCGGCGTTGTTCACCAGGATGTCGAGCCGGCCGAAGTGCGCGACCGCCGCCTCCACGGCGGCGACCGGACCTTCGTGCCCGGCGGCGTCCGCCCGGATCGCCAGGGCCGTGCCGCCCGCGCGCTCGATCGCGGCGACCACCTCGTCGGCGGCCTCGGCGCCCCGGGTGTACGTGAGCGCCACCCGGATCCCGTCGGCGGCCAGCCTGCGGGCGATGCCGGCGCCGATGCCGCGGCTGGCGCCGGTCACCAGGGCGACCCGGTCCCCCGGCGCGGGGGCGGAGGACGGCGGGGTGGAGTCAGACACGGGTCGGCCTTTCGGTGGTCGGGAGCGAGGGGTCCGCGGCGGAGGGCGGCGCGGACGGGGCGGCGGAGGAGGCGTCGGAGGAGGCGTCGGAGGACGGGTCGGAGGACGGGTCGGAGGAGGCGGACGCCTCGGAGGGGGCCGACCGCGCGGTCCGGCGCAGCGCTTCGGGCAGCAGCGTCAGCAGTCCGAGGACCGCCATGGCCGCGCCCGTCCACAGCGGGGCGCGCAGGCCCCAGTGCGCGACGCCGATGCCGCCGACCCAGGACCCGACCACCACGCCGAGGGTGATGAAGGAGGTGTGGACGGTGTTGACCAGCGGGCGGTCGTTGGCCGTGCGCATGACGCGGGTCACCATCGCCGGGTTCATCGTCACGCCGACCAGACCGATGCCGGTCATCGCGGCGAGCGCCGTCGCCGGGTTGCCCGCGCCGAGCGCGAACACCGTCAGGAACACGGTGTTGAGCGCCAGACCGGTGCCGAGCACCGCCATGGTGTGGCGGTCGGCGAGCCGGCCCACCACGGCGTTGCCGAGGACGGTGGCGGCGCCGTAGAGCACCAGCAACAGGGGCACGGTGCCGGCGGCGAAGCCGGTGACGTCGGTGAGGATCGGCACGAAGTACGAGAAGGCGGCGAAGGTGGCGCCGATGATCAGCATGCTGGTGGCGAACGCGGCCCACAGCCGGGCGTTGCGGAAGGCGCCCAGTTCGGCCCGTACGGAGCCGCCGTCGCCGCCGGCCTCCTCCTTCGGCAGGGCCGGGACCGCGCCGCAGGTGACCGCCAGGGCGAGCGCGGCCAGCGCGGCCACCGCCCAGAACGCGAACCGCCAGCCGTACCGCTCCCCCGCGAGCTGCGACAGCGGAAGGCCGAGGACGGTGCCGACCATCAGACCGCCGAGCACGATGGAGGTGGCCCGGCCGCGCACCTCGGGCCCGGTGACGCGGACGCACACGGCGAGCGCGACGCCGAAGAACGCGCCGGAGGCGGCGCCGGTCACGAGCCGGGCGGCGACCATCAGACCGTAGCCCGTGGCGAGGGCGCCGAGCGCCTGGCCGGCGAGGAAGACGACGTACAGCAGGATCAGGGCGTTCTTCTGACGCAGCCTCAGCAGCAGGGCGGTCAGCAGGGGGCCGCCGAGGGCCATGGCCGCGGCGTAGACGGAGACCAGGTAGCCGATCTGCGGGATACCGGCGCCCAGGTCCTCGGAGAGCTGGGGCATGAGCCCGGCCACCAGGAACTCGCTGGTGACCATGGTGAAGATGCCCAGACCCAGGACGTAGATGGCGAAGGGCACGACGCTCACGCCCCGTTCGCGCCGCGGGCGGGCGACTCGGCGATCTGGTACGAGCCGAGCGATGCGGCGATCTCCTTGGCCCGGGGGTTGTCGGCCGGGTCGAAGACCGGGATCGGCTCACCGGGACGGGCCTCGACGCCGGCCTGGAGGAAGAACTCCTCGAAACCGCTCGGGGTGAAGATCAGCAACTGCTTGGCGGGGTGCAGGCCCTTGTTGCGGAAGCGGTGCACGGTGCCCTTGGGGACGAAGACGAAGTCGCCGGCCCGCACGTCGTACGTCTGCCCGTCGGCGAAGAACTCCAGCTCGCCTTCGAGGAGATAGAAGGCCTCGTCCTCGTTGCGGTGGTCGTGGGCGGGCGGCCCGCCGCCGGGCGGGACGGACGCCTCCAGCAGCGTGATGGTGCCGCCGGACTGCGCGGTGTCGACCTTGACGGTGTAGACGTCGCCGTTGAGCCAGACGGAAGGACCTCGGCCGGCGGGGATGTGCAGCACCTTGCCGACGGTCGGCGGGTGCTCGCCGTGGAGCTGTTCGTTCAGTGACATGGGTACGGACCTCAGGGGACGGGGAGGGGGACGGGGGCGGGGGCTTCGGTGCGGGCTTGGTCGGGGGTTTCGGTGCGGGCTTCGGTGGTAGCGGGATCGGAGGGTGCCGTCGGGGCCGGAGCGGGCGTGGGCGGGGCGACCAGGCGCGTACCGTCCGGCAGTTGCCCGGTGGCGGCGGCAGGGGTCTCCCGGCCGTCGCTCTCGGTGGTGCGCACCTCCAGCCAGCCGTCCGCGCAGCCCGCGAACACCCGGCCCGCCGCGCCGTGCACGACGAGGCCCGGCACCGGTGCCTGCTCCGGCGCGCCCGCGGGCGCGGGGTCGACGGACAGGATCCGCACGCGGCGGCCCGCCTCGTCCGCCGTCCAGGCACCGGGCGAGCGGTAGCCGGCCCGGACGTGCCGCGCCACGACGGCGGCCGGCAGCCGGAAGTCCAGGCGCAGGTCGGCGTCCGTGGGGCGGCCGAAGTACGAGCGCCGGGACGGGTCCTGCGGGATCGGCCGGTAACTGCGGTCGACGAGCTGCGGGATGAGCTCCAGGAGCATCAGGACGTTGGCCCGCTCCTGGGCGGTGCGCAGGTCGATGGCGGTCTCGTCGCCGGTCAGCGGCACCTCGTGCTGCATGATCAGGTCGCCGCTGTCGAGGACGGGTGCCATCTCGATGGCGGAGACCGCGGACTCGGTCGCGCCCTCGCGGATCATCCAGTAGAAGGGCGACAGGCCGGCGAAGGCGGGCAGCGGGGACGGATGGAAGTTGACCGCCGTGACCCGGGGCACCGACAGCAGGCGCTCGCGCAGGATCTGCTGGAAGTTGGCGACGAGGAAGTAGTCGGCGCCGTACCCCTCCAACTCGTCCACGAACGACGGCAGGTTGACCGACGACGGTCTCAGGACCGGCACGCCGAGCGCGGCGCCCTGGGTGACCAGATCGACCTGCTCCGGGTCGTCGGTGAAGTACGAACAGCGCTTGCCGTGCGGGGAGGTGACCACCGCGGCGAGATCGACCTGCGGATGGCCGTGGAGCATGCTCAGGAACGGCGAGCCGAGCTTGGAGTTGACCTCCGAGAACAGCACGACGCGTATCCGGTCCGCGGGGTCCTGCGGGGCCGGGGAAGCGGTGGATGCCGGGGCGGTGCGGGCGGTGGGGGCGGTGGGCGCCATAGGTCGTAACACCTTTCTCATCGACCAGTTCTTCTCGTCGACCTGTCTCTGCGACGTCCGTCGGGCGGTCGTCTAGAAGAAGGGGCTGGTCGACTTGCCGCCGAGCAGCACGTTGCCGGTGAGCTGGAGGATCGAGTCCTGGGCGACGGCGTGCTGGTTCATGGTCCAGGCGTCGCGCAGCCAGCGGTCCAGCGGCGACGGCTTGTAGACGGAGGAGCCGCCGACGAGGTCGAAGAGGGTCTGGACGATGTCGCGGGCGGTACGGAAGGCGTGCCGGCGGGCGATGGCGGTGGCGACGCGGGCGTCGTCGGTGAGCTCGGTGCCGCCGGCCAGCGCGTCCCACTGCCGGGTGAGGCTGGCGTACACGCCCGAGCGGGCGGCGAGGAGTTCGCCCTCCAGCCGGGCGATGGTGCTCTGCACGCGGTGGTCCTGCGCCCAGGGGGTGCCGGTCTCGCGGTCGGTGCGGTGCGCGGCCATGGCCCGTACGTGGTCGAGCGCGGCGCGGGCCACGCCGAGGGGGATGCCGGACATCTTGCGCAGGATCGCGTCGGGGCTGGAGTGCAGGGGGCCGGTGCGGCGCGGGTCGGAGAAGCTGAAGGAGCGCTCCTCGGGGACGAACAGGTCCTCGCAGGAGTAGTCCTGGCTGCCCGAGCCGGCGAGGCCGGTGGTGTGCCAGGTGTCGTGGAACGTGTAGGCGTCGGGCCGCGAGATCAGCACCCGCCAGTGGGTGGGCTCGCCGGAGACCGGGTCGGGCTCCGGGTTGCCGTCCTCGTCCACGATCAGGCAGCCGGCGCCGAGCCAGTCGCAGTGGGCGGAGCCGGAGCCGAACTTCCAGCGCCCGGTGAGCCGGTAGCCGCCCTCGGTGCGCACGGCGCGGCCCTGCGGGTAGATCCAGCCGGAGTTGGCCAGGTCGAGCGAGGGGTACATCGCGCGGGCCACGTCGTCGTCGAGATAGCCGGAGTAGATGCCGGAGTCCATGCCGATCATGGCGCACCAGGCGGTGGAGGCGTCGCCGGTGGCGAGCGTCTCGATCAGCTCGCACTGCTGCATGGAGGTGAGTTCGGGGCCGCCCCAGGTCTTGGGCATGGCGGCGCGGAAGACGCCGCCGTCGCGCAGCAGGGCGACGATGTCGTCGGGCAGGGTGCGGTTGGCCTCGATGCGGGGACCGGCCTCGCGCAGCAGCGGGACGAGGGTGCGGGCGTGCGCGAGGATCGCCTCGGCGGTGTCGGGGACGTGCGCGCGGTCGGCGGGGGCGGGCGCGATGGCGGCAGCGGCGTCGGTGGCGGCAGCGGCGTCGGTGGCGGCAGCGGCGTCGGTGGTCGTGGTCATGGCGGTCCTTCGAGGATCGGTGGGGTGGTCAGAGGTAGCGGCCGGGCGCGAGGGTGCGGTGCGGGTCGACGAGGGCGGCGATGTCGCCGACCAGGCCCGCGTGGGCGGCGTCCGGGGCGTGGGTGCGGCCCCAGCCGCCGTGCGCGGAGTCCAGCCGGTACGGCGCCCAGCCGGCGTCGGCGAAGAGCGCGTACGCCCGGTCGAGCGCGCGGTGCGCGGCCTCGGCCTGGGTGGCCCGGTCGAAGGGGAAGGAGACGACCAGGTCGATGACGTCGGCGTCGAGGGCGTTGACGGTGGCGCCGGGCCGGATGCCGGTCTCGGCGTGGATGGTGTCGAGGAGGGCCAGGGCGCGGGAGGTGTCGGGGCCGGTGAAGGGGATCAGCGGCAGGAAGAACAGCCAGCCGTTGCCCTCGGTGTCGACGAGGTCGGCGCGGGTGCCGGTGGCGGAGGCGAGCATGTCCTCGTTGAACGCGACCGAGCCCGCGTAGGCGGCCTGGACGACCTTGGAGACGGTGTCGTCGGCGGCGGGCTCCTCGCCGGCCGCGATCCGGTCGAACAGGCCGGTGGCGCGGGCCTCTTCGACCAGCGCGCCGGCCAGGGCGTCGAGGGTGCCGGCGGTGGCGTCCACGCACAGGTGGGCGAGGTAGCCGTGGCCGCGCTCGCCGCCGTACGTGGCGGTCGAGGCGGTGTCGTAGATCTTCACCACGCCGGAGACCACGTTCCCGGCGCGCCAGCGGCGGATCAGGTCGACGGCCTCGGGCAGCCGCTCCCGGCCGAAGGAGAGCCGGACCACGCGCTGCGCCTCGGGACGCGGCAGCAGCCGGACCACGGCGGCGGTGACGACGGCCAGCGGGGACTGCGTGAACAGGTGCAGGGTGCTGGGTCCCAGGCCGTACGGGTTGGCGGCGGCGCCCGCGGTGGTGCCGGGCCACCAGCCGGTGCGGACGACACGGCCGTCGGGGAGCACGGCCTCCAGGCCGAGCAGGTCCTCGGTGCGCTGGCGGCGCAGGCCCACGCCCCGGTCGACGAGGTTCCCGACGAGGGAGGTGTGGCCGGAGGAGGCGGTGACGTTGAGCATGCGGTCGGTGCCGGCGAGCCGGGCGGCGAGGGCGGCCTGGGTGACGCCGGGTTCGACGACGGCGTACCCGGCGCCGGTGTCGAGGGCGCGGACGGCGTCGAGCCGGTCGAGTTCGAGGCGGACCACGGGTCCGGCGGCCGGCTCCTTGGACCCGAGGCCCCAGTTGCGGCCGGTGGACACGGCGTGGAGGCCGGGCAGCCCGGCGCGGGTGCCGCCGTACGCGTCGAAGGCGCGGACGACGTGCCGTACGTCCTCGGTGCTGCCGGGGCGCAGGACGGCGTGCAGCGGGCGGGCGGCGAACGCGGAGACGTTGGCCTCGGCCGGCAGCGGTCCGGGGGCCCCGCCGTCGGGGCGGATCACGTGCTCGGGACCGAGGGCGGCGGCGACGGCGTCGAGCACCGAGCCGAGAGCCGTGCCGGCCGCGGGGGCGGGGGTGAGCGGGGCGGTGGTGGGGTGTTCGTGGTGGGTGGTGGTGGCGGTTTCGGGCATGACGAATCCTCGGAAGGTGCGTACGCGTCGAGGCGTGGAGTGGAGGGTCAAGGAAGGGAACGGTGGGCGCGGCGGCGTTCCGGGCGCCGGAAGGGTCGGCCGGGCCGGCGCCCGTCCCGGCCGCCGGGGCTCAGGCTCGGACTCGGGCTCGGCGTCGACATCGGGCCGTCTCGCGATCGAGGCGCCAGGATCAGAAGAACGGGTCGGCATCCGGGCCGGACTTTGTCAGGTCCGGGTACGCGGTCCTGGTCAGGCGCCGGGACGGGTGGGTGCCGCGCCAGCGAGGTAGGCGGGGCGGGGCCGGCCGGGCCGGTCCCAGCGGAGGTGCGCCAGGACCCGCAGGGTGCGGGCGGGCGCCCCCGCGAAGGCGGCGTCCTGCGCGCAGAGCGCGGGCACGTCCCAGCCCGCCTCGTGCAGGGCGAGCGCCGGGTTGGTGGCGGTGAGGTCCGGAGTCTGCGTGAACATCAGGCTGACGAGGTCGTCCCGTTCGAGCCGGTTCGCGGCCAGCAGCGCGGCGAGGAGGTCGTGGGTGGCGCGGGCGAGGGCCTGGGCGGTGTCGGCGTCCACGGCGATGGCGCCGCGCACGGCGACCAGAGCGGCACGAGTCACGCTCACGGCACCGGCACCGGCACCGGCATCAGCACCGGCAGCGGCGTGCGGACCCGCCGCGCCCGCCGCTTCCGCCGCTTCCGCCGCTTCCGGGCTCAACGCGCGTCCGCGGGGGCGGAGGTGAAGCGCCCCTGGTGGAAGACCAGGGCGTCCTGCGGCTCGTCCGCGCACGTGGTGTGCAGGACGCGGGCCAGGAAGAGACTGTGGTCTCCGCCGGAGTACGTGTCCTCGACCTCGCAGGCGAGGGAGGCGAGCGCGCCGGGCAGGACGTCGTGCCCTTCGGCCGAACGGTCGAGGTAGGCCCCCAGGGTGTGCCCGGTGGGCTTCTCGCGGGAGGCGAACAGGCGGGCCACGTCGCCCTGGTGGGCGGCGAGCAGGTGGATACCGAGCCGGCCGCTGGCGGTGATGACGGGGTGGGCGCGGGCGGTCTTCATGACGGAGACCAGGACGCGCGGCGGGTCGAGCGAGACCGAGGTGAACGCGTTGACGGTCATGGCCACCGCGGTCTCCGCGGTGCCGCTGCTGAGGACGGTCACTCCGGTGGGATAGCGCCGCATGACGTTCCGCAGGTCGGCGGGCGCGCGGTCCGCGGTCGTGCCGCGGGCATGGGTGATGGAAGGTGCAGGCATGGACTTCCCCCTTCGCACGGTAGTGCGAATCTCGTTGCTGCCTAAACGCTAGCGCGTCTTGTAAACGCTGATAGCTTTTCTAACACAGATTGCGCCACACTGGTCAACCACATCCCCCGCCCACGAACCGCTTGCACAAGGGAAATCCGTGACGCCACCGCCCGCCCGCACCTCCCAAGCAGCGCTCCGCTCCCGCCACTTGGCGATGCTCGCCCTCGGAGGCGTGATAGGCGCCGGCCTGTTCGTCGGCACCGGGGCCGGACTCGCGGCGGCCGGCCCCGCGGTCCTCGTCGCGTACCTGCTGGCGGCTGCGCTCGCCCTCGCCGTCATGCGCATGCTGGGCGAACTGGCTGCAGCGATGCCCGAGTCGGGCTCCTTCTCGGTCTACGCGCACCGGGCGCTGGGCCCGTGGGCCGGCTTCACGACCGGCTGGCTGTACACGTGGGTCACCGCGGTCGCCATCGCGGTGGAGGCCCTGGCGGGTGCCGCGATCCTGCACGCCTGGTGGCCTGCCATACCCTCCTGGGCCTTCACCCTCACCGCGATGACGATCTTCACCATCGTGAACATGACGGATGTCCGGACCTTCGGCGAGGCCGAGTTCTGGTTCGCCTCGCTGAAGGTTCTGGCCGTGCTCGCCTTCATCGCCCTCGGCGCCGCGGCCCTCCTGGGACTGCTCCCCGGCACCCCTTCACCCGGCCTGGCGCACCTCACCGGCGACGGTGACGGCGGGTTCGCCCCGCACGGCCTGTCCGGCGTCGTGACGGCGCTCCTGGGCGTGGTCTTCGCCTTCGGCGGCATGGAGGTCATCGGCATGGCGGCGGCCGAGTCGCACGACCCCGGCCGCAGCATCCGCACCGCCGTCCGCACCGCGATCTGGCGGATCGCCCTGTTCTACCTCGGGTCGGTACTCGTCCTCGTCCTGCTCCTGCCCTGGCGGTCGGCGCGGCCCGACGAGAGTCCGTACGTCGCCGCGCTCGTCCGGCTCGGCATCCCGCACGCGGACGTCATCACCCAGGCGGTGATCCTCGTGGCCCTGCTCTCCGCTCTCAACGCCAACCTGTACGGCACCTCGCGCATGCTGCACTCGCTCGCCGAACGCGGCGAGGCACCCCGGGCGCTGACCCGCCGGACCGGGCGCCGGGTACCGGCCCGCGCGGTGGCCGCCGCCTCGGCCGTCGGCTTCGCCGCGGTCGTCCCGGAGGCGGTGGCCCCGGGCACGACGCTCCCCCTGCTGGCCAAGGCGATGGGCGCGGCGATGCTGTTCATGTGGCTGGCCCTGGCCTGCTCCCACCTCGTGCTGCGCCGCTCCCTGGAACGCACCGGCCGCCTGGTGCTCCGTACCCGCGGCTTCCCGGCGACCACCCGAGCGGTGATCGGCGCGATAGCCGCCCTCATGCTCCTGATGGCCCTCTCCCCGGCGACCCGCCCCCAACTCCTCACCTCCGCGGCCCTCACCGCCACCCTCGCCCTCACCGGCACCCACCGCACCCGCAAGCGCCCACCCGCGCGGCGGCCAACAGACCCCCAGCACCCAAGTCAGCCCTTCCCGCCACCGGCTGACACCGGGGAACGGTCGGGTGCCGAGAGCATCGCGCGGAACGGATGATCCAGGGCAACCCTGCTACTCAGCAGTTGCCGGGAGGTTGTGCCATGCATGTCTGCATACGCCCCTGCAGGAGGTCTCGCGGCGGCGAGTGTCGGCAACGGCGAATACAGAAACGAGGACGCGAAACGCCTTGACGTGTTCTGCAGGGGGCAGGTTGGCGAACCGGTAACAGGGCGGGTCCAGGCAGATCATCACGGCAGGATTGATCGTCGGCTTCACGCCAGAACGCGCCACCCCCGCACGGCCGTCCGCCGCTGTGATGTGCGCCTGCATCGCATAGCCGGCGACCTCCACCAGCACTGCGTGTTTGCGTGCCGGGGTGAGGGCGGAGAACCAGCTCACGCCTGCGTCCAAGGTGCGGCATTCCTGGGCGATCTCATTGACGACCCGCTCGGTCTCACGCCGGAGGGCGCGACCATCGTCGCTGCTCGGCTCGGTCATACTCGATGATTCCACGCCGGCTCCGGTTGAGCGAGGGACGATCTGCCCCGCAACCCCGACACGGCGCACACGGCGCAGACTCGGCCGTCTGCGCTGGCAGCAGCCGACCAAAGGGGAAGGGGACTCCGAGCACTGGCTCGTACGGCTGGAGGTGCCCGTGACCGCGTCACGTCCACGAAGAAGTGCGCGACCTGCAGGTCGCCGGGGGTGAACGCCGGAGTCGGCGATCCTCCGCCCGGCCCGACCGGGCCATGTGAGCGACGGCACATCGCGCTGCATCCGGATGGCCGTATCCGCCGCGACCCACGCCTCCGATGCCCCGTACGAGGCCCCACCGAGGCGCCCGAACGCCACGTCCGAAAGTACGGCGATCGCCGGCACAGACGGCTCCCGCCCCAGAACCTGCGGGGCCGGAACCGGTGCACGGGACATGTCTTCGACGGCGCCGTCGATACGCGCCTGATCGGCGTCCGCCTTCAGCAACACAGCGCCGACGCGCCCAGTCGCGCGCTCGAAGCGAGCCGCGGCCACTTCGACATCATCCGCGGACGACACCCATCAGCCGCCACGGCCCGGTTCAACCCACCCACGTGGAAGGGCACTTCCATCCGCACTCCAAGCTGGCGGCGACGCCAGTGGAATGCCCGAGAGCGCGTCCGGCAGGACGTCGGGACGGATACGCACACGCCCGGGTACGGCCCCGAGTAGTGATCCGCCCTTTCGGAGCGAACGAGAAACGCACCGAGGATCGCCAAGGTCGAGTCACTTCGCCCCGAGCCCTGATTCATCCAGCAGCGCCCGGTGCAACCGACTCCATAGGCCGGCCCACGTGGCGAATGTCGACGGCAGATCGCCCAACACCCAGCCGCTGATCAGCGCTCACGGCCCGGCAACATCCGCACGGCCGACACCTCACGCAGGACGGCCTCCCGCCTTGGCTGATACGGCCGATCTGGCGGCCTGCTCGATCTTGGCGCAGTAGGCGACGCGGGCATCCTCGTCGATCGGCATCTCGTGTTCCGGGCGCATCCCGGTCCGGCCGTCGAGGCCTTCGCGCAGGATGTCGGCGTGCCCGGCATGCCGATTGGTCTCGCCGAGGACGTGCATTAGGACGGCGAACAGATTCGTGTGGGAGTGAGGCTCCGGCCACCACGGCACATGGCCGGGGGCGTCGAGGGCAAGGGCGTTGATCGTCGCGTCGGAGTGTTCCCACGCGCGTCGGTAGAACTCGATGATCTGATCGCGCGTCTCATCCCTGGATGCCCAGTGATCGCTACCGTCATGGTCCTGCCACGGGGGCAGCGGTTCCGGGGACGGCCGGTCGAAGACCTCGCCGAAGTATCTGGCCTCGACACAGGCCAGGTGTTTGACCAGGCCGAGGAGGTTGGTCCCGGAAGTGGTCAGAGGCCGGCGGACGTCGTATGCGGACAGACCGTCGAGTTTCCATAGCAGCGCCTCGCGGTCGCGCCGCAGCCGCGCGTGCAGGCTGTCCTTCGCGAAGTTATCGATCATGCGGCATGAGCCTGCCACGGACCACTGGCAGCCTCAAGATCCCCTGCGTGGTCGGCAACGACCGTCAGATCGCCTCTCAGAAACCGAACTCCGGTCCCAGGTGATACGTCCGCAAGGCGGTGGCCGACGCCGGCGCGGTGACCGTGAATCTCTGCCGGCGATCATCTTCCTGGCGACACCGGGCCGTACCCGACGGCGGCTGCCACCGGGTACGGCCCGGCCTGGCCCGGCCACCTCAATCCGGGATGTCGAGCAGAGCCCGACGCCATGCAACGGCGTTGTCAGTCCCCGCCGCTATGGTTCGCGCGTTCACGATCAACAGGGAGGGGTGGCTCGATGGGTGCCAGCGGATGGGACTACGTCACCAGGTACGACGGCGATGCAGAGGAGGCCTTGGCGGCACTGCGGGCCAGGGTGTTCCAGGACCAGTACGGCAGTGATGCCCGATACGGAAGCCTGGCGGATCTCTACGACGACGAGGAGTTCATGGGGACCGAGGGCACCCATACGATCCTCGACATCGACAGGGTTGTCGCCACGGATGTCCCTCCGACGAGGTCCAGTGTGGCTGACTACGGCACCCTGCGACCTCTCGCCCTCCACCGCGTGATGCACCACTTCGGCACAACCCGACCGTCGGTCGAACAGTTTGAGAAACTGACCGCTGCTGCCCATGACGCCGCGAGCCATGAGGAGTACGAGCAAAGCCTGCTCGGCGAGTGTCAGATGCGGTGGACCGGTTACTACATCGTCCTCTACTCCGGCGACAGGCCGACTCACCTGGGAATCTTCGGATTCTCAGGGGACTGAGATCTGTCCCGAAGAATCTGTGCAGCCAGGAAAGTCTTGCGGCCGTGAGCAGCTCTTTCCAAACGATCGTTGACCTGGAGGCGACCGCCGAGGACGCCGTGACGCACGGGAAGCGGGTGGTGGCGTGGCTGGTGGGTGAGGGGATCGTGGGGCTGCCGGCTTACGGACCTGGGGCGCGATGGGAGCGGGCGACGGGGCTCCGGGAAGCGAGCGGGAGCGACGGACTGACCGTCGTCACGGGACGGACGGTGTTCTTCTCGCCACAGCAGAATGGGCCGCCGGTGTGTCCGTACTGCGCGGCGGTGTTCGGGGATGGACAGCGTGACGTGTTCTCGCCGGTCATGGACGCGTGGTGGAACACCGGCAGGGGGGAAGTGCCGTGTCCGGCGTGCGGACGGGTGGTACCGCTGGCCGCGTGGGAGTGGGCGGGAGACGGGCTCGCCTTCGCGTACTTGGGGTTCGAGTTCCGAAACGGGCCCGCTTTGCTGCCGGAGTTCGTGATGGAGCTGGGCCAGGTACTCGGGCACCGGACCCGGTTCGTGCGAGGACGGATCTAAGGACTGTCCCGTACGTGATCGTGCTCTGCGATGATCTCGACCGTGTCACGCGTGATCACGGCGTCCGAGGCCCTCTGGATAGCCCCCATCCCTGGCGTGGCTCCGCACCGGTTCGACCGGGTGGTGCGTGCGCCGTGGCGCGAAGGCGGTGACACCGCTGGGCGGGGCGCCGACCGTGGGGGATGCCCCCGGAGGACCCGGTGCCTCGGGTAGCTGCGTACTGGCGTACTCACCACCTGGTGTGCGGCAGTTGTGCCGGCAACGTGGTGAAGCCCCGCCTCGCCGTTCACGTCGCCCCCTGCGCCTCAGCGCAGGGGGGAGCTTCGTCGTGTCCAGGCCAGCCGTGGCTCACCCGTCCGGGTTTGCGCATGGGTGGGGCCGGTACGGCACTGAGGGGCGTGACGCCCTGCGGTAGCTTGACGCCGGTGTGACGGCAGTCGGGTCGTGACCGGTTGGCAAGGGTGAAGACGATGGTCTCTGCACAGATCTTGATCGGCGGCGATGGTGCCGAGACCGTGCTCGACGACGGCGGTCTCCGGATCGTCGACCGCCGCACCCGCACGGAGATCCCCCTCGCGGTGGTCCAGGAGGCCCGTACCGACGGCGGACACCACGTCGACATCGTGCTCAGCGACAGCGCCGTGCACCGCGTGGACGCCGGGAACCCGACGGCCGCCACCACCTTCGTCGCTGCTCTGACCGCCGCACTCCCCGCACAGCGGGACCCCGCCGGAAGCGCCCGCATCACGGTCACGCAGCTGGCGTCGCCAGAGGGCGCGGAGAAGCCGGCGAAGGATCCGAAGTACCTGCGCCGGATCGTCATCATGATCGCTCTCGCCGTCGCCTACCTCGGCTACGTGATCTGGGTCGGCGTCGGCCAAGGGGCAGAGGTCATCGCCCCCATCGTCGCGACCGTCCCGCTCCTCTTGGGACTCGGCCTGATGCTCGTCGGGGTCGGCAGAACGCTGGTCCACTTCGTACTCAAGCGGCGCGGGGTCACCGTGCCCGCCACCCTGGACTTCAAGACGACGGACGGGGCGGCCTGGTACAAGTTCGCCGACGCCGACGGCGCGGAGCGGACCGCGCGGAGCAAGTACGTCGGACCGGTGGCCCGCGCCACGTACGACCCGGAGAACCCTGCCGACCAGCTCGCCGTCGAGATCTCGGGAAAGAAGCACCTGTTCTGGGCCGGGATGTGGATCGTCGGTTCACTGCCGCCACTGGTCGGCGGCATCGCCCTCGCCCTGACCCCGTTCACGATCGACTGAGCGGCGCGGCCACGGAGCCGTTTCCAACCGGGCAGCTTGGGCGTCGTGTTGGACGGATCTGCGGAACGTCGAAGCTCCTGGTGAACGGGTTCTCGACCAAGATCGCCCGCACCCACCAGATGCCTCGCGAGCTTGTCCACCTGTCATCGATCGACCTGCCCAGGCGCACCCTGCGGTGTTTGACCGGACACCTCGCTGTGCGTCGACGGGAGATCGGGACCCGCTGGCGGCGTCTGACCACCGGTCGTCAGGCTCTGCTCGCCGCACACCGCTACATACGCGAGGCCGTCGACGTGCTGGCCGCGCTCGCGCCCACCCTGGCCGAGGCGATGCGCATCGCGCGGACCAAGGCGTTCGTGATCCTGGATGGCACCACCCTGGTGCCGATCGACCGGATCGCCGCCGACACCCCGTACTGCTCAGGCAAACACAAGCGGCACGGCAGGATAATCCCAGTTCTCATCGACCCGTTCGGCCGCCTGTTGTGGGCCTCGCCCGCGTTGCCCGGCTCCATCCGGGTGCCCTTCCGCGGCCGTCGCCTCAAGCGGTGGCAGCGCCGCCGCAACAGCACACACGCCGAGATCCGCTGCCTCGGCGAGCAGGCTGTGGCCACCCTGAAGGGCTGGCGTCTCCTACGGAAGCTCCCCTGCAGCACCAACCCGCATCACAACGATCGTCCAGGCCGTCCTCGTCCTTCACCACGCGTCAGCGTGAGGCGGGAAAGGGCTCAGTGTCGGATCTCCCACTCGACACAGTGGTGGCCCGACTCGTGTGCGTACGTCGTGGGCACGTAATACAGGAAGGGGCCGCTCGTTTCCAAAGCGGTGGTCAGAGCTTGGAAGAGCTCTGACAGGCTTGTGGCCCAGAGTGTTCCATCCAGGTCTCCCGATCCGATGCCCATCTCATACACGTATCCGTACGAAGGCCCCGGGCGGTGGTCGATGAAGGCGACGCCCCCGTCGTTGGGAAGCGCGAACGGTACACAGCGATCCAAATTCACAGCCAGCGCGTCCTCCTCCCACAGGTCGGCTTCGAAGTTGTCCTCGCCGACGCCCACGAGCACGTTGTACGCCATCACGATGCTGTCCACACTGCTCAGGCGGTGGCCCGAGGGCAGAAACGCGCCGGCCGGCAGAGCGACGCGGGAGCCCGGGCCGGCGACGGGTTCAGCCGCTCCATCGTGCAGTTCCAGGAGTGCCTTCAGCTCCGGATGCAGGGCGAAGCCCAGCCGTGACTCCAGAGAGGCGAGCTGCTCGGGCTTCGCCGGCTCCCGCAGGGCCGCGTGATCAGCCGGCGAGTGGACCGCGAGCCATGCCTCGAACCGAGCCCACGTGTGCCTGAACGAAGCAGTATCCATGTGCGACATGCACCGAAGATAGACGGGCGCACTGACACCGATATCTCGCACGCTGTCAAGGCTGACTTGCACGAGTGCACGACGCCTCCCGGCGGAATGGTCACCTCGAAGCGGGCTTCGTTGCAGACGCAGCTGCGTGGACTTCACCCCCTGACCAGTGGCGGAGCCCTTGTGACTCTCATCATCGAGTACAGCATCAGCGCCCGGCCGGACCGTCGGCTCGTGGAGGTGTACGACTCGGACGCCTATGTCGGCAGCGTCGAGGCGTACTACCGGTCCAGGACCCAGGTGGTCGCCCAAGACGGCTGTCACCTCTACCTCCACTGCAGTCAGCCCGACATCGCGGTCAAGGTCGTCATCAGGGTGTGGGACACCCCCAAGAAGCCCCTGAAAGACGTCGAGGGCACGGTCCCGGTCTCTCTGGAATCGGAGACTGGCCGGCTCGTCATCAACCAGCTCCCCTGCGGGCCGGCGGGCGAGATGATCTTGCCCCGTCCCGGCGTCTACGACGGGCACGCCGCATGGAATGGGCGAACAGGCACGGCTGCCTACTACAACACCTGCCTCATGCGCGCTGCCGAAGAGCAGTGAGACGCTGAACAGATCGGCGCAACCAGAGGACGGACGGATGACTCTCCTGCCTGGTGGTCCCGCTCTCCCTTCACCTCAGCCTTCGCCCTGGAGCCCGCTTTGCCCTTGCGGACAAGTACTACCCGCTTGATATCCCTGCTCCCGGCAACCGCGCTCGCGACAGCAACGCTCACCGGCTGCACGCTGCTGGAACTCGGCCGGGACTGTGAGGGACCGACGACCGGGTGAAGGAGATGGCGGCGCTCGGCATCCTCGGCTCCCGGCCCGACGGAGCCGCCGTCGCCCGAGGCTTCGAGGAGGTGGACGCCGGCTGCTGGGCCGACAGCGGCGATGGTGTACGCGGGCCGGACAAACGCCTTCCCCGGCACACGGGCCGAAGTGGCCGCACGCTACCGGGCGATTGCGGTACGGGACGGCCTCGCGGAGGCCGGTCACGGAAGCCGCTCCGACCTCGGCACCGGGGCCGGCTACTCGGTCACCATCGACTCGTAGGTGGGCAGCGGCGCCAAAGCCAGTTGCTAGATTCCATCGGCCGTGTGAAGGGCGGCTCGCGGCGGCTCCGGGCCGCGGTGCCCTTCGAGACGGCATCAACCGTCTCAGGGGACACCTGTCCGTGGCCATCCGCACGCGCAAGCTCGCGGTTCGCTACGAGGCGACCGTGCTCGTCGCGGCCATCGCATCGGCCCCGGGGTGGCGAGGGAGAATCGGGTCGCCGTGTCGGCGGGGCAGGTGGCAGGGTGCGGTGCATGACGGCCCAGTATCAGATTCGTGCCGACTACGACGCTCGCACGATCGTGGTCTATCAGGCGTATGCGCCTGTCATCGCTGACGCGGCACTGCGGGCGGGTCGTTTCGTCGCGCCGTTCTCGTTTCATCGGATGACGTGGATCAAGCCGTCGTTCATGTGGCTGATGCACCGCAGCAACTGGGCCCGCAAGCCCGGGCAAGAACGGATTCTCGGCGTGCGGATCACTCGGGAGGGGTGGGAGGAGGCCCTGGCGCGGGCCGTGCTGACCACCGCCGATCCGGCGGCGGTGGCCCAGGCGGCCGTACATGTCCAGTGGGATCCGGAGCGCTCGCAGCGCGGCGCCGCGCTGAATCACTACAGCATCCAGGTCGGCATCGGGCGCCACCTGATCCGTACGTTCACCGATGACTGGATCGTCGGTCTCACCGACCTCACTCCCCAGGTTCGCAAGGCCTCGGCCCTGATGCAGAGCGGGCACTCCGCCAAGGCGCAGCGGCTGTTTCCTGCGGAACGTGTCTATCCCCTGTCCCCAGGGCTGGAAGCTGTCGTTTCCCGGAGGGCGTGACGGCTGTCTGCCGCCAGCAACGTACCGCCAGCTGGGGTGTGCTTCGAAAGTGGATCAAGCTAGGGTGCCTCGGTGACAGAGACGCAACGACGCCGCGACGTAGGCCCACCCGGCAGCGACTCCGACGAGAAGTCGACACTGCTCGCGTTCTTGAACTACGTCCGTGAAGCAGTGGCTGCGAAGGCACAGGACCTTGACGACGGGCAGGGGCGAACGCCTGGAGTACCCTCTGGCACCAGCGTATTCGGCCTGGTCAAGCACCTGACCGCGGCAGAACTTTACTGGTTCGCCTGGGCCTTCGAGGGTGCCGATGTCGACCATCCGGACTTCAGCATGGATCTCTCTGAGGGGGACAGCGCGGGCAGTCTTCTCGCCGCCTATCGCAGTGCCATCGAACGGTCCAACGAGATCATCAAGCGTTGTGACGACTTGAACCATCCGTGTGCTCGGGCTGCGGGCCAAGCAGGGGCTGTGCGATCGATGCGGTGGGTGCTGGTGCACATGATCGAAGAGACAGCTCGCCATGCGGGCCATGCCGACATCCTCCGCGAGCAGGCCGATGGTTCCATCGGCAGATGACGCAGTGCTGCGCAGTCGATCTCAGGTGTTCCACGAGCGGCAGGCGCACGAGGGCTACAGCCATGCGTTGATCGCCGCGACGAGCCCGGTCCCCTCGTAGCGGACGGCGAGCTTGTCGTACCGAGCGGCGACGGCACCGTGTCTCTTGAGGCGGTTGATCCCGCACTCGACCGCATGGCGCTCGCGGTAGTCGGCCGGGGCGAAATGCGGCGGCAGACCGCCGCGGTAGCCGCGCTTTCGGCGGTTGCGGGCTTGGGCGGCCTTGCCATGGATGGTGCGGCGAATGCGCGTCGGCGCAGGTAGGCGCGGTTTCTGCGAGAGGCGTACGCCTTGTCAGCCCTCACGCGGTTGGGCCGGACGCGTGGCCGGCCCGGTCCGATGCGGGGCACGGTGGAGATGCCGCCCGGTGGCTCCTTCTGAAGGTCACCCTGCCTGCGGGCCCCGGCCGCGTGCTGATGGGCGCGGCACACCGTGGAGTCGATGCTCAGGTCCCAGACAATCGCGCCTTTCGCGTCGGCCGGGGACTGGAGCCGAGCGAGGATCCGCTGCCAGGTGATCCGCTTTCGCTGCACGGGCTAGGCGGTGTGCGGAAAGTCAGGGGAGCCAAAGCCGCAGGCAGGCGAGGGTGACCATGGCCTGGTAGTGGGCGGCTCGTTTGTCGTAGCGGGTGGCCAGGGCCCGGTTCTGCTTGAGCCGGCTGAAGCAGCGTTCGACCACGTTGCGCCGCCGGTAGGCGGCCTTGTCGAGGCGGCAGCGGGCCTCGCCGCGGCGGATGCGTCCGTTGATCTGGTCGATCCGCTCCGGGATCGTCGCCGCGATGCCCCGCCTGCGCAGGTAGGCCCGGATCTTGCGGGCCGAGTAGCCCTTGTCGGCGACGACGCGGTCGGGCCGGGTGCGGGGCCTTCCCGGCCCCGGCCGGGCGATCTTGATCCTGGCCATGACCGGCTCGAACTGGGTGCAGTCGTTGACGTTTCCGCCGGTGAGCGTGAAGGCGAGGGGCCGGCCCCGGCCGTCGCAGGCGAGGTGAATCTTGCTGGTCAGCCCGCCGCGTGACCGGCCGAGCGCTTCGCCCTCCCAGGCCCCTTTTTCGGGCCCCGGCCGCATGCTGATGCGCCCGGACCGTCGTGGAGTCCACGCAGACGATCGTCCAGTCGACCTGCCCGACGGCGTCGGAGTGCTGCTGGACGTGGGCCAGGAGACGGTCCCAGGTGCCATCGGCGGACCAGTGCCGGAAGCGTTCGTAGACCGTCTTCCACGGCCCGTAGCGTTCGGGCAGGTCACGCCAGGCGGCCCCGGTGGACAGTTTCCACAGGATCCCGTTGACCACCTGGCGCCGGTCCCGCACCGGCCGGCCCATCCGGCCCGGCGTCAGTAGCGGAGCGATCAACGCCCACGAATCATCAGTCAGTTCATGTCGACGCACCACGAACGGAGCAACGAGCCGTCGACTTTACGGACACGACCTAGTACCAGAACGCCTTGACTACGGCGCGGTGTGCTGTGGCCGCACGGGCGTAGAAGTCGCGGAGGCCGATGTGGTGGGTGAGGTAGTTCTGCTTCGCCGCGCCTTCCGGGTCCTCCCATTGGGCGTACGGTGCGGCAAGTGTGGGGCCCTCCAGTTGCCAGAGGGCGTCGAAGGAGGCCTCGGCGAGCAGGGTCGCGGCTGTGGCGACCTGGTCCGGGGTGAGGAGGGCGAAGGGCGGTTGCCGGTCCATGGGGGCGTGGACCAGGCGGCCTCCGAAGATCGGCAGTTCCCCTGGTGAGGAGACGTCGCCGTGCTTGGCGCCTGCCAGGTACAGGTCGTTGAGGGGGCCGAAGTCCTTGGCTATGGATTCCGCGATGCCCGCCGCGTACTCGGCCTCGTGGTTCTCCCAGGCCGCGCCCATGAACGTCGTCAGCGAGGCATGGTCCTCGTCCGGGAGCTCGTCCGCGGCCACTGCGCGGAGGTGGAGGTGGAAGCCCATGTCGTCTCGGTCCTCTCTGGGGTGTTCTCTGCCGTCGCCCGTCGCCCGTCCGGCCCGTCGTCGCCCTCGTCCGAGAGTGGGGATCGCGGTCAGGTCGCGTTCAGTCGTGACTTCTTGGCCTTGTTGCCGCAGGTGTTCATGGAGCACCAGCGGCGATTGGCGGCGCGGCTGGTGTCGAGGAACAAGCCCGCGCAGCCTGGGCCTTCGCAGGTCTTGACGCGGTCGCGGTCGGGGCCTCCGAGGGTGGCGATGGCGTCCGTGGCCAGGATGCCGAGGGCGTCGGCCACGGGGGTGGCCCGCGTCAGGTGCCATGCTGCGCGTCCGTGTTCCAGCGCGGCCTTCGCGTGTCCGGCGGCGGCGGTCGCGTTGAGGGTGCGGACGTCGTCGGGGTCGGGCTGACGGCGGGCGGCGGTCGCCGATCCGGCGCGGTAGATCGCCTCGCGCAAGGTCACGGCGCGCGCCAGGTCGGCCGGGCGTACGTCGGTGACCTCGAGTCCTGCGGCCGCCAGCCACATCCTCAGCCGGGCGGGGTCCGTCAGCCGCTCCTTCGGCGTCGAGCCGGCGCGGTCGCTGACGGTTGCGGTGAAGCGGAACGCCAGGACCTCGTTGTCCAGCCGGAACACCCGGCGTACCTCCTCGGACATCCAACGTCTCCCCGTGGTCAGTCACGACACGCGCTGAACCGCTTCGGACGGTTCTGCATGATCATAACTTCATGGCATTCTTGAACCGCTTCAGACGGTTCCTGGAAGGGGTGCTTGGCGTGAGCAGCGGTATTGCGGTCATCGGGCTGGGAGCCATGGGGAGGCCCATCGCGCGCAACCTCGTGCGGGGCGGTCACGACGTCGTGGTGTGGAACCGCTCGGACGGGGCCGCGGACGAGCTGGTCGCCCTGGGTGCCCGTCGTGCCGCCTCCGTGGCCGAGGCCATGCGGGCGCCGGTGGTCTTCTCGGTCCTGTCCGACGACCGGGCGGTCGCCGAGACGTTCCTCGACTCCGGCGTCCTCGCCCAGGTGCCGGACGGGACCGTTCACGTCAACCTCGCCACGGTGAGCCCCGAACTGGCCCGCCGGGCCGCCGCCGCGCACGCCGAGCACGGCGTCGGGTACGTCGCGGCACCGGTCTTCGGCCGCGTTCCGGTCGCCGAAGCCGGAGCCCTCAACGTCCTCGCGGCCGGCGAGGAGGCGCTGCTCGACCGCGTGCAGCCGTACTTCGACGTGATCGGCTCGCGGACGTGGCGGCTGGGCGACCGGCCGGAGCAGGCCAACGTCGTGAAGATCCTGGGGAATTACCTGATCGCCTGCGCGATCCAGTCGCTGGGCGAGGCCGTCAGCGTCGCGGAGGGCGCCGGTGTCGACGCCGGGCAGCTGGTCGAGCTGCTGACGTCGACGCTGTTCCCGGGGGTCGTCTACAGCGGCTACGGGTCGATGATCGCCGAACGGCGGTACCAGCCCGCCGGGTTCACCACCGTCCTGGGCCGCAAGGACCTTCACCTCGCGCTCGACGCGGCGGCCGGCCAGGGCGTCCCCCTCCCGATCGGTGAACTGCTGCGCGTCGTCTTCGACGAGGCCATCGCCGACGGCCGCGGGGCGGACGACTGGGCGGTGATCGCGGAACGCCAGCCGCGGTGACGGCGTACGCCAGGCGGCGCACGGAACTGCCGGCCTGCCGCGGGCGGTGACGGTTCGGCCCGCGCTGCGACCTGACTGACTTGCCCTCGTGGCGACCGGGCGCCGCCTCGGCCGGAGCGGGCCTGCAACGGGCTCGGAGCCACGCGACGGCACGCGCGCGACGGGTGGTGCATACGATCGCCTGGCTCGTTCGGCGCATCCATCTCTGTGAGCGGGGGCGCCGAGATCGCGCGAAACGCTCTCCGGCATGGCCGGCGAGCCGACGCGGCCTCCTCCGTGCGACACGAAACAGGCGCCTCTTGTGATCGAAGCGGTCTTCCGGAATCACCTCGGCTTTCTCGCGTTCGCCATCGCGGTCACGCTCCTCGGCGGGTTGGGCGTCGGTGTGGTGGCCGCCCGGCGGGGCGAGCGCCGTTCCGCCGTGTTCTCCGGGCTGTGGGCTTCTTCGGCGATCGGGCCCGTGTTGCTGACCACGTGGAACGGCGGCGGGAACGGCGACGCGGTGTGTGTGGTCAATCCTGAGGTGGGTGCGGCGTTCGCGACGACGCAAGGACAGCTCAACGTTCTCCTCTTCGCACCCTTCGGGCTCTTCGCCCTACTCGCTACCGGACGGCCTTTGCTCAGTTGCCTGTTGGGGCTCCTGTTCACCGCGGGCGTGGAGACCACCCAGGCCGCCGTGCCCTTCGTCTCGCGGCTCTGCGACACGGACGATCTGGCCACCAACGCCGTCGGTGTCGTCGGTGGAGTGGGTGTCGGGGCCCTCGTCTCCCGGTGGGTCGCGCCGCGTCGCCGCCTTGGCGGCGGCGCGGTTCGGCGGGTCGGCCTGGGTGGGGGTGTCGCGGCGCTGCTCCTCCTCTGCGTGTGGGGAACGGTGATCGAGCCGGTGCGGGCCGTGCTTCCCACGGAGGTGCCCGCGGCGAGTGCGGAGCAGGTCCGCGCGCTCGACCTCGCGCTGAGGGAGGCGTTCGGCGACGCTTACGGCGTGGACGAGGCGATGTTCCTCCACAGCATGGAGGGACCCGACCTCGTCTCGGCGCCGCTTCCCGGGGGTTACGCGGAACTGTCCTGGCCCGACCGCGAGCGGTTCACCGTCCACCTGACCCCGACGAGCCGGAGCGACGGGAGCAGCGAGCCCTACGGGATTCCCGGCGTCAGCCGGCCCGTGCGGACGGCCGGGCAGGCGGTGCGGGTCGCGACCGGGTTCGCGCGGCGGTACGCGCCCTGGGCCGTGCGCGACGCGGAGGTCAGCGTGCGGGCCGTCGACGCGGCGGAGGAGGAGCTCGGGTGGGCGGTGGGGTGGCGTCGTCGGCACGGGACGACGCTGATGCCCATGCGCCTGGACGTGGTGATCGAGCCTTCCGGCCGTCTGACCGATCTGAGCGCGCGGCGCGTCGAGGATCCCGTACTGCCGCCGGTCGAGATCACCGAGGCCGAGGCGTGGCGGCGCTTCGCTTCCCGTCACCGGCTCGCGCCTGGGCAGGTCGAGAGGGAGGAAGCGGTGTCTCTCGCCGAGCGGGGAGAGCACGGTTGGCGGGTGCGCTGGCGGCTGACCGCTCGTCAGGGTGATCTCGTACTGTCGGCCGCCGTGGACGCCACGACCGGCGTCGTGACGGACGCCGCCGTCCGCCCGGCGTCGGACGACTCCCAGCCTTCGGGGGCGCTGCCGGCCCAGCAGCCCTGGTGACGACCGGCGGGTACGGTGCCGCCCGCCCCTCCCCACCGCCCTTCGCCCGCGGCGGGTACGGTGCCGCCCTGCCCTCCCCACCGCCCCTTCGCCCGCGGCGGGTCAGCCGCCCGCCCCTCCCCCGCGGCGGGTCAGCCCGCCGTCCAGCCTCCGTCCAGGGGGAGGGAGGTGCCGGTGAGGTAGCCGGAGTGGGGGCCGCAGAGCCACAGGACCGCGGCGGCGACCTCCTCCGCCTCCAGCAGGCGCTTCACCGGGGAGCGGGCCAGCAGCACGTCCGTCAGGACGTCGTCCTCGCTGATGCCGTGGGCGGCGGCCTGGTCGCGGACCTGGCCCTCGACGAGCGGGGTCCGCACGTAGCCCGGGTTCACGCAGTTGCTGGTGACGCCGTGCGGGGCGCCCTCGATGGCGGCGACCTTGCTGAGCCCTTCCAGGGCGTGCTTGGCGGCGACGTACGCGGACTTGAAGGCGCTGGCCCGCAGGCCGTGGACGCTGGAGATGTTCACGACGCGGCCCCAGCCCTGCCCGTACATGTGCGGCAGGGTCCGCCGCATCAGCAGGAACGGGGCCGTGACCATCACCTTCTGGATGAGTTCGAAGCGCTCCGGCGGGAACTCGGTGAGGGGGGCGACGTGCTGGAGTCCGGCGTTGTTGACGAGGATGTCGGCGCCGGCCGGGAGGCGGTCGATCGCGGCCGGGTCCGCGAGGTCGGCCTCGTGCGCCACTCCCCCGGCGGCCTCCGCGACCGCCTCGGCGGCGGGGCCGTCCCGGTCCACGACGTGCACGGTGGCCCCCGCCCGCGCCAGCGCCAGCGCGCACGCCCGGCCGATGCCGCTGCCGCCGCCGGTCACCAGCGCGGTGCGCCCGGAGAGGTCGGTCGCCTCGGTGGCCGGCGGAGGGGTGGGGGTCGGGGTGGGAGAAGTGTTCGTCATGGCCGCAAACAGTAGGGAGCGCCTGAGGGCCCTCCCATGGGTGACGCCGCCATAAAGTGGCGGCACTCCGTGGTGGGCGTCACCACCCGTGGCGTCTAGCGGCCGAGGGAGCAGCGGTCCAGGAGCGCGGCCGGGTCCGCGTCGGCGGGCAGGGGAACGGTCCGGGAGGCGGGCGGGCGGCTGCCGGTGGCCAGCCAGCGCTCCAGGGCGGTGAAGCCACTGCGGTGGCAGGGGACGAGCGGCCGGAGCCGGCCGGGGAAGGCGTCGACGAGGGAGTCGGTGTGGGTGCCGCCCTCGATGCGGTAGTAGCGGTGCAGCGCGCCGCGGCCGGCATCGCGCACCATCCGGGCGTACACGTCGGAGTCCTCGCCGATCGGGAGCAGGACGTCCAGGGTGCCGTGCAGAGTGATGAGGGGCTTGCCGATCCGGCCCGTCAGCGCGATCTTCTCCACGGCCTGCCGGACCTCGGCGGGCCGGCTCGCGTAGTCGTAGTCGGTGTCGCAGGCGGGCGTGCCGGGGGCGCAGAACGGGGTGCCGGCCTCGGTCGCGCCGTCGAAGCCGGGGTCCAGCTCCTCGCGGTAGACGCGCTGCGTGAGGTCCCAGTAGACCTGGTGGTGGTACGGCCACAGGAACTCCGATCCGGCCGGGAACCCCGCGGCGTGCATCTGCCGCCGCGCCTCCTCGGCGCCGGCGCCGCCCGCCGCGTACACGGGGTAGGCGCGGAGGGCCTTCGGCAGGAACTCCATCAGGTGGGGGCCGTCGGCCTTCCAGAGGGTGCCCTCCCAGTCGACGCCGCCGTCGTACAGCTCGGGGTGGTTCTCCAGCTGCCAGCGGACCAGGTAGCCGCCGTTGGAGATGCCGGTGGCGAGGGTGCGGGCGGGGGGCCGGTGGTAGCGCTGGGCGATCGTGGCGCGGGCGGCGCGGGTGAGCTGGGTGACCCGTTCGTTCCATTCGGCGATCGCGTCGCCGGGCGCCTTCCCGTCGCGGTGGAAGCCGAGGCCGGTGTTGCCCTTGTCGGTGGCGGCGTACGCGTAGCCGCGGGCCAGCACCCAGTCGGCGATCGCCCGGTCGTTGGCGTACTGCTCGCGGTTGCCGGGGGTGCCGGCGACGACGAGGCCGCCGTTCCAGCGGTCGGGCAGGCGGAGCACGAACTGGGCGTCGTGGTTCCAGCCATGGTTGGTGTTGGTGGTGGAGGTGTCGGGGAAGTAGCCGTCGATCTGGATGCCGGGGACGCCGCTGGGGACGGCCAGGTCCTTGGGCGTGAGCCCCGCCCAGTCGGCCGGGTCGGTGTGGCCCGAGGCGACGGTGCCGGCCGTGGTCAGCTCGCCGAGGCAGGCGGCCCGCTGGTGCTCGGCGCCCGGCACGCGGAGCTGGTCCATGCGCGCGCAGTGGCCGGCGGCGGGGGCACCGGTGGTGGCGGGCGTGGTGACGGGGGTGGCGGACGTGATGCCGGGGATGGCGGGCGTGGTGACGGGGGTGGCGGCGGCGGTCGGTACGGCCGTGACCGTGAGGGCGGTCAGGGCGAGGGCGGCGAGAAGGGTACGGGCCGCGCCGGCGGGGCGCGCCGCCCGGCGCGCGGTGTCGGGCGGGGTGTCGGACGCGGCGTGGGGCGGGGTGGTCGGCGGGGAGCCGGGGGTGGGACGCACGGGCGGGCCTCCAGGGGGTCGGTCGCGAGGCGGGACGCGCGAGAGGCTATGCCGCCCTTTCGGCCCGACCCATGGGCGTGTCGCCCACTCTTCCGTGCAGGGCGATGGCGTACGGCACCACCTGCTGCCGGCCCGTGCGTACGCGTCGGCCGGCTCGGGGCAGCCGGGAGCCGGAGGTGCCGGTCCGGGCCGCCCGGCGCAGGGAGGCGGTGGTCGGCACCATCTCCACCGGGGTCGGTATGGCGGCGGCAGCCATGGTCGCGTCCTCCGGTGGCTGCCTAGTCTCGCTGCCCATGGTCGTATCGGCCACCGGCTCTGACCTGCGCGGTCATCCGGCTGTCTGAGGAAAGGGCTCCCATGGGTCTGGACAAAACGGTCGCGAGCGCGGCGGAGGCGGTGGCCGACATCCCGGCCGGCGCCTCGCTCGCGGTGGGCGGCTTCGGGCTGTGCGGGATACCCGGCACGCTGATCGACGCGCTGTGGCAGCGCGGCACGGACGGCCTGCGGGTCGTCTCCAACAACTGCGGGGTCGACGACTGGGGGCTCGGGCTGCTGCTCGCGGCGGGTCAGATCGCGCGGATGACGAGCTCGTACGTCGGCGAGAACAAGGAGTTCGCCCGCCAGTACCTCAGCGGGGAGCTGGAGGTCGAACTCGTCCCGCAGGGCACGCTCGCGGAGCGGCTGCGGGCCGGCGGCGCGGGCATCCCCGCCTTCTACACCCCGGCGGGCACCGGTACGCAGGTCGGCGAGGGCGGACTGCCGTGGCGGTACGGCCCCGGCGGCGCGGTCGCCGTCGCGTCGCCGCCGAAGGAGACGCGCGAGTTCGGCGGACGCCCGTACCTGCTGGAGGAGGCCATCACGACGGACTTCGCGCTCGTCCGGGCCACCCTCGGCGACCGGCACGGCAACCTCGTCTTCCGGTCCTCCGCCCGGAACTTCAACCCGCTGGCCGCGATGGCCGGGCGGATCACCGTCGCGGAGGTCGACCACCTCGTCGAGCCGGGCGAGCTCGACCCCGACGAGATCCACCTCCCGGGCGTCTTCGTCCAGCGGGTCGTCCGGGTCACGCCCGGCGACCCCGCCGCCGAACGCCGCATCGAACGCCGTACCGTCCGACAGGAAGAAGCCGCCTGATGGCCCTCACCCGCGACCAGATGGCCGCCCGCGCCGCCCGCGAACTCACCGACGGCAGCTACGTCAACCTCGGCATCGGCCTCCCCACGCTCGTCCCCAACCACCTGCCGCCCGGCATCGAGGTCGTCCTCCAGTCCGAGAACGGCATCCTCGGCGTCGGCCCGTACCCCACCGAGGACGACCTGGACCCCGACCTCATCAACGCGGGGAAGGAGACCGTCACCACGCTCCCCGGCGCCTCCTTCTTCGACTCGGCGCTGTCCTTCGGGATGATCCGGGGCGGTCACATCGACGCGGCGGTCCTCGGCGCGATGCAGGTCTCCGCCGCCGGCGACCTCGCCAACTGGATGATCCCCGGCAAGATGGTGAAGGGCATGGGCGGCGCGATGGACCTCGTGCACGGCGCCGGCCGGGTCATCGTCCTCATGGAGCACACCGCCAAGGACGGCACGCCCAAGCTCGTCGAGACCTGCACCCTCCCCCTCACCGGCCGGGCCGTGGTGCACCGGGTCATCACCGACCTCGCCGTCCTCGACGTCACCCCGGCCGGCTTCGCCCTCGCCGAACTCGCCCCGGGGGTCACCGTCGACGAGGTCCGCACCGCCACGGCGGCCGACCTCCACGTCCCGCCCACCCTGTCCCGGCCCCGCGCGGCGTGACCGTCGCGCCCCGTTCACGCCTCTCGGCGCAGCCAGGCGTCGCACGCGGCGTAGTCGGCGTCCGACAGCCGCGGCCAGGGGACGACGGTCAGGGGCGGCGGCCTGACGGACTATCTGGTGGCGGGGGCGGGTGCGTGGCACGCTCGGCGTACGGACGCGGTGCGGTGGAGGGTTGTCATGAGGCGTGGGTACGGGTGGCTGGTCGCGGGTGCGGTCGTCGTGGCGGGGGTCGGCGGGGGCGGGCAGGCGGTCGCCGTGGAGGGTTCGGGGCCTGCGGTGGCGGCCCTGGTGGTCGAACGGCAGGACTTCACGCCGGCGGACGGCGCGGGTGCGGTGGCCTCGGCGCCCGACTATCCGCTCGGCGAGAACTAGCGCCCGGCGGGCTCGCGGTCCTCGCCCGGCGGCGGCGGGTGCTGGTCTACCGTGGGAACGGACGTCTCGTCAGAAGGCCTCGTTCTCACGGAAGGAGGGCCGCGATGGGTGTGGTGCCCCGCCCTGCCGAGCCCGGCATCCCCCGGACCGCCGACGCGATCCTGGCCGCGCTCGCGCCGGGTCGCAAGGGCGCGTTCCTGGAGGAACTGCACGCGGCCCAGGCCGGGGACGAGCAGGTGGCGGTGATGGACCGGTGGCGGCTGCGGGCCGTCGCCGACTCGCGGCGTACGGACGCGGACCGGGCGCGGGCGGCGGCGCTGCGGACCGGCGGGCGCGACGGGGTGCGTCCGCTCGCGGCGCTCCTCGCCTCGCTCAGCGGGGCCCGGTGAGCCACGGGTTGACCGATCAGGCCGCCGCGGTCCTCTCGGCCATGTCCGCCCAGGCGCCCGAGGCGTTCGCGGCGACGGTGCGGACCCTGACCGCCGTCGCGGAGGCGCATGAGCGCGGCACCGTGCCGCCGGGGGCGAGCGCGACGGACCAGTGGGGCGACGTGTACGACCTGGACGTCCCCGGCCACCCGGTGCTGGTCGAGTGGTTCACCGGCGACCCGGACGCGGTGACCGTCACCCGCATCACCTGGCTGCGGACCGTGCGCTAGAGCACGTCTCAGATCGGGTTCAGATCGGGAGTTCCGTGCGGAAGACCGTCGCCGCGGTGCCGCTGACCGAGACGTCCAGGTGGCCGTCGGCCGTGGTGGTGACGTCGACGTCGACTTCCCCGGGGCGGCCCATGGCGGCTCCCTGCCGTCCGGTGAAGGACAGGCGGCCGTCCGGCGCGGGCACGATGCCGTATCGGAGGAGGTACGCGCCGAGCGGGCCGTGGCCGTTGCCGGTCACCGGGTCCTCGGGGATGCCGATCGCGGGGGCGAACATCCGGGACCAGGTGAGCAGGCGGGCGTCTCCGGTGGCCCGGGTGAAGACGAAGAAGCCGTTGGCGCCGACGGCGTGGCTGAGGGACGTCAGCGCGGCGGGATCCGGCCGCAGGGCGTCCACGGCGGCGCGGTCGCGGAGGGCGAGCAGGACCTTGGCGTGGCCGGTGGAGACGACCTGGACCGGCCCGTCCCCGGCGACGTCCCCGGGCGCGGCGCCCAGCGCGCGCAGCAGCCGTCCGACCTGGGGATCGTCGAGTTCGGGGCCGAACGCGGCCGTTCCCTGGTGCATGCGGATCCGTACGCGGTCGCCGTCGCGGTCGACGTGGACGCGCTGCCGCAGGCCCGTGCCCGTCTTCTGCACCAGCGGGCCGGAGGGCAGCCCGTATTCGAGGGCGCGGGCGGCGTGGGCGGCGACGGTGGCGTGTCCGCACGTGGGCACCTCGGTGGTGGGGGTGAAGAACCGTACGCGCACGTCGTGGTCGGGTCCGTCGGCGCGCAGGACGAAGGCCGTCTCGGAGTGGTGGAGTTCGCGGGCGACGGCGAGCATCTGGGCGTCGGTGAGGTGGTCGGCCGCGAGCAGGACGCCGGCCGGGTTGCCCCGGAAGGGGGTGGGGGTGAAGGCGTCGAGCTGGTAGAGGATGCTCATCGGTCTTCCGTTCGGGCGGGGGCGGTGGTGGGAGTGGTGGGAGTGGTGGGGGTGGGCCGCGAGTGGTGTGCCCGCGGGTGGTGTGCCCGGGGGTGGGGCGGGTCCGGGCGGTGGTCGGCGTCCGGTGCCGGGGGACGGGGTGCCCGCCGGGTCAGGCCCACTCCGGCGAGGACGACGGCCATGCCGAGGCCGGTGCGGAGGCTGAAGTCCTCGTGGAGCACGACGACTCCCAGCGCCACCGAGACCACCGGGAGCAGGTAGCCGACGGTGGCCGTGCTGGTGGCGCCTTCGGCGGCGATGTTCCGGTAGGTGAGGTGGAAGGTGACGCCGGTGGCGACGACTCCCAGGACGACGACGGCGACCAGCTGCCGCGGGGAGAGGTCGACGGGGGTCAGGCCGCCGGCGGCCAGGGTGGGGGCGGTGAGGACAGTGGCCGCGAGGAGTTGGGCCGAGGAGAGGGAGAGGTTCGGGATCCCCCGGCCGGCCAGCCGGCCCATGACGAGGAAGCCGACGGCGTAGCTCGCCGCCGCGCCGACGACGGCGAGGGCACCCCAGCCGCCCGCCCCGGCCCCAGTACCCGACCCGCCCGCCCCGCCCGCCCCGGCCGCCTGCCACGGCGCCGAGATCAGGACGACTCCGGCGAAGCCGAGCAGGAGCCCCGAGACGCGGGACGGACGCAGGCGGCGGCGCTCGGCTCCGGCGGCCACGCCGATCAGCAGGGACCACAGGGGGGTGGTCGCGTTGAGGACTCCCGCGATGCCGGAGTCGATGCTCTGCTGGCCGAAGCTGAACAGGGCGAACGGCAGGGCGTTGCAGAAGAACGCGGCGACGACGATCCCGCCCCACACCGTCCGGCCCCGGGGCAGCCGCCGACCGGAGCCGAGGCAGACGGCCAGCAGGGTCGCGGCCCCGAGCAGGCACCGGGCGAACGTCACCTGCACCGGGGCCAGGGCCTCCAGGGCCACCTCGATCCAGAGGAACGTCGATCCCCAGAGGAGGGCGAGCACGGCGATCCGCACCGCCGTCCGCGTCCTGTCCACGAGACCGTCCACCGTCATCTCCCCTCGATCGGCCGGGCACTGTCTCGAACGCTGCCGCACTCCTTCCGGAAGGACAAGAAAAAGGTTCTACGCCTTCGTTAAGCTGCTCTACATGATGGACGTGAGGCGCATGCAGATCCTCCGCGCCGTGGTCACCAGTGGTTCCGTGACGGCGGCGGCGACCCACCTCGGCTACACCCCATCCGCCGTGAGCCAGCAGATCTCCGCCCTGGAACGGGAGACCGGGAGCACCCTGCTGGAACGCGTCGGCCGGGGCGTGCGGCCCACGGAGGCCGGACTCCTGCTCACGCGGTACGCGGCGGCCGTCAGCGAACAGCTCGCCGAGGCGGAGACGGCGCTGGCCGACCTCCGCGCCGGGCGCGAGGGCCGGCTGACCCTCCGCTACTTCGCGTCCGTCGGCCCGACGCTGCTGGCGCCAGCCCTCGCGCGCGTACGCCAGGAGCATCCCGGCGTGGCGATCGACCCCCGCCTGGCCGATCCGGACGACGCGCTGGCGGAGGTGATCGCGGGCGACGCCGACCTGGCCGTCGTCGTCCGGCCGCCGGACGACGCGCGGCCGGGCATCCGCGTCGTCCACCTCGTCGACGACGCGTACCGGGCCGTGCTGCCCGGCGGGCACCGCCTGGCCGGGAAGCGGGTGGTGGACCTCGCCGACCTGGCGGGTGAACCCTGGGTCGGCAGCGAACCCCCCGGCCCGTGTCTCGCCCCGCTCGTCGACGCCTGCGCCGCGGCGGGCTTCAGCCCGGACTTCGCGGCCACCTCGGAGGACTACGCGACCGCCCAGGGCTTCGTCGCCGCCGGTCTCGGCGTCAGCCTCATCCCCGGCCTCGGCCTGAGCGCCCGTCACCCCGGCGTCGTCGTCCGGCGGGTCCGCCACCCCGAACCGGTGCGGGCGATCCACGCCGTGGTCCGGCGCAGCGCGCTGGAACAACCGGTGCTGCGCGCGCTGCTCGACGCCCTCCGGGACGCGGCGAAGCCATGAGAGGCGGGGCCGGCGCCGGTCCGTACCCCTAGGGACTAGGGACGACCGGCGGGGTCCTCGTCCTCCAGCGCCGGGATGCAGGGGGACAGCAGCGGCTCCGTGTGGTGGGTGACCCGGCCGCGGGCGAGCCTGAGGACGCGGAGCTCGTTCTCGTGGCCGGGGTCCTCGTCGTCGCGGATGTGGAGGAGGCCGTACGAGCCGGGGGCGACGGCGGCGACGTGGGCGAAGAGGTCGGGGACGTCGGCCGAACGGTGGTTGGCGTTGCCGCCCACGTGCAGGAAGGGTTCGCCGTTCATCCACCGCAGGTCGAGCAGGTAGGGGTGCGCGGTCTCGGCGATGCGGAGCCGGAGGCCGTCGACGATGCGGCGCAGCCGGGCGTCGTCGTCGTCGCCCGTCGGCGTCTCGCGGATCGTGATCCACCCGTGGTATTCGAACACGCCGCCATGCTAGGGCGGCGGGGCCGTCCCATGGTCCGTGCCGCCCCCGCGGTCCCCACGGCGCTTTTGCCGTTTCCGCAAGAGGACTGGCCGCGACCGGGCGGGACCGGGGACGGTGGGTCCATGGCCGATGACCTCACCATGGACGCACTCACCACGGACGCTCTCGTCTCGGACGCACTCCCCTCGGACGCACTCCCCTCAGACGGCTTCGCCGACGACGGATACGTCGGCGACCCCGCCGTGCACGACGCCTGGGACGGCCGCTACGCCGAGCGCCAGCAGCTCTGGAGCGGACGGCCCAACGGGGCGCTCGTCGCCGAGGTCGCCGACCTCTCCCCCGGCCGGGTCCTCGACGTCGGCTGCGGCGAGGGCGCGGACGCCATCTGGCTCGCCCGCGCCGGGTGGGACGTGACCGCCCTGGAGGTGTCGGGCGTGGCACTGCGGCGGGCCGCCGCGCACGCGCGGGACGCCGGGGTGGAGGTGCGGTGGGTGCACGCCGGGCTGACCGACGCGGCGCTGCCGGCGGGCGCGTTCGACCTGGTGTCGGCGCAGTACCCGGCGCTGCTGCGCACCCCGGAGGCCGCCGCCGAGCACGCGCTGCTCGCGGCGGTGGCGCCCGGCGGTGTGCTGCTGCTCGTCCACCACGCGGGCATGGAGCGGCACCACGACGCCGACGCGAGCGGTTTCGACCCGGCGGACTACGTGTGGCCGTCGATGGTCGCCGCGCTGCTCGGCGACGACTGGCGGGTGGAGGTCGACGAGGAGCGGCCCCGGGTGGTCCCGGAGGGCGGCGCGGGGGCGCACCACACCCACGACGTGGTGCTGCGGGCGCGCCGGCTGCGCTGAGCGGGAGCGGTAACGTCCGCCGGCGGTACGTGCCCGGGCGGCCCGGGCGCGTGTATCGCCGGCGTATCGAAAAGCGCATACGCCGTCGCAACGGTCCGGCGTGTGCAATGGGCGCATGATCGACGACACGGCTCTTCCGGCATCGCGCCGCCGCACGCGCGGGCTCCTGCCCGCCGGCGTGGCGGTCCTCGCCCTCGCGGGCGTCCTGTTCGTCATGCGGGGGCCGCTGATGATGGCGGCTCCGGCCTGCCGGGCGGGGCTGTGGGACCGCTGCCTCGGCACGTTCAACGGCGTCGTGCTGATGACGGTGGTCACGGTCCCGGTGGCGCTGGCGGTGGCGTGGGGGCTGGCGCGGCTGCGGCGGCGTTCGGCCGGGGCGGACGCGTGGCGGCGGTCGCTGGCCGAGGTGGGCATGGTGCACGGGACGCTGCCGTTCCTGTGGATGACGCTGATGCCGGGCGGGGGCGACCTGCCGCCGCGGGTGAGTCTCGTACCGCTGCGGGACCTGGTGACGATGGGCCCGCTCGGGATCGGCGGGAACCTGCTGGTCTTCGCGTCGCTCGGTTTCTTCGCGCCGGTCCGGTTCGCGGCGCTGGCGACCGTCCCGCGCGTCCTCGCGCTCGGGGCGGGCTGCTCGGTGCTGGTCGAGACCGCGCAGTACGTGCTGCGCCTGGACCGGGTGTCGTCGGTGGACGACGTCCTGGTCAACGCCGCGGGCGCCGTCCTGGCCGGGCTCGCGTCGCGTTCCTGGTGGCGCCGGACCGCGCCCGCGCCGGACGCGGTCCGGGGTGCCTAGGCTTTCCCCATGCGCGTACTGATCGTGGAGGACGAGCCGTATCTGGCCGAGGCCGTCCGGGACGGTCTCCGGCTGGAGGCGATCGCCGCCGACATCGCCGGCGACGGCGACACCGCCCTGGAGCTGCTGGCCGTGCACGCGTACGACCTGGTGGTGCTCGACCGTGACATCCCCGGCCCGTCCGGCGACGAGGTCGCCCGCCGGATCGTCGCCTCCGGCAGCGGCGTCCCGATCCTGATGCTCACCGCCGCCGACCGGATCGACGACAAGGAGTCCGGGTTCGCGCTCGGCGCCGACGACTACCTCACCAAGCCGTTCGACCTGCGCGAGCTCGTCCTGCGGCTGCGGGCGCTGCACCGCCGCCGGGCGTACGCGCGGCCCCCGGTCCGCGAGCTCGCGGGTCTTCGCGTCGACCCGTTCCGCCGGGAGGTGTTCCGCGACGGGCGGTACGTGGCGCTGACCCGCAAGCAGTTCGCGGTCCTCGACGTGCTCGTCGCCGCGGAGGGCGGGGTGGTGAGCGCCGAGGAGCTGCTGGGCCGCGCGTGGGACGAGAACACCGACCCGTTCACCAACGCCGTCCGCATCACCGTTTCCGCCCTGCGGAAGCGGCTCGGCGAGCCGTGGATCATCGCCACGGTGCCGGGCGTCGGCTACCGCATCGACACCGGACCGGAGGCCGGTCCCGGCGCGGGCGCCTCGGGTGGTGGTGCCGCTGATACGGGTTCCACCGGTACGGGTTCCTCCCGTACGGGCTCCGCCGGCGCCGGTCCTTCTCGTGGCTAGGCGGTCCGTGCCCCGCGGCACCGGACCCCGGCGCCGGGGGCTGAGCGTCCGGTGGAAGCTGACCCTCAGCTATGCCGGTTTCCTGACCGTCGCGGGCGCGCTGCTGCTCGGCGTGGTGTGGGTGTTCCTGCTCCGGTACGTCCCCGACAACGACCGGGGGCTCCTAGGCGTCTCGCCCAACCGGTATCTGCTGGTGCGGACGTTCTTCCCGGCGGCTGCCGTGGCGATGGGCTTCCTGCTGGTCTTCGGGCTCGTCGGAGGATGGCTGCTCGCCGGCCGGATGCTGGCGCCGCTCACCCGGATCACGGCGGCGGCGCGGACGGCCGGCAGCGGGTCGCTGTCGCACCGGATCCGGATGGAGGGCCGGGAGGACGAGTTCCGCGAGCTGGCGGACGCGTTCGACACGATGCTGGGCCGGCTGGAGGCGCAGGTCGCGGAGCAGCAGCGGTTCGCCGCGAACGCCTCGCACGAGCTGCGCACCCCGCTGGCCGTGTCGCGGGCGCTGCTCGATGTCGCGCGCGAGGATCCGACGCGGGACCGCGACGAGCTGATCGCACGGCTGAGCACGGTGAACGCGCGGGCGATCGAGCTGACCGAGGCCCTGCTGCTGCTGAGCCGCAGCGACCGGGGGCTGGACTCCCGCGAGCCCGTGGACCTGTCGCTGGTCGCCGAGGAGGCCGCCGAGACGCTGCTGCCGCTCGCGGAGCGGCGCGGGATCGCGCTGGAGGTCACCGGCGGCGCGGCGTGGGCGAGCGGTTCCCCGGAGCTGCTGCTGAGGATGGTGACGAACCTGGTGCAGAACGCTCTGGTGCACAACCTGCCGGCCGGGGGGACCGCGTCGGTGCACACGGAGGAGCGGCCCGAGGGGAGTCTGGTGCGGGTCGAGAACACGGGGCCGCCGGTGCCGGCGGATCTGGTGCCGACCCTCACCGAGCCGTTCCGGCGGGGGACGGACCGGGTGCGCGGCGACGGGCACGCGGGGGTGGGCCTGGGGCTCGCGCTGGTGCGGAGCGTGGTGCGGGCCCACGGCGGGAGTCTGACGCTCGCGCCCCGTCCCGCCGGTGGCCTGGTCGTCGCGGTGCTGCTGCCCCGCACACCGGAGGGGCCGCCGGCGCAAGCGGGCCGGTAGCGGAGGGGGCAGGGGGACGGCGCGGGCGCGCTGCCCCGTGTCGGCAGGGAACAGGGCCGGATCGTGCGGGGTTCGGGCATGGAAGCCTTCCGCCGTACCGGGTGACGCTGAGACCCGAGCGACCGGGAGGGGCGCATGGGGAGGAAGCACCAGCGGAGGCTGCTGCGGCTGCTGGAGAGCGGGGAGCCGGTCCGGATGGTCGTCACCACGGCCACCATGAGGAAACTGACCCGGCTCGCCTGCACCGCCGAGCAGTTCGGGTACGCGTACGAGAGCGTCCAGCAGACCGGCCGGGGCGGGAGCGTGCTGTCGCTCGTACCGGACCCCGGTCCGCGGGCCCGGGCGCTCGCCGGGGAGAACCGGGAACGCTATCCGCACGCGGCCGAAGGGGGCCCCCTGCCGGCGCCCGCGCCTGAGGCGCTCGGCATCCTGGAGGCGCGGATCGTCCTGGACCTCCATCGCCAGTACTCCGCCAGGGCCCGGGCGGTGCTCGTCCTGGTCCCCCTCACCTTCGGCGCGCTTTCCCTCGGGCTGGCGTTCGGTGACGACGCGGCCTCGGTCCTCGCCGTCGCCGGTGGCTTCTGGGTGGCGGTGACGGCTCTGCTGGGTGTCCTGTGGTCCGTGAGCCGGCGCTCCCTCGCCCGGTGCACCGCTCGACTGCTGGCCGCCGGCTTCACGCCCGTGACCGGCCGCGACGGCCGGCTCCGGTACGTGCCGCCGGGCGGGCGCCTCCCCGGTGACGGAAACCCGTTCGCCGGCTAGCGCGGCCCCGGCGCCCCGGCGGCGGAGGAGGACGGGAAGGAGGCGGGGAAGAGCTCGGCGGGGGTGCGGTGGCGGTAGTCGCGGGTGGCGTAGGCCGCCTTCATGCGGTCGAAGACGTCCTGGGCGCGGGCGCGCCAGGCGGTCTCGTCGAGGCCGGGTATCGCTCCGCCGCGCAGCACCGTCCGGCCGTTGACGACGACGGTGTCGACGTCGGCGCCGGAGGTGTTCATCAGCAGGGTGCGGACCGGGTCGTCCACGGGGCCCGTGCGGGGGCCGTCCAGGCGGACGACGACCAGGTCCGCCAGCGCGCCCGGGGCGAGCCGGCCGAGGTCGTCGCGGCCCAGCGCGCGGGCGCCGCCGAGGGTGGCGGCGCGGTAGTAGTCCGCCGCGCTGCCGGCCTCCAGCCGGCCGGTGGTCAGCTTGGAGAGGTTGGTGCCGTAGTCCATGTTGCGGATCATGTCCGGCGGGAACGAGTCGGTGCCCAGGGCGATGGTCACGCCGGCCGCGCGGTAGCGGTCGAAGTCCTCCAGGGCCGCCCCGTACCGGACCATCGTGTGCGGGCAGTGCACGATGCCGGCGATCGACGCGAGGGCGTCCAGCTCGCCCGCGTACGGGGCGTCGACGTCGCTGTGCCCGCCGATGTAGAGGGCGTGCGGGATGAGGAGGCGCCGGCCGAGCAGGCCCGTGTCCTTCAACAGGCCGAGCGGCGTGGTGCCGTGACGGTCCGCCAGGTGCCGCAGTTCGCCGGTGCCCTGGAGGCAGTGGAGCCGTACCAGGCAGTCGAGTTCCTCCGCCGCCGTCGCCGTGGCGCGCATCAGCTCCGGCGTCAGCGTCTCGATGCGGCAGGGCAGCAGCGCGCCGCGGATCAGGCCGCCGTGGGCGCCGTCGAAGTCCTGTACAAAGCGGATCGCGTCCGCCAGGCCCTCCTCGCCCTTCCGCTCCGGCCACCACAGGGCGCGGCCGCCGTCCGGCGTGACGACGGGGACGCCGGAGCGGTAGCTCGGGCCCAGGTACATGCGCAGGCCGAACCGCGCCGCGCTGTCGGCGACCGCCGCCAGGTCGTCGTACGTCTCCGCCCAGTCCGTGTGGGTCTCGGCGGCGATCGGCATCGCGGTCGTGATGCCGTTGCGGATCAGCTGGGTCAGGGCGTACGCGCGGACGAAGGCGCGGTCGTCGGCGTCGAACACGGCCGTCGGGCCACGCTCCGCGTACTCCTGCGACCACTGCAGGCCCCGGTCGTCGGCGTGCCAGGTGTCGAGCAGCGCGTGGTCGATGTCGGCCAGCGCGTCGAGGTCGACGAAGCCGGGGCCCACGAGGGCGTGGCCGGCGTCGACGACCTCGTCGCAGTCCGCCGGGTCGTAGCCGTGGCCGACGTGGACGATCCGGTCGCCCTCGTAGACCACCTGCCCGTCGCGGAGGAGGACGTGGTCGTCGGCGTCGGGGTCGTAGCCGATCACGTGGCGGGCGGTGACGAGGGTCTTCATGCGTGGCTCCGGTGGTGCGGGGTCGGAGGGAGTGTACGAGGGCTGTTCGGCCGTGCGGTCAGTGCGGTCGGCGCGCCCGGAGCCATCCGCGCGCGGCGGCGAGGGTCACCTCGGTGTCGTCGCTCCACGAGCAGACCTCCAGCCACGACAGGTACCCGCCCTGGGCGAAGAGCAGCACCTCCCCCGGGCACTCCCCGTCCCCCGTCAGCAGCGTCGCCTCGGCCGCGACCACGGTCCCGGCGCCGGTCGCCGCCGCCGCGACCGCACGGACGTCGAGCGCGAAGTCGGCGCTTCCGCACCCGCAGCCGCACCGTCCCGTCACCCGCAGGTGCGGCACCTGCCGGCGCAGGGCCGCGTGGACGGGATCGGCCGGGTCGAGAAGCGCGGCGAGCACGCCGGCGACGTCGTCGGGCAGCGGCTCGGTCGGGTCGTCGGACAGCGGGTCGGACACGTCGTCGGAGAGCAGTTCGGTCCGGTCGTCGGACAGCGGCTCAAACACGTCGTCGGGCATCGGGTCGCCTCCGGTGAGCGGTCAGCCGCGCGTGCCGTCGAGCAGTTCCCGCAGGATGTCCAGGTGGCCGTTGTGCCGGGCCGTCTCCTCGACGAGGTGGTGCAGGATCCAGCGCAGGTCGACGTGGACGCCGCCGCGGACCGGCTTCTCGGCCCGGGCGTCGAGCGGGTGCGCGGCGACCAGGTCGCGGTAGCGGGCGCTCTGCTCCTCGTACTCGTCGAGCAGCTGCGACAGCGGGAAGTCGACGGCGATGCGCATCTCGCGGTCGGGGTCGTCCTCGCTCCAGGGCATCTCGTCCTCCCCGCCGAGGAAGATCACGTGGAACCAGTAGTACTCGACCCAGCGCAGATGGTTGATCAGGCCGTTCAGGGTCATCAGCGGCGAGCCGGGGAGCAGCGCCCGGCGGGCGTTCTCCTCGGAGACGCCCTCGCATTTGGCGCGGGCGGTGGCGCGGGCGTAGTCGAGGAACGTGGTGAGCTGGGTGCGCTCGTCCCACGCGGGCGGAGTGTCGTCGATCGCGGTCATCCGGGCAGCGTTCCCGATCACCGGGGGTCGTGTCGAGGCATTTCCGCGGGTCAGGCGTCCGGAGCGGGGTACTGGAGGTCGTACAGGTAGGAGCGGTCGGCCTTGAAGCTGTGCCAGACCGTCGCCGGCGGTGCGGCGCCGTCGGCGCGCCCGTCCCGGGGGTGCGCGGTGACGAGGCCGTCCGGGAGCACGCAGTGCCAGCCGTCGGCGGCCGACCAGACGCACCACACGGCGCCGTCGGTGCGGCGGTAGGCGGAGCGGCCGTCGCGCTCGCCGGCGAGGTCGAAGCGGTGGCGGAGGCCGTCGGTGTGGCGCACGAAGGCGAGGGAGGGCGGCGCGGTCATGCCCGGACGATACGTCACGGGCCCGAACGTGCGCCGTCACTTCCTGTGCCGGAAGGCATGCCGTCAGCTCCGGTGCCGGACCGTACGCAGTCAGCTCCCGTCCCCGTTCCCGGCCGTTCCGCCGGTGCGGCCGAAGGCCAGGTCGAGGATCCGGGGCCAGCGCACCGGCGGGGTGGGGAGGGTGACGCCCGGACGGTCGCGCGGCAGCCGCACCCGCAGCGCCCGCGGGCGGAGCGTGCACACGACGGGCGGCGCCATCCGCAGGGCCTCGCCGTCGACGGCCACGGGGATCTCGGGGGCGTCGGCGGTGACCTCGACGCGCTGCGCGGACAGCACGGTGAGCGCCGGGGACTGGGAGCCGCGCACCGCGAGGTCGGCGGCCTGCGTGGCGTCCTCCACGCGCAGTCCGAGCACGCCCAGTTCGCCGTCGTCGAGCCGGGGCCTGCGGCCGGCGCCGCTCAGCTCGTCGGGCGAGATGTACGGGTTGTTGCTGACGAGCAGGGCCTGCTGGGCGGAGAGCGGCACGTCGTCGACGCGGGCGTCGAGCCGCCGCAGCCCGTCGCCGAGGAGCAGGTCGGGCATGAGGGTCAGCGCGGTGCCGGCCTTGTCGTCGCGGTACTCGGGCCGCTGGACGACGTCGGCGTAGACGCCGAAGGAGACCGTGTTGACGAAGGGCCGGCCGGAGACGTCGCCGAGGTCGACGCGCAGTTCCTCGCCGTCGGTCAGCGCGTCGAGGCAGCGGGACGGGTCGGAGCGGTCGAGGCCGAGGTCCATCGCGAAGTGGTTGCGGGTGCCGGCGGAGATCACCAGGAACGGCAGGTCGTGGTCGGCGGCGACGGCCGCGACCAGCGCCTGGGTGCCGTCGCCGCCCGCGACGCCGAGCAGGTCCGCGCCGTCGGCGACGGCCTGCCGGGCCAGCGCGGCCACGTCGGCGGGGGCGGACGGGTCGAGGACGACGACCCGCGCGCCGAGCTCCTCCGCCCGGGCGACGAGCCCGAACCGTTCGACCTTCCCGCCGCCGGACTTCGGGTTCATGATGAGGACGGGCCGCCGCGGCGGCGCGGCCGGCACCGTGCGCACCGGGCGCGGCGGGCGGGAGCGGCGGAGGGCGGCCCGGGCGCAGGCGAGCGCGGTCCCCCAGCACAGGACGAGGACGAGGGCCGTCAGCCACAGGCCGGCGAGGGCGAAGAGGACGACGACGCCGACGGGGGCGCCGACCGCGAGGAGCACCCCGAGGAGCCGGAGCGCGCCGCGGTGCGCGACGATCCACCACACGCCGACGGCGAGGAGGACCAGCCCGAGGAAGCCGGCGACGAGCACTTCGATCCCGCCGTCCCCGATGGCCAGGGCGAGCACGGCGACGGAGCCGAGCGCCGCCAGCAGCGCGAGCCGCGCGAGCGTCCGCGCGACCGCGTCCGGTCGGGTGTCCGTCGTCCGCGCCCTCGTCATGTCGTCCTCCCCGCCCTGCCTGTGCCGCCGGTCCGAGGTTCCAGCCTGCCCGCGCCCGGGCCCGGCGGCATCCCGGCGGGGCCGTGCGGCGGAGGGACACCCGGTCCTACCGGGGGGCTGCGGTCAGCGGGGCAGCGGCAGGCCCCAGGTCTGGAGGCGGAACGGGCGGCCCTTCTCCTCCCCCTCGATCAGCGGCACGTCGAGGAGGATGAAGCCGGCCTTGGCGGCGACGGCGACGCTGGCGGTGTTCTCCGCCTCCAGTTCCAGGATCACCCGCTCCGCGCCCAGCTCCTCGACGGCGTACGCGGCCATCACCCGCACCGCGCGGGGTGCCAGGCCCTGGCCCCGGTGGGCGGGGCCGACGGCGTAGCCGAGCTCGAAGCCGCCGGGGACGCGGCGCGTCATGCCCTCGCCGAGCGGCGCGCCGCCGTCGACGGTGATCGCGAAGAGGAGGGTCGTGCCCTCCGCCTTCAGCTGCCGGGCCCGTGCCAGCCGGGCGGCGGCGGCCCGTGCGTCGAAGGGCGAGACGATCGGCGTCCAGTACGCGACGTCGGGGTCCTCGAACAGCTCCGGCATCGCGGCCAGGTCCGCCTCCGTCCAGTCGCGCAGGACGAGGCCCTCCCCGCGCAGCTCGGTGCGGTCGGGGAACGGGGCGGAGGTCGTGGTGCTGCTGCTCATGGGCGGTCCCTTCCTGGCCTGTCGCGGACGCCGCAGCATAACGGCGTGATCGTCGGACCGTCCGGTGTCCGGGACCGCGTGCGCGAGGGCGGGCGCTCAGTCGCGCGGCGCGAAGAGGGCGTTGAGCTCCGGGTAGTCGATGCCGTCCCGGAGGGCGTCGTAGCCGCCGGTGCGGTGCAGGTCGGCGGCGGCGCGCCGGGCGGTGGCGTACGCGGCCTGGGCGACGCCCGCGCCGAGGCTGACACGGGCCACGCCGAGGGCGCCCAGCTCGGCGACGGCCGGGGCGCCGGGGCCGGCCAGGACGTTGAGCGGGACCGTCACGCCGGCCGCCAGTTCCTTGATGAGGGCGGGGTCGGTGACGCCCGGGACGAAGACGCCGTCCGCCCCGGCGTCGACGTAGGCGCGGGCCCGGTCGAGGGTGTCCCGCAGCCGTCCGGCGGGGTCGCCGAGGCCGTACAGGTACGTGTCGACGCGGGCGTTGACGAAGAGGTCGGTGCCCGCCCGTTCCGCCGCCGCGCGGGCGGCCGTGATCCGTTCGGCGAGCGCGGTCGGCGGCCGGGTGCCGTCCTCGATGTTGACGCCCGCGGCGCCTGCGTCGAGGAGGCGGGCGACGGTGTCCGCGACCTCGGCGGGCGTCCCGCCGTACCCGCCCTCGATGTCGACGGTCACGGGGACGGTGACGGTCGCCGTGACGCGGCCGATGACGCCCAGGACCAGGTCGCGGGCGACGCGGTCGCCGTCGGGCGCGCCGAGCGCCCAGGCGACGCCCGCGCTGGTGGTGGCGATCGCGGGGGCGCCCGCGGCCTCCACGATCCGGGCGCTCGCGGCGTCCCAGACGTTGGCGAGCGCGAGCGGCCGGGCGGGCGTGTGGAGGGAGCGGAAGACGGAGGCGTCACGTGGGGTGATCATGCGCCCAGCGAACCAGCGGGCGGGACGGCTGTCCGGCAGGAATCCGACATCGACGTCCGCCGCCGCTGCCCCCCGCCGGGGTGCGCCGCATATTCGGTGGGCGGGCACGGCGGCGGCGGGGCACAATGCCCGCGATGATCTCCACCGCCGGCGCGCTGCTCGCCGCTCTCGAACCCCTCCCCCACTCCGCCCGGCTCCGGTTCACCGCCGTCACCGCGCACCGGCTCGCCACCCGCCCGGTCGACGGCACGGGGAGCCCGCTGCGTCCGCTGCTCGCCGAGCTGGACTCCCGCGGCCCGTACGAGCGGCGGCTGGGCGCGCTGGCGGCGTACGCCGCCGGTGACCTGGAGCACCTGACGGCCCGGCTGGGCGACCTCGATCCGGTGGTCCGCCGCTACGCGCTCCGCGCCGTCCACCGCCTTCCCGCGGACGGTGCCGGTGCCGTGGACGCCGCCGTCGAGGCGGCCTACGACGACGCGCCGGCGGTGGTCCGCGCCGGCCTGGCGCGCCTGCTGCGCGACGGCCGCCGGTCCCCGCTCGCCGAACGGCTCGTCGGGCGGGTGCGCGCGGAGTACGGCGACCGGGACGCGGCGCTCCTGCTGCCGGGCTGCTCCCCGGAGTTCACCGCACGGCTGCTGCCCGAACTGGCGGGCGCGCTGCAGGCCGAGGACTGGAGCACGCTGGCGCTCCGCCACCCGTCGGCGGTCCTCGACGAGGTCGCGCGTCGACTGGCGGGCCTGGACGGCAGGGTGCGCGACGCGTGCTGGGCGCGTGTCGCGACGGGCGTGGCCGGGGCGCTGCCCGCCGCGCCGGAGCGCGTCCTGGAGCTGCTGGAGACGTACGGGCCGAGCGTCCTGCCCGGTCCGGTCCACGACCGGCTGGGCGACCTCGTCGCGGTGGACGCCGAGCGCACCGTGCGGTGGCTCGCGGATCCCGGCCGCCCGTACCGGCGCTGGGAGCGGACCGCCGGCCCGGCGCTGTGCCGGCGGCTCGTGGCGGCGGATCCGCCGTCGCTGCCCCGGCTCGGCGCGCGCTGGTTCCACCGGAGGGCCTTCACCGCGCTGCTGCGGGCGCTGCCGCCGGAGCGCCGGGGCGCGTTCCTGGACGCGGTCGTGGCCGCGGCCGGCCCGCCCGACCGCCACGTCCGCGCCCACCCCGGCGTCCTGGCCGAGCTGCCTCCCGCCGAGCGGCACGCCCGGGCCCGGGCCGCCCTCGCCGGGACCGAGGACGCGTGGGACCGCCGGAACCTGCTGGCCCTCCTGCCGCCCGACGAGGCACGCCCCGGACTGCTGGCCGCCCTCCACGCGCGGGACGCGGAGGACCGCGGCGGCGCCTGGGAGTCGCTGGTCCTCAACGCCGCGCACAGCCGCGACCCGGAGCAGGTGCGGGACGTGCTCGCCCGCGCCGCCGGCGGGCTGGCGAACGAGTGGGACTCCGTGCGCGGGGACTTCCTCGGGACCCTCGCCGGTGTGCCCGTGCCCGTCCTGGTGGCCGCGCTCGCGGACGGCGACGGCACGGCGTCGCTGGAGCGCGTGTGCCGGGACGCGCTCGCGGCCCGGGACCGGTCCCCGGTGACCCTGGACGCCGTCCGCGCGCTGGCTGTGGCCCTGCTCGCCGACCGTACGGCTCCGGGCACCGCCCTGCCGACGGCCGCCGGCCTCCTGGAGGCCCTGGCGGCGCACACCTGCTGCGTCGAAATGCCGCCGCTGGAGAATGTGTTGGACACCAACGGTGTGCGTGCCGTGACCGCCGCGCTCGGCCCGTGGCTGGACCGGAGCGCCGCCCGCGGCGACGTCGCGCCGCTGCTGGCGCTGGTCGCGTCCGGCGGACGCCGCGCGTACGGCGTACCCGAGCTCCAGGACCGTCTGGAGAAGGCGCTCGCCGGCTGCCCGGACGCGGTCTTCGCCGAGGTGGCCGCCGCCTGGCTCGCGGACCCCGCGACCCGTGGCGCGCGCGTCGCGGAACTGCTGGCGCGGGAACCGTCGGCGGTCTTCCTGCCGCCGGTGCTCGCCGTCCTCGCCGCCGAGCGCACCGACCTGCTGGACACGGCGCTGGCGGAGCCCGTACGCCCCGGGGGCAGGTTCCCGCCGGCGGGGGCCGCCCGGCCGCTGCCGGACTTCCGGTACGCCGGCCGGTGGCTGCCGCGGCAGCAGGAGGCCGCGGTCCGGCTGGCGGCGGCCGTCGTCGCCGACGCGGACCGGGCCGTCGGTGAACGGGCCGCGGCGCTCCGCGCGGTGGCGCCGGTGCCGGAGCACGGCCCCGCCCTGCTGCGCCGGTACGTCGAAGGGCGCGCTTCCTCGGGTCCGGCGGACCGGGCGCTCGCCGCGGCGGCGCTGGACGCCGTCGCGCACACGGACGATCCCGCCTCGGCCCTCGGCACCCTTCTCGGCCACGCCGGCGACGAACGGGCCGCCGCGGCCTGGTCCGCCGCCGCGCGGGCCGCCGCGCACGCCCGGCCCGGCCGGGTCGCCGCCCTCCTCCAGGACGTGCTCACGCGGGAGTCGGGGGTGAAGGTCACGGTCCGGAAGACCGCCGCCCGGCTCGCCGCCCACCACCTGCCGCCGGGCGCCGCCGTCGCGCTCCTCACGGCCGTGGCCCGGGCGCCCGGCGTCCATCCGGACGTGCGCGCGACCGTCGTCGGTCTCGCGCCGGCGCTGCTGCCGGCCCCGGAGATGTGGGCCGTGCTGGAGTCGGCGGTCGACGGGACGGAAGCCGACCGCGGCGCGCTGCTCGACGTGAGCCCGGCCGCCCTGGCGCCGGCGCACCGGGCGCGGTTCGGGCGGCTGATGGCCCGGCTGGCCTTCGCGGAGAGTGCGGGGAGCGACTTCCGCTCGGTGTCCGGGCTGGCCGGCTGGGCGCGGTACGCCCCGGAGGCGGGCACCGCGCTCGCGGACCTCGCCGCCGACCCGACCAGGACCGAACGGCCCTGGAACGCGGTCAGCGGACTCCAGGAGGTGGCCCGGTCCGGGCTTCCGCACCCGCTCGGGGGCGTGGCTCCGGGCAGTCCGCTGCTCGGTGCGGTGGACCGGCTGCTGGCGTGCGTCGCGGCCGGCGAACCGGAGGGGGGCGGACGGGACGGGGACCTTCCGGCGCTCCGCCGCCTGCGGTCGCTCCTGCGGTCGCCGGGGCTGGCCCCCGGTGACTGCGCCGCCTTGGCGCGCCGGCTCGCGGGCGAGCCGGCGGTCCTCACGATCCGGACCGCGCTGCTGGTCCGGGCGGTCGACCTGACGGCGTCCGGGCCGGAGATCCTGGCCGCCCTGCGCGAGGTGACCGCCGCGGTCCAGGGCCGTCCCGTCCTGGCGTTCCGGACGGCCGAGGAGCTGGAGGAGGCCCACGAGTACGGGCCCGCGCTCGCCGATCCGGCGCCCGCCCTCGGTGCCGTCCGGGCCCTGGGCGAGGACGGGGGACTCGTCCAGGGCCTGCTCGCCGTCGCCCTCGCCCAAGCCCTCGGCACACGGCTGGCGTGGCCGGCGCCGTGCCGTACGGCCCTGGTCGCCCTGCGCCGGCATCCCGACCCGGACGTGCGCGACCTGGCGTACGCGACCGACCTGAGCGCCTGTCAGTGACCGGGGCGGCGAACCGCGTTAGCGGGGCGTGAGCGAGACGGCAGGGGCGACGGGAAGGGTGGGAGGCCGACCACTTCAGGAGGCACTTCATGCGACGACGTACGTTTCTCAGGGGGACCGTGCTGGGCGCGGCGGCCACCGCCGTCCCGCTCACGGCTCTGGCGCAGGGCACGGCCGCCGCGGCCGGCACCGTGACGGTCGGCAGCATCGGGGCGCTGCAGAGCGCCATCGACGCCGCCGTCCCCGGGGACCGCATCGTCCTGGCCGACGGCTCCTACACCGTGCCGTCGGGCGGCATCCGGGTGTCCGGCAAGCACGGCACCACCAGCGCGCCGATCACCGTCGTCTCCGCGAGCCGCGGCGGGGCGGTGCTCAACGGGCCGGTGAGCTTCGTGCTGTCGGGCTCCAGCAACATCACGCTCAGCGGCTTCGCGTTCCGCCAGACGTCGACGCTGGCCGTGCCGGCCGACTGCTCCCGCATCCGGCTCACCCGGAACGACTTCAAGCTCGCCGACACGGCCGGGCTGGACTGGGTGGTGGTCCGCGGCGACGACGCCAAGATCGACCGGAACCACTTCCACCACCGCTCCTCGCAGGGCATCTTCCTGGTCGTGGACGGGCCCGGGACCACGGCCATGGCCCAGCGGACCCACATCTTCCGGAACTACTTCGCGGACCACGCGTACACCGGCGCGAACGGCGGCGAGGCGATCCGGCTCGGCGTCAGCCACCGCGCCCTGTCCACGGCCGACGCCCTCGTCGAGTACAACCTGTTCGAGCGCTGCGACGGCGACCCGGAGGCGATCTCGGTCAAGTCCTCCGGCAACACGATCCGGTACAACACGCTCCGCGACAACAAGGGCGGCATCGTGCTGCGGCACGGCAACGCGACCACCGTCGAGGGCAACCACGTCCTCGGCGGCGCGAACGGGGTGCGCCTCTACGGCAACGACCACCTGGTGGTGAACAACCACATCTCGGGCACGACCTCCCGCGGTCTCGTCATCGGCAGCGGCACCACCCAGGACCACCACGCGGGCGAGACGACGGAGGAGCGGCGCGGGAACGACGCCTGCGACCGGGCGGTCGTCGCGCACAACACGCTGGTGGGCAACTCCGCCACGATCTCGGGCGAGAGCCGGACCTACGCGCCGCGCGACGTGGTCGTCGCCGACAACATCCTCGTCGCCTCCGCCGGCCGCCTCGTCGACCTGCCGGCCGCCCCCGGCTTCACCTGGCAGGGCAACATCCTGTGGGGCGCCGCCTCCGACGGCAGCATCCCGGCCGGCGGCTTCCGCCGCGTCGACCCGCTGCTGCGCGCGGACGCGGACGGCGTCCACCGGCTCACCGCCGCCAGCCCCGCCGTCGACGCCGCCACCCTCACCTCGCTCACGGTGGCGGAGGACGCCGACGGGCACGCCCGCACGGCCACCCGCGACGTCGGCGCCGACGAGTACACGACCCTCGCTCCGGTCCGCCGCCCGCTGACCACGGCCGACGTGGGCCCGAACGCCTCCTGAGCGAGGCGGTCACCGCTCCGCCGGCCGGGACGCCAGGGCGACCGGCAGGAGCACCGCACCGCAGACCGCGACCAGCAGCCAGCCCGGCCGGGAGGCGTACGCGATCCCGGCCGGGCCGGCGCCGGCGACCAGGGCGCCGGCGAGGGCGATGCCGACGGCGGAACCGACCTGCCGGGCGGTCGAGGTGATCGCCCCGGCGACGCCCGCGCGCTCCGGCGGCAGCCCGTTGACCGCGGTGGTGGTGATCGGCGCGTTGGCGAAGCCGAAGCCGACGCCGATGAGCAGGTACGCGACCAGCAGCAGGGCCACGTCGGTGTCCGGGGCGATCCCCACCAGGCAGAGTCCGCCGGCGGTGAGGAAGCCGCCCGCGAGGAGGAGCGGCGGGCGCGGTCCGGTCCGCGCGACCATGCGGCCGGACCAGGGCGCGCAGACGATCGCCCCGAGGGCCAGCGGAAGCGTGGCCGTGCCGGCGGCAAGCGGTGACCAGCCGCGGGTGTACTGGAGGTAGAGGGTGTTCAGCAGCAGGGTCACGCTGAGGGCGACGAAGACCGCCACCGCGCCCACGACGGCACCGCTGAAGGCCGGCCGTGCGAAGAGCCGCGGATCGATCAGCGGCTCGGCCCTGCGGGACTCGACGCGCACGAAGCCGGCCGTCGCCAGGGCGGCCGCCGCGTACCCCGCCAGCGCCGCGGGCGACGTCCAGCCCAGGCGCGGCCCCTCGATCAGGACGCCGACCACGATCACGAGGACGACGGTCAGCAGGAGCTGGCCGGGCAGGTCGAGCCGCCGGGGCCGCGATGCCCGGGACTCCGGTACGAAGACGGCGCTGAGCAGCAGCGCGGCGAGGACGACGGGCCCGTTGATCCAGAACAGCGCCCGCCAGTCGAGCGCCGCGAGCAGCGCGCCGCCGGTGACCGGTCCCGCGGCCATGCTCAGACCGAACACCGCCGCCCAGACGCCGATCGCCCGCGCCCGCTCCTTGGGGTCGGGCATCGCGTTCACCACGATCGCGAGCGCCACGGGACTGAGCATCGAGGCGCCCGCGCCCTGCACGGCGCGGGCGGCGACGAGGAAGCCCGCCGACGGGGCGAGCGCGCAGAGCAGCGAGGCCGCGCCGAACAGGGCCAGACCGTACTGGAACACCCGGCGGCGTCCGAAGCGGTCGGCCAGCGCACCGGAGGAGATCAGCAGGCCGGCCAGGACGAGCGTGTAGGCGTCCACGATCCATTCGAGGCCGCGGGTGTCGGCGTCCAGTCCGTGCCCGATGGCGGGCAGGCCCACGTTCACGATGGTGGTGTCCAGCCCCACCAGGAACATGCTCAGGCAGCAGACGGCCAGGACCGTCCAGCGTCTGCGCGCACTCAGCACGTCGTGGACGGGGTGGTGCGTCACGGTCATGTCGCTCCCTCTGCTCTCCGGCGGCACGTGTGCGGCCAGATTCCGCCGGAGCGACAACCTCGGCAACGAAACTTGCGGAGACGGCAAAACGGGACGGGCGCGGGGCGTCGGGCGCCCGGCGTCAGCGCCCGGCCGTCACCGCGCGGAAGCCCGTACAGCCGAAGAGCTCCCAGCTGCCCTTGTCGTCGCCGTCGGCGCGGTAGACGGCCACCGTCCAGTCCCCCGCCTTCGACGTGACGGCCGGAGCGGACGGGAAGTCCCGGGGGTAGACCAGCGTCCGTCCGGCCGCCGTCGTCCGCGCGGGCCGGGAGACGTGGCCGATTCCCTTCGCACCGGGAGGCTTCACGCCGACGGCCAGGCGGTAGGTCTCCCCGCCCGAGAACGAGAAGCTGACCTCGACGGACGCGGCACCGGCCTGGTACGTCACCGTGGTCGAGGAACTGCCGCCGGACGGCCCCGCCTCCGGCACCCGGTCGCACTGCCCGGCACCGAGCCGCGCCTGCTTCGGGTCTGTCGACAGGGCCCACCGGACGTCGGCCGGCGCCCGGCCGGTCGCGGCTCCGGGGGCGGCCTCGGGGTCCGCACCGGAGTCGGTGGTGCCCGTGGGCAAGGGGGTCCGGCTGGTGGGGCTGGTGGGGCTGGTGGCGCCGGGATGCCGCCCGTCGCCGCCGGCGTCGCCCCGGTCCCACGTCTGCCACGCGACCGTGCCCGCGACTCCGGTCAGCGCCAGGACCAGCGCGACCGCGCCCCACGGGCGGCGGCGACGGGCGGCTCGCGCCGAGTGCGCGGTCGAAAGGTCCGGGTCCGGTTCGAGGCGCGTCGGGGGCAGCGCCGCCCCGCCCGGGGCGGTGCAGCGGGCGATCACCTCCGCCGGGCGCGGCCGGTCCGCCGGGCCCTTCGCCACGCAGGCACGGACGAGGTCCGCCAACTCCGCGTCGACCTCGCCCTCTTCCCCGAGGTCGATGTCCTCGTGCACGGCCCGGAAGGAGACGGCTTCGGCGGGACCCTCGCCGAACGGCGGGCGCCCCGTCAGCGCGTACGCCATGGTCGCGCCGAGGGCGAACACGTCGGCGGGCGCGGACGTCTCGTTGCGGAGCAGGACCTCGGGGGCGGTGAAGCCGGGCGTTCCGGGCGCCGCACCGGTCCTGGTCAGCGCCGTGTCGTCCAGACCGCGCGCGATCCCGAAGTCGATGAGCCGGGGACCGTCGGCGGCGAGGATCACGTTCTGGGGCTTCAGGTCACGGTGGGTGACCCCGTACGCGTGGACACTGTCCAGCGCCACAGCCAGCGCGACGAACAGCAAGCGACCGTCCGCCGCACCCAACGGCCCTGCACCGCCGACGGCCTGACGGAGCGTCGGTCCGGGCACGTACTCGGTGGCCAGCCAGTACGGCGCCTCGTCCAGCGAGGCGTCGACGAGCTGCGCGGTGTGCGGGCTGCGCACGGCACGGACCGTGGCGGCCTCGCGGCGGAAGCGGGCCAGCGCCTCCGGGTGTCCGGTGATCTCCTCCCGGATCACCTTCAGCGCGACCAGGCCACCGCCCGGCGAACGCGCCAGGTACACCTGCCCCATGCCGCCCGCACCGAGTCGGCCGAGGAGGGCGTGACCGCCGATCTGCGCGGGGTCCTGACCGGGTCTCAGTGGGTCCACGGGCCCACTCTAGGTTCTGCCGTCAAGCGTCACGCCCCCTCTCCCGGGCGCCTGTTCGCCAGGCGCTCCACCACGAACCCCGCGAGCAGGAGGGGCAGCGACAGTGCCGCGGTCGCCACCAGTGGCGTCAGGTCGATCACCCACGCGCCGGCCAGGACGAGGAGTTGTGCGACGGCCCCGACGAGGAACGGCCGGGTCGCCGGCACGCCCCCTCTCAGGGCCCGCGTCAGGCCGCGCAGGCTCCAGACGTTCAGCGCACCGGTAGCGGCGCCGGCCACGACGGACAGGAGCGCGGGCACGGCGGAACCGCCCGCGGACGCCTCGCCGCCCGCCGGGCCGGTCCCGCCGGAGAGGACCGGGACGAACCACAGGAAGTAGGCGGCGGTCAGGAACGCCTGGGCCGCCAGGGCCGGCAGCGCGACGGTCAGGGCGACTCGACGGGCGAGACCGGGAGCAACTACCTTTGCCGCATTCACGTTTCCTCCCCGAAACGATCTTTGCGAGTCCCGACGGACTCTCGCGTCGGACGGTCACCGGTGGGCGACGCGGGGATGAACGGGCGATGCACTCTGACGCGGCCCGCACCGGGCCCGGCGGGGTGGACCGCGAGGCCGACCGCCGGTATCTGGAGGGCCGTGGGAGCGTCCGGTAGGTTGCGCGTCATGACCGAACTGGGACCTGACACCTGGCCGCCCGCCCCGCTCGTCACGGAGCGGCTCGTGCTCCGCGCGTCCGAGGCCCGTGACCGGGCCGCGTTCGTCGAGCTCTTCGCCTCGCCCGAGGTCGGCACGTACGTCGGCGGCGCCCGGCCGCGCGACGAGCTGGAGCGCGCCGTACCCGAGGTGCCCGGGCAGCGGCCCGGCGTCTTCGTCGTGACCCGCGACGACGTCATGATCGGGATCATCACGCTCGACCGGCGCGGCGCGGAGCGGCGCGGCCACGTCCGTCCGGAGGGCGGCGAGGCCGAACTCGGCTATCTGTTCCTGCCGGCCGCGTGGGGGCAGGGATACGCCGCCGAGGCGTGCGCGGCGGTGCTCGACTGGTACGCCGCCACGCTGCCCGGCGAGCCGGTGGTGCTCTCCACGCAGACCGCCAACGAGCGCGCGATGCGCCTCGCGGCGAAGCTGGGCTTCACCGAGGTCGAGCGGTTCGAGGAGTACGGCGCCGAGCAGTGGTTCGGCGTGCTGACCGCTCCCCGGAACTGACCGGAAGCCGTCCGCCCGCCCGTACAACCCTGTGCGGGCCCTGTGAGTCTCCTTGGTGATCACGTCGTGATCGGACGCACCGAGGAGACCACCATCACCGCCATACGCAAGACCCTCACCGCCACCGCCGTCGTCGGCGCCGTCCTGGCGGGTTCGGCCGCCTGCGGGACGGTCGAGCAGCTGTCAGCCGGGAAGAAGCTCGACCAGGCGTTCGAGAAGCTGGGGCAGGCGAAGTCCCTCTCCTTCGAACTGGACCTGGACGTCGACGCCCGCACGCTCAAGGAGATGGACGCTGCCTCCGACCCGGAGCCCGGCGAGGAGATCCCGGACGAGGCCGCCGAGCTGATCAGCGACGTGAAGATCAGCTTCACCGTGGAGTCGAAAAAGCCGCTGGGCGAGTCCGGCGAGCAGGACTTCGTCGGCACGGCGATGAAGGTCAGCACCGCCAAGGGCGACCTCTTCGAGTACCGCGAGGTCGGCGCCTACACCTACCTGCGGGCCGACGTCGAGGAGATCAGCTCGTCCATGTCCCTGCCCATGCCGTCGGCGGACGAACTGCCGCCCGAGGCGGGTGCGTTCAAGAAGGCGCTGCAGGGCGAGTGGGTCAAGTTCGACACCGCGAAGCTGGAGAAGGCGAGCGAGGAGCTGTCCGCGACGGTGGACGGCGAGACGGCGGGTAGCGGCGCTGCGGCGGGCGACGGCGCCGCGCCGGGTGGCGAGGCGGCGGGTGGCACCCCGTCGCCCGCGCCGACGCTCGACGCCGAGACCCAGAAGAAGCTCCTGGAGGCGCTGCGCGACGTCGTCGCCCGCGACGTGGACTTCGCGACCGCCGGGGGCGGGGACGGCACCGAGCGGATCTCGGCCACGGCGCCGTTCCGCACGCTGATCACGGACCTCGTCGACGAGATCCGCCCGCTCTCGAAGGAGCTGCCGCCCGGTGTCGAGCTGCCGTCGGCGAGTGACCTGAAGGACGCTCCCGACAGCAAGGTGAAGGCCGACTTCACGCTCAAGAACGGCGAGCTGAAGGAGGTGTACGTCGACCTCGCCCCGCTCACCGGGGACACGAAGGTCGAGAAGATCGGTCTCTCGCTGAAGCTGAGCTCGGCAGTCACGCCGGTCGCGCCCGCCGGCGCCACCGAGGTGAGCGTCGACGAGATGATGGGCGGCTTCACCGGCGCGATGGCGCCGGCCGACGAGGAGTTCGACGAGGAATTCGACGAGGAGTTCCCCGGCGAGTTCGGCGAAGGGGAGCCCGGCATCGACGTGGAAGGGCTCGACGCCCCGCAGTGACCACGGGCCGCTTGAGAGCGCGGCGGCGGTGGTGGCGAAATCGAGATGCCCCGCCCCGTCCGCCCCTGTTAGCGTCTCCCGTATGAAGCCAGCCGCTGTGACGACGACGCCGGAGAGTGTCCCGGCGCGCTGACCGTTGTCTCAGTCCGAAGCCCCGGGGCGAGTGCCCCGGGGCTTCGCGCTGCGGTCACTCGCCCGCCCACCGCGAGGAGACCACCCCATGTACGAGCCACAGCCCCAGTCCCCGTCCCAGTCCCAGCACGATCACCGCAGGCTCGGCCGCGAGCTGGACCTGTTCGACACCGACCCGCTGATCGGCTCCGGCCTGCCGTACTGGCTGCCGGACGGCGCCGCCGTCCGGCACGCCCTGGAGGAGTACATCCGCGAGGCCGAGCGGCGCGCCGGATACCGGCACGTGTACTCGCCCGTGCTCGGCAAACGGGAGCTGTACGAGATCTCGGGCCACTGGGCGCACTACCGCGACGACATGTTCCCGCCGATGGAGCTCGGCGGCGAGCAGGTCGTGCTGCGGCCCAGCCTGTGCCCGCACCACGCCCTCATCTACCGCTCACGGGCCCGCAGTTACCGTGAGCTGCCGCTGCGGATCGCGGAACTCGGCGGCATGTACCGCTCCGAACTCTCCGGAGTGCTCGGCGGGCTGACCCGGGTGCGGGCCATCCAGCTGAACGACGCGCACATCTTCTGCACCGTCGAGCAGGTCGCCGACGAGGCGCGGGCGGCGCTGGAGATGATCCGGAGGGCGTACGAGGCGCTGGGCGTCGTCCCCGCCCGGTACCGGCTCTCGCTGCCCGGTCCGGGCGGCAAGTACGTCGACGCGCCCGACCTGTGGCGCCGGTCGGCCGCGCTGCTGACCGACGCGCTCGACCGGTCGGGGCTGCCGTACGAGGCGGCCGAGGGGGAGGCCGCGTTCTACGGGCCCAAGATCGACGTGCAGGTGCGGGACGCGGCGGGCAGGGAGTCCACCCTCTCCACCGTCCAGGTCGACTTCCACCAGCCCGAGCGGTTCGATCTGCGGTACGTCGGCGCGGACGGCGCCCGGCACCGGCCGGTCATGGTCCACCGCAGCATCGTCGGCAGCGTGGAACGTGCCGTCGCCCACCTCGTCGAGCGGCACGGCGGCGCGTTCCCCGCGTGGCTCGCGCCGACCCAGCTGGCGATCCTGCCCGTCTCCGACGCGGAGGTCCCCGCCGCCCTCGCGCTCGCCGACCGCTGCGCCGCCCTGGGGCTGCGCGCCGAGGTCGCTGCGCCGGAGCGCGGCAGCCTGGGCGCCCGCGTCCGGGCGGCCCGCCTGGTGCCGTACCAGGCCGTGCTCGGCGCGCAGGAGACCGCGGCGGGCCGTCTGTCGCTGCGGCTCCGGGACGGGCGGCGGCCGGGCCCGCTCGTCGTGGAGGACGCGCTCGCCCGGATCGGCGCGCTCGTCAGGGCCCACCGCACCGAGCTGTGGGACGACTGAGCCCGCCCCGGCGTGCCGCTCGTCCCGTGGCCGGTGTGGGGTAGCGTCGGGGCGAAGTAGCCCTGATGTTGCGAGAGTTAGGTGCGCCGCCATGCCCGGCGGCGTATCTGCGGGCCGTGCACGATGTCGCCGTCGAGCTGGTGGACTGGGTGGGGCGGCGGTATCCGGGACTGGGGTTCGACCGGGGCACGGTGCTCTTCGAGGCGGCCACGCACGACGTGGGGAAGGTGCTGCACACCGAGGAGCTTCAGGCCGGGGTCGGCGCACGAGGCGGGAGCCGTGGGAGGAGTTCCTGGCGCTCGACGACCTGCTCGGCCGGCTCGGGGCGGACGCGGGGCGCCGCCTGGCCTTCCAGGCCTCGTTTCCCGTCTGACGGGCGGTCACGCCGGTTCTCCGGCCGTCTGGGGCGGCAGGCGGTGGGGGCCGTTCCGGGCTCGGTCGACTGTCAGTGGCGGGTGAGACGGTAGGACCATCAAGCCGGCAGAAAAGACGGGGAGTTTCGCCGTGTCCGTTTCCCAGAACTACATCAATCACGTCGCCCTCGTGCTGGACGCGAGCTCGTCCATGTCGCACCTGCGGAGCAAGGTCGTCGAGGTCGCCGACCAGCAGATCGCGTACCTCGCCCGCCGCTCGCGGGAGCTGGACCAGGAGACCCGCGTCACCGTGTACGTGTTCGCGGACAGGGTGCAGTGCGTCATCTACGACAAGGACGTGCTGCGCATGCCGTCCCTGAAGCAGATGTACCAGGTCGGGGGGATGACGGCGCTGCTGGCGGCGGCCCTGAAGTCGCAGCGCGAGCTGGCGCAGACCGCGCAGCTGTACGGCGACCACAGCTTCCTGACGTTCATCCTGACGGACGGCCAGGAGAACGCCAGCCACCGCTGCCCGGACGCCCCGAGCAAGCAGCCGCGCGCGCTCGTGGCCGCCGTCGCCGAGATGATCGAGAAGCAGGAGGACAACTGGACGCTGGCCGTCCTGGTGCCCGACCAGATGGGCCGCCGCGAGGCCATGAACTGCGGCTTCCCGAAGGACAACGTCGCCATCTGGGACGCCACGAGCACCCAGGGCCTGGAGGAGGCCGGCCAGGTCATCCAGCAGGCCACCGAGAAGTTCATGGTGGGCCGCACCAAGGGCATCCGGGGTTCGCGCGCGGTGTTCTCCGTGGGCGCCGAGGCCGTGAACCAGAAGACGATAGCGGCGGCCGGCCTCACCCCGGTCGACCCGTCCGGCTACGAACTGATCGACGTGCCGCATCCCGTGGCGATCCGCGACCGGGTGACCGAGTCCGGGCACACGTACCGCACCGGCTGCGCCTACTACCAGCTGAGCAAGTCCGAGAAGATCCAGGCCCGCAAGCGGATCGCCGTCCTGGAGAAGCAGACCGACCGCGTCTACACGGGTCCCGAGGCGCGCGCCCTCCTCGGGCTGCCCGACGAGGAGGTCCGCGTCAAGCCGGACCAGAACGCCGAGTTCACCATCTTCGTCCAGAGCACCAGCGTTAACCGCAAGCTCGTGCCGAGCACGCGGCTGCTGCTGATGCACTGACCGCCCCGCGCACGGCCGCTCACCGTCCGGACGGTGAGCGGCCGTGCGGTCAGTCGTCGGCGACCTGGAGGGCGACGGCGTAGTGGGTGCCGTCCGTCCCCGCGAGAAGGCTGTCGTAGAACGCGGTGAGCCCGGTCACGGCACCGCACGAGGCGTCGTGGTTGGTCCACCAGCTGCCGTCCGGCCCGAGCAGCCGGACCACCCGGTCCGCCGCGCGTTCGGCCGCGTCGACCGGCATGTGCAGGTGGGTCGGCCAGTACAGGTCGACCGTCGCGAGCCGGGCCAGGAACGGCGCCGCCTCGACCGGCTCCAGCGGTTCCAGCACGGCGCAGATCTCCCGCACGGGAGGCGGCACGTACCCGGGGACGAACCGCCGCCACGTCTCGTCCGCCGCGACCGCGGCCAGTACACGGCGGATCCGCTCCGCCAGTTCGGGCAGATCGGGGTCCGGCTCGGTGAACCGCCCGGCCACGACGAACACCCGCGAGGGCGTGGCCAGTTCCGCCACCGACGCGCGCAGGTCGGCGAGGAGCACCCCGGCGGACGTCACGCCGGCACCTCCTCCCCCTCCCCTGCCCCGAGCCTTTCCAGGACGCGCCGGCGGAGGAGTGCGTACTCCTCGTGGAGCCGGGACCACTGGGCGACGGGCGGCCGGGGGATGACGATGCCGGCGGTGACGGTCTCCTCGGGGCCGAACTGCTCGCGCGTCAGATCGACCTCGACGCCCGCGCCGAGGCGGTTCCACCAGTGGTAGTCCACGCGCTCGCCGTCGACGTGGACCTCGCCGCGGAGCAGTTCGCCGCCGAGGAGGTCGTTGAGCACCATCGCGGTCACCCCGCACTGGTCCCGTGCCGGGTTGTCCTCGCTCCAGCGGGACCGGTACTCGGGGGTACAGGTCTCGGCGCTCCAGCTGCTGCGCACGGCCCGCTCGATGTCGGAGAGAAGGAAGGGCATCATGGCGGGGATCATGTCACCGGGCACCGACAACGGCCGGGGCGACGGTCAGGGCGCCGGCCGGGCGCCGGCCGGGAGAGGGGTGGAGCGGTGGACGACGACGCGGTGCGCGCGCGGTTCGACGACCGGAGCCGCGTCGAACTGCGGCTGCCTCACCCTGAAGACCCGGCTGCTCGACGCCGGCGGATCACAGCCCTCGCCCACGCGCTCGGATACCGCCTGACGGCGGAGACCGGGAGCTACTACACCTGGGTGCTCACCTTCGAGCGCGTCGAGACCCCCGACGCCCGCCGGCGCCGCGAGCTGACCCTCGCGCGCCTCCGGGCCGGGGGTCCCGTCCTGCCGCCGCTGACCGAGGCGCCACCGCCACCGCCTCCCCCGCCGCCGGCGAACCCCCCGTCGCGAACCCCCCGCCCCGCGGCGGGCGGCACCCCGTCGTACCCGCCTCCCCCGCCTCCCCCGCCTCCGGCGGGGTCCCCGCGGCGCGGACCCCGTGTCCCGCCCCCGCCCGCGGTGCCTCCGCCTCCGCCCCCGCCGCCGGCGGCGACGCGCTGAAGCCGGAGGCCCCGCCCCTCCCGTACGTCAGCGGGAGAGGAACTCCTGCCGGAGCGCGTCCAGGATCTGGGCCGCCTCCGGGTGGCCGGAGTTGCGGCAGCGGGCCGCCGCCGTGGTGAGGCGGGCGATGGCCTCGTGGGTGCGCTCCAGGCCGTTGCCCTCGATCAAGGCCGCGACGCGGACGGCCTCGGCGCGCGGGAGTTCGCCCTCCGCGCCGCCCTGCTCGTGCGTGGCGATGGCGGCCTCCGCCGCCGGCAGGGCCTCGTCGAAACGGCCCGCCTCGGCGAGGACCCGGGCCCGCCGGTAGTGGATCTCGCCGCGCTCGTACCAGACGGCGAAGCCCTCCTCGCCGGACGGCAGCGCGTCGAGGACGGCGTCGGCGCGGGCCAGGTGCTCCAAGGCGGCGGCGACCGCCTCGGCGCCCTCGGGCCCCTCCGTGCCGCGGCTCTGCAGCGTCAGGCGCGCGAACTCCCGCATCATGAAGACGACGATCGGCGGGTTCGGGGCCTCGGCGTGGGAGGCGACGGCGCGGGCGTACGCCGTGTCCGCCGCGTCCCAGCGGTCCGCGAGGGCGAGGGTGGTCGCCGCCTCGGCGGCCACCAGCGTGAGGACGGCGCGGTCCTCCTCCGGCCAGCCGGCGACGGTGTCGGCGAGGCGGAGCAGTTCCTCGGCGGCGGGCAGGTACTCCTCCAGGTCCCGCAGGCCCCGGCCGAGCGTCAGCCGCGCCTGGGCGAGGGTCCGTTCGTCGGCGCCGGACGCCGCCTCGTCGGCCAGGACGGACTCCAGGACGGCCACCGCGTCCGCGTTCCGTCCGGAGCGGCCGAGGACCGACGCGAGCTGGAGGCGCGCGTCGGTCGCCTCGCCGGGGTCGCCCGCCTGGTCGAACCGGGCGGCGGCCTCGGAGAGGTGCCGGACGGCGCCGTTGTGGTCGCCGAGGTGCGACGCGGCGTGGCCGAGGAGCAGGTACGTCGGGGCGAGCGCGAACGTCGGGTCGTCGTGGGCGACGGCGTCGGCGATCGCCGCGTGCAGCAGCTCCGCCGCCTCCTCCGGCCGGTCCTGCGCGAGCAGGACCTGTCCGAGGAGGGCGGACGGGCGCGGCCGGCGCCAGGGCCGGCCGGCGGCTTCGAGGTCCTGGAGGGCGGCGCGGAGTTCCCGCTCGGCCTCGGCCATGGCGCCCCGCCGGCCGTGCAGGTCGGCGAGGAACTGGCGGGCGTTGGCGCTCTGGTGCGGGTGTCCGAGGCGCAGGGCTTCGGCGCGGAGGGTGCCGGCGGCGTCCTCGAACCGCGCCGTGAGCGCGTCGAGGTCCCCCTCGCCGCCGTCCCCGGGCCCGCCGCTCAGCGCGGCCAGCAGTTCCTGGTACGCGGCGAAGGCGGCGGAGTAGCGGACGGAGAGGTACGCCAGGGCCCGCTCGGCGGGCAGGTCGGTGCCGTACCACGCTTCCGCCTCGCCGTGCGGCTCCCCGTCGAACGGGGTCTCCGCGAGGTGCTTGTCCACCTCGCGGAGCAGTTCGTCGAAGCCGGCCCGGATCGCGGCGCGATCGGGGGCCGCCCCGTCGTCGCGGGGGCTCGGGGCGCTCGACCAGGCGAGGGTGCGGGCGCGGGCGGAGAGCGCGTGCCACGGCATCGCGAGCGCGGCGTAGTGCGCGACGGCGGCGCCGAGTTCGGCGGCGCCCTCCGTGTGGCGGTCGTCGATCCAGAGCTTCTGGGCGGCGTGTTCGGCGAGTTCGGCGCGCAGCAGGTCCTCGGGGCCGAGGGCCGGGTCGTGCGGCTCGCCGGCGGCGCGGCGTTCGCCGATGCGGGTCCAGAGGCGGGCGTCGCCGGGGTGGCCGTCGCGCGCCAGGCGGCGGGCCTCGCGGACGAGGTCGGCGTAGGCGTCGGGGACCGCGGTCCGGGTCGCGGCCGGCGCGGCGGGGGCGGCCGGGGCGGTGGCGCGGACAGCGGCGGTCGCCCGGAGGCCGAGCGGCAGCGGTTCGTCGAGCAGCGGGCGGCGGGCGAGCCGGGCCCGGCGCCGGTCGCCGACGGCGCTGGTGCCGTTGCGGGCGTCGAAGGCGGCGGCGAGGGGTTCGGCCTCGGCGCGGACGTGGGCGAGGAGCGCGCCGGCCGTCCAGTCGCGGCCGGGCGGGCCGGCCACGGGCGTGTCGTCGTGCCCGTCCTCGACGAGGCGGGCGAGCAGCACCTCGGCGCCGGTGAGGAAGCCGAGCCGGTCCAGCGGGGCGCCGGTCGCCTCGAACAGGGGCCGGTTCTCCGCGAGGATCTCCAGGCCGCGGCCCTCGTTGCGGGAGAGGGCGCAGAACTCCAGGTGGAGGCCGACCTCTGCCTGCATGCCGGTGTTGCCGCGGACCTTGCGGTAGCCGGTGAGGTGGTGGGAGCGGGCCTCGTCGGCGCGGCCGGTGCGCAGCAGCGGCAGCAGGGCGCGGGCCTGGCTCATCTGCGGTTCCTCGCTGCACACCTGGTCGCCGTCGAGGACGGGCCGCCAGGTGTCGAGGGCGCGGGCGTCGTCGCCGGCGGTGACGTGGTGCCAGGCGTGGTGGCGGGTCTCGCACGCCTCGCAGTCGCTGAGCTCGGTGCGGGGCCGGGTGGCCCAGAGGTCGTACGCGTCGGGGACGCCGGTGCCGGTGTGGTGGGCGAGGTGGTAGCGCATGGCGGCCACCGGCTGGATGCCGTGGCCGGCGGCCTCGTACCGCTCGCGCATCTGGTCGATCCAGCCGCCGACGGTCGCCAGTGGCACCTCGGGGACCTGGAGGAGGGAGGTGGTGACCCACTTGAAGCGCCAGAAGACCTGGTGGGCCTCGTAGGGGCTGAAGGCGTCGGGGGCGGTGTCCCACAGCTTCAGGATGCGGGCGAAGGCGACCGGCGACTTGCGCTGCTCGCCGGTGAACTCGTACGCCGTCATCAGCTCCAGAAGGGCGGTGACGAGGACGTCGGGCTTCTCGAAGACCTCGGCGGCCTCGACGAGTTCCTCGGCGGTGACGGTGCGGGCCAGGCCGTGGGGGCGCTCGTGGTTCTCGCGGAGCGCCTCGACGACGGCCTCGGGGGTGTCCAGCATCTCTACAGTTCCTTCCGGGGCTCGGAGCCGGGGGCGGCGTCGCCCGGGTGGTGCATGGCGTGGGTGAGCAGGCCGATGAAGGCCCGATTGAGCAGGGCGCTCTCGCTCGCGCGCAGCGGGCGGCGGCTGAGCAGCAGGGCCTGGCCGTAGAGGGCTTCGGCGGTGGTGACGGCGAGGCCGCGTTCGCCGATGGTGAGGGCCTGGCGGACGAGCGGATTGAGGTGGTTGAGGACGAGCTGGGCGCGCGGGGTCTCGTGGCGGAGGGAGCCGAGGATGTCGGCCCACAGGCCGTCGCTGTCGGCGGCGAGGCTCGACCGGGTGCGTTCGTGCCGGGCGTCGCGGTTGTCGAGGAGCAGCGCGGGGGCGGTGACGGGCTGGAAGTCGCGCAGGACGACGTCGCAGTCGTGGACGCCGATGGTCTCGCGGGCGACGGCGAGGAAGGCGGCGGCCCGCAGTTCGGCGCCGGGGTCGACGGCGTCGAGGTGCGCGGTGACGGTGGCCGGGTCGAGGTCGGTGACGGTGGTGCCGGGCCGGATCTCGGGCAGCCGGTGGACGAGGTCGCGGTCGTAGGTGTAGCCGCCGTTGACGACGCCGAGTCCGGCGGCGGAGGCGATCGGCGCGACCTGCCGGAACTCCTCGACGCTGCGGGTCACGAGGAGCGTCGGGTGGGTGCGGGCGAACTCCTCCAGGGTGACGTTGCCGTCGGTGGTCTCGAACGGCAGCCAGGGCAGCACGATCCGCAGCAGTTCGTCGTCGTAGCGGGCGAGCGCCTTGACGGCGAGGTGGTGGACATCGATGAAGCGGTGCAGCAGGGCGGGGTCGCTGGCGGCGAGCCCGGTGAGCCAGTCGCGGATCCGGTCGCCGAGCGCGTCGCGTACGGCGGCGAGGGTGCCGTCCTCGTACAGCGACTCGCGGGAGGCGGTCGGCCGCAGGCTCGTCGTGTCGACGACGCAGCGGACGAAGAACGCCCACTCGGGGAGGAGTTCGGGGGCCTGGTCGGTGAGCAGCATGCCCTTGAGGTGGACGCGGTGGCCGGCGCGCTGCGCGGGGCTCACGGCGGTCGGCAGGACGTACGCGACGCCGCGCAGCCCTGCGGCCGGCAGGTCCAGCTCAATGGTGTCGAGCGGGGTGAAGTCGAACAGGTCGCGGCAGTAGGCGGTGTACGCCTCGCGCTTGGCCAGCGGCGAGCGGTGCGCCGTCTCCCACGGCGGCGCCTCGTTGACGCGGTGGGTCTCGCCGCGCGCGTCGACGACGGTGACCTCGTGGCGGAGCAGTCCGCCGTAGTGCCGGGCGAGCGAGACGACCTGGTGGGGGCTGGTCCACTCGGCGTTGTCGGCGCGCGGGACGAGCTTCACCGTGGTGCCGGGCTCGGGGAGCGTCGCGGCGGGCAGGGTGCGGATGGTGTAGCGGCCGTCGGAGTGCCCGCGCCATTCGACGGTCGGCGCGGCCGGGTCGGCGGCGGACCGGCTCAGGACGGTGATCTCGTCGGCGACGACGAAGCAGGCGAGCAGGCCGATGCCGAACTGGCCGATGAAGTCGCCGCGTTCGGCGGCGAGCCCGGCGCCGTCCAGGGCGCCGTCGGCGGTCCGCTTGGAGCTGCGCCCGATGGTGGCGAGGAACCGGTGCACGTCGGCCTCGGAGAGTCCGATGCCGGTGTCCGTGACGGTCAGCGTGTCACCGGTGCGCACGGTGATCGTGCCGGGGGCGCCGGGCGTGAGGGCCTGGCGGGCGGTGATGGCGTCGACGGCGTTCTGGAGCAGTTCGCGGAGGTAGACGCGGGGGCTGGAGTAGAGGTGGTGGGAGAGCAGGTCGACGAGCCCGCGCAGGTCCACCTGGAAGGTGTGGGCGGTCTCGCCGTGCGCGGGGGTCGGCGGGTTCGGGGAGGTCTCGGAACGGGACACGTGACGCGGTCCTTCGATGCGGTGCGGCTGCGGTCTGGGGTGGTGCGGAGGGTCCGGTACGCGGGGCGGCCGGGAAGCCTCGGGGGTGCGGGGCCGGCGGGGCGGAGCGCCGCGTCGGGCGACGGGTGCGCCACCGGAGCGGGGCGGGCGCCGCCGGCTCGCACGGGGAGCGGCACGGCGCGGCGGGGCCCCGCCGTCGCGTCCGGCGCCCCGCCGTCCGGCTGCTCGGCTTCCGGCTGCTCAGCGTCCGGTGTAGGCGCGGTGTTCCTTGTACGCCTGGGCCGGGTCGGAGCCGTTGAGGTAGTACCAGGGGAACTCGGTGACGCGGCCCTCGGTGGCGCGGAAGCAGGCGCGGGCGGAGGCGACGTCGCCGGCGAGCGCGAACGCCATGGCGAAGGTGTTGTGGACCTGCAGCCAGCCGCGTCCGCGGACGAAGTCCGGGTGGCGGACGGAGTGGTCGGCGGCCTCGTTGAGGGAGGCGATCACCTCGGGCCGGCGGATGTACCGGGCGTCGGGGCCGGAGTCGAGCGCCAGCCAGTGCTCCAGGTGCGCGACGGCGACGAGCTGGCCGAGCAGCGTCCCGCCGGGCGCGCCGAACGCGGACGCGCGGGCGAAGGCGTGCATCTCCTCGTGGGAGCCGCTCCACTTCTCGCAGACCTGCTGCAACTGCTGCTGGTGCGCGCCCAGGTGGTGCGGGTCGCGGCGGACGGTCGCCTCGAAGCGGCGCCGCGCGGTCTCGGGGCCGACCTGGAGGCCGCGCCCGGTGACCTGGAGGGCGTACCAGGGCGAGGTCCAGCCGGGTTCGCGCTCGGCGACCTCGTACAGCCAGGTCTCGGCGGTGGCCAGCCGTTCGTGGAAGAGCTGGAACTGCTCGCGGGAGACGTCCTTGGCGCGGGCGCCGGTCCGGGCCTCCCAGGCCCAGCTGATGTGCCGGACGGCGGCGACGAGGCGCGGCAGCGGGGCGTCGGGCTCGGCCGCCATCACGTCGGCGATCCACCGCTCGACCCCGGCGACGTCGCCGGCGGCCCAGAGGAGGTTGGTGCGGTCCTCGCTCTCGGGCCGGGCGTCGAGGACGTCCCGGACGGTCGTCCAGTCGGCCGCCTCGGCGGCGGCGCGGACGCGTGCCGCGTCCGGGTCGCCCTCGTCCTCGTCGACGCGCGCGACGGGCCGGCCCGTCCATCGTCCCAGCGTGACGCCCACGTCACGGAGCAACGCCATGTCCCCACCCCTAGTCGTGATTCCACAGGGCGCCGGTGATCGTCCCGCCCCGTGGGTGTAGTGACTATCACGCGCGACCGACAATCGCACACCCGTATGGACGCGCAGGTCAGGCCGGTCGTCCGGTCGCCGTACCGCCGGGCGGCCCGCGGGGACGCCGTAGGCTGCCGCGCATGACCGACACGCGCAGCCACCCCGAGGCCGAGATCACCGCCGCGCTGGTCCGGGAGCTGCTGCGGGAGCAACAGCCAGACCTGGCCGGTCTGCCGCTGCGGCTGGGGGCGCGCGGATGGGACAACCAGCTGTGGCGACTGGGCGAGGAGTTGGCCGTACGGCTGCCGTGGGCGACGACGGCGGCGGACGCACTGCTGCGCAAGGAGTACGCGTGGGTGCCGGGTCTCGCCGCCGGGCTCCCGCTCCCCACGCCGGTCCCGCAGCGCCTCGCGGAGCCGTCGGAGCTGTTCCCGCGGCCGTGGCTGGTGACGACGTGGGTTTCGGGCAGCCCGGCCGACCTCTCCCCCGCCACGCGCGCGGACGACGCCGCCGACGGCCTGGCGGCCTTCCTGACGGCGCTGCACCGGCCCGCGCCGGAGGGCGCCCCGGCCGGCAGCGGGCGCGGCGGCCCGCTCGCCGACCAGTCGGCGTCCTTCCTGGAGGGGCTGGCCGCGGCGACCGGGATGGGCCTGGTCCCCGATCCGGACGCGGCCCGCGCGGTCTGGGAGGACGCGGTGGCCGCACCCGCCTGGACGGGCCCCGCGGTGTGGCTGCACGGGGACCTGCACCCGGCCAACGTCCTGACGGAGGGCGGCACGTTCTGCGGCGTGGTCGACTTCGGCGAACTGTGCGCGGGCGACCCGGCCTGCGACCTGGCCGCCGCGTGGGTCCTGCTCCCCGACGGCGCCGCCGACCGCTTCCACCGCGCGTACGGTCCGGCCGCCGACCCGGCGACCCTCCGCCGGGCGCGGGGCTGGGCGCTGTGGCGCGCGGTGGGCGGCCTGCTCATCGGGGAGGCCGGCCTCCGGGGCCGCCCGGGCGGCAAACCGTCCTGGGGCCCGCCCGCCGCCCGGGCCCTGCACCGCCTCGTCGCCTCCCTCGCCTAGCCGGGCCTCAGGGGGCCAGGACCGGGAACGCCGCGTCCTTCCACAGCGCGCGGGGCGGGGCGGGGAGCGGGGGCTCCCGCTGGGGTTCGGGGCGCCAGGTGCGGACGGGGGCGGGGGTGGTGGTGCCCAGGGGCGGCCAGCCGGGGGCGCCCGTGGCGGCGAAGCCGGCCCAGGCGCGGACCATGCGGCAGGCCATCTCCCGGTCCTCGGGGGTGGGCGCGCCACCGATGAGGAACGCCAGGCGCGGGTCGTCGTGGTTGCCGAACGCGAAGGGGATGTCCGCGCAGTGCCAGGCCCGGACGCGCGTGCCGTCCTCCCCCCGGCGCCGGCGGTCGAAGCGGGAGAGGTACGCCCGGCCGCCCGCCGCCGCGTGCGCCTCGGCGAGCCGGTGGGCGAACTCGCCGAAGAGCAGGTCGCCGAAGACGGCGAGGTACACGTCGTGGACGGAGGCGCCCGGCAGCGCGGCATGGTAGCCGGGTATCAGGGCGTCGGGGAGGCCGAAGTCGGTGGCGAAGCGGGCGAGTTGCGGTTCCGTGGTGAGCTTCGCGCAGCTGCCCACCGCGTCCAGGAGCCGGTACTCCTCCGTGGTGTGGCAGACGAGCAGGTCGACGTCCCGGCCCGCGCCGGCGGCCAGCGCGGTGAGCGGGTCGGCGGGCAGCGTCTCGCCGTCGAGGACGGGCGCGAAGAGGCTCGGGTCGTAGTGGCGGGAGCCGGACGCCGGGTCGTTCCGGTACGTCTCGACCACCTTGTCCGCCGCGGTGACCAGCTCCCGCGGCGGCGCCGACGCCAGGCCGGCGGCGGTCGCGGGGCGGCCCGCCGCCTCCGCGATCTCGCGGGCGGTCGCCTCGGCGATGTCCCGCGTGTGGAAGACGGAGGCCGGGCTGTGGGCGACGGCCCGGTGGAAGAGGCCCCTGGCCGCGTCCATCACCATGAGGCAGGCGACGGACGCGGCGCCGGACGACTGGCCGGCGACGGTGACGTTGCCCGGGTCGCCGCCGAACGCGGCGATGTTGTCCCGTACCCAGCGCAGCGCGGCGATCTGGTCGAGCAGCCCCCGGTTGGCGGGAGCGCCCGGCACGTGGCCGAACCCCTCGAAGCCGAGCCGGTGGTTGAAGGTGACCACGACCAGGCCGGCGCGCGCGAGCGCGGTTCCGTCGAAGTCGGGCTGGGCGGAGGAGCCGAAGGTGTAGGCGCCGCCGTGGATCCAGACGAGGACGGGGACGTCGCCGCGACCGGCCGCCGGGGCCCAGACGTTGACGGAGAGGACGTCCTCGTCGCCCGGCCTCCAGGCGGGCGCCCCCGGCAGCTCCGCCGACTGCGGCGCGACCGGCCCGAACCGCGTGCCGTCCCTGACCCCGCTCCACGGCGCGGCCGGGGCCGGCTCACGGAACCGGTGGGCGCCGAACGGCGGCGCCGCGTACGGGACGCCGAGCACGGCGACGACGTCGTCCGCGGCCTTGAAGCCCCGGACCCTGCCGCTGCGCGTCTCGCGGACGACGTCGTCGTCATGCACGTGGACTGCCTCTTCTCTCTCGCCTGTCGGGGGACGGGGGACGGTTCCGTGCCGCCGTCGGACCACAGCCTCGCGGTCCTCGCCGCCACCCGTCCAACACCCGTGCTCTCATGATCCACGCACCCGCGATGTCAATGCGCCGGGGGGCGCTGCTAGATTCGTCCGCCATGCGTTCCCGAGAGTTCGACCTCGATTTCCGTGACCAGGCGCGCCGTACGGCCGGCTGGGGCGTGGGGCTCCTCGCCGTCGCCGCGCTCCTGTGGGCCTGGTGCGCCGTCCTGCTGCTCACGCCGTACGAAGTCGACCGGAAGCCCGACGACAAGTACCCCGCCGAGTGCGCCGCGCGCCTCTTCGCCGACCGCGCCACCCTCGACCGGCCGCACCCGCAGAGCCGCTGGTGCGCGGTCGAGCGCGACTGGCCGGGGGCGCTCGCCCTCCTCGGGCTCTCCGTCCCGTTCTCCGTCGCCGGCGGCGTCGTCCTCACCGTCGGCCTGGTCAGCCGCCGCATGAGCGCCCACGGGCAGGCGATGCGGGAGCTCGACCGGATCGCCGACTCCCGTACGGCCTGAGTCCCGGCCGCGCGCACGCGCTCCGGGTGCGTCCTTCCGTACGCTGGCGACATGCGTATGCGGCCTACTCTCAGCTGGACACCGAACGGGGACCTGCCGCCGGCGGTCACGGACCTGGAGCCGGTCGTCGAGGTGGTGCGGGCGGGGCGGGTGCTGGTGCTCAGCGGGGCCGGGATCTCGACGGAGTCGGGGATCCCGGACTACCGCGGCGAGGGCGGCAGTCTGAGCCGGCACACGCCGATGACCTACCAGGACTTCACCGGCGGCGCCGCGGCCCGGCGCCGGTACTGGGCGCGCAGCCACCTGGGGTGGCGGACGTTCGGGCGGGCGCGGCCCAATGACGGGCACCGGGCGGTGGCGGCGTTCGGCCGGGCGGGGCTGCTCACCGGGGTGATCACCCAGAACGTCGACGGGCTGCACCAGGCCGCGGGCAGCGACGGCGTCGTGGACCTGCACGGCAGCCTCGACCGGGTGGTGTGTCTGGGCTGCGGCGACGTCAGCGCGCGGCGCGAGCTGGCGCGGCGGCTGGAGGAGGCCAATCCGGGGTTCGACCCGGTGCCGGCGGCGGTGAACCCGGACGGCGACGCCGACCTCACGGACGAGCAGGTCGCCGGCTTCCACGTGGTGCCGTGCGCGGTCTGCGGCGGAGTGCTCAAGCCCGACGTGGTGTTCTTCGGCGAGACGGTGCCGGCGGCGCGGGTGGAGCGCTGCCGGGAGCTGGTGCGGGAGGCGGCGTCGGTGCTGGTGCTGGGGTCGTCGCTGACGGTGATGTCGGGGCTGCGGTTCGTGCGGCAGGCGGCGCAGGAGGGTACGCCGGTGGTGATCGTCAACCGGGACGCGACGCGCGGCGACACGCTCGCCGCCGCCCGGGTCGCGCTGCCGCTCGGTCAGGCGCTCACCACGGTCGCGGAACGGCTGGGCGTCGCCGTCGGCTGATCCCCCGGCTCGGCGTCGCCGTCTTGCTGACCCCGGCTCGGTGTCGCGGTCTTGCCGATCCCCCGCTCCCGGCCGCCGGGGCCCGCCGGTCAGGTCAGGTCAGGTCAGGGCCTGGACCGCGTACAGCGCGCCGATCGCCGTGGCGAGCGTGCCGAGGAGGAGCCGGAGGGCCCGTTCGGGCAGCCGGGGCGCCAGGCGGGCGCCGAGGTAGCCGCCGACGAGGCCGCCGAGGCCGCAGGCGAGGCCGAGCCACCAGTCGGGCGCGATGTCGCCCGTGCCGGCGAGGGCGAGGACGGCGTACGCCGCCGCACCGGCGACGGACGTCACGAAGGTGGTCGCGAGGGCCGCCGGCGCGACCCGGGCGACGGGCAGCCCACGGGCGACGAGGACCGGGCCGAGGAGCGAGCCGCCGCCGATGCCGTACACGCCGCCGACGACGCCGACGGCGAGGGCGAGGGCGGTGAGCGCGCCGGGGGACGGTTCCGCCGCCGGGGCTGCCGGGGCCGCGGGGCCGGGGCGGCGGCGTGCCGGCCGCAGCGTGCGGGCGCACAGCCACACGCCCAGCGGCAGCAGGAGGCCCGCGATGAGCAGGCGGTAGACCGTCGGCCCCGGCAGGAGGTGGACGCGGATCACCGCGCCGGCCACCACCCCGGGCAGCGTCCCGGCGACGAGGCGCCGGGCGAGCGGTCCGCGCAGGGCGCCGTCACGGCGGTAGCGCCAGAGGGCCCCGGGGCCGGCGACGACGTTGAACAGCAGGTTCGTGGGGGTGACCGCCGGGTTCGGCACGGCGAAGACGCTGAGGTGCACCGGCAGCAGGAAGACGGCGCCGGAGACCCCCACGGGTGCGGTCACCACCGAGATCAGCAGGCCGACGAGCACGCCCGCCGCCACCGTCCACTCCACCGCCGGCTCCCGCCCTCCGCCTCGACCCCCGCCAGTATCCCGGTGCCCCGAGGCGCCCGGCACCGGCCGGTCACTCCGCCGGTGCGATCCCCCACGCCGCGGCCCGGGCGGCGGCCGCGGCCCGGTTCGGGACGTCCAGCTTGGTGAGGATGTGCTCGATGTGGGTGCCGACCGTCCGCGGGGTGATGTACAGCCGCTCGGCGATCTGCCGGTTGGTGCGGCCGGCCGACAGCTCCGCCAGCACTTCCCGCTCCCTCGGCGACAGCCCGCCGGGGCGCGCCGCCGTCGGCGCCGGCGGCGTGCCGCAGGAGGCGACCGCCGCGGCGAGGGTCTCGGTGAGCAGGGTGACGACGGCGCGCGCCGGGTCGGGGGTGCGGCGGCGGCCCCGGACGCTGATGTTCAGCATGCCGACGTACCGGCCGTCCGCGGCGAAGAGGCACTGGGCCACGCCGTCCTCGATGCCGAGCGGGGCGAGGACGTCCTGGAAGCCGGGCGAGGCGGCCAGCAGCTCCTCCGGGACGTCCCCGAGCCAGAGCCCGCCCCGGGCCGGGCCGCGCAGCACGGCGAACACCGGGTCGTGGTGGAGGCGGGTCTCGATGTAGGCCGTGGCGGCCTCGGGGTAGCTGCCGGCCAGCGTGGTGTGGCGGCGGCGGCGCGGGTCCCAGCGGGTGAGCGAGGCGTGGTCGTGCTCGACCACCTCCGCCAGGGCCGCCAGGACCGTGTCGGCACCCGCCGTGCCGGCCGTGGCGTTCCTGGCGGCTTCGCGGACACGGAGGGCCGAGTCCAGAATGTCCGCCGTGTCGTGCCGTGTCGCCATCCCCCCAGGATGATCATCCGACCGGAGTACGTCAATCGCGCAGCGTGTCGTGCACGATCCGCCCGTCCATCACGGTGAGGACGACGGGCATCTCCGGGATGGCGTGCGGGTCGGCGCCGAGCAGGTCCCCGTCCACGACGCAGAGGTCGGCGGCCTTGCCCGGCTCCAGGGAGCCCTTCCAGTCCTCGGCGAAGTCCTGCCAGGCCGCCACGGTGGTGTACGTGCGGATCGCCTCGGCCAGCGCGATGCGCTGCTCCGGGCCGCTGACCCGGCCGGCGGCCTTGGACTCGCGCAGCACCATGGTGGCGACGCCCTGGCGCCAGTCCGGCAGGGTCACGGGGGCGTCGGAGCCGCTGGCGACCCGTACGCCGGCGTCGATGGCGTCCCGGTAGGGCCAGGCGTAGGCGGCGCGTCCGGCGCCGACGAACTCCTCCTCCATGTCGGCGACGGTCCACTTGATGGTCGGGTTCATGTTGCAGCCGAAGTCGTGGTCGGCGAGCACCTTCATGGCGTGCGGGGTGAGGAAGTCGCCGTGGATGACGTAGTGGCGGGCGTCGTCGCGCGGGTGGCCGGCGGCGGCCTCGGCGAAGGCGTCCGCGACGGTGTCGATGGCCCGGTCGCCGGTGGCGTGCACCCCGAGCTGGTGTCCGGCGGCGTGGGCGTGCCGGATCATGGCGCGGATCTCGGCGACCCGCTCGTCGTCGACGTCGCCGCCGACGCAGAGGGAGCCGCAGCCGCCGCCGACGTACGGGTCGTGCATCCAGGCCGTCTTGTTGGGGACGATGCCGTCGGCGAAGATCTTGACGCCGTGGACGGCGAGGCGGCGCGGGTCGGCTCCGCCGGAGGGGTCGGACGCGTCGAGGGCGTCGAGGTTGCGGGCGAACTCCTCGGCCGTGCCGGCCATGCCGTTGGGGAGGAGCAGGACGCCGACGCGGGCGGTCAGCTCGCCCGCGGCGAGGAGTTCGCGGTACACGTCCAGGGTCTCGGTGCCCATGGTGCCGCGCATGATGCCGTCGCCACCGGGGCCGAGGCCGGGCTCGGTGTAGCTGGTCACGCCGAGTCCGGCGAGGGTGGCGAGGGTGGAGCGGATGGCGTCGGCCCGTTCCCGCCGGCTGAGCGGCGGGAGCGCGTTCTGGACGAGGGCCTGGGCGCCCTCGTGGAGCAGACCGGTCGGCTCCCCGTCGCCGTCCCTGACGATGGCGCCGCCGGGCGGGGCGACCGTGTCGCGGTCGATGCCGATGAGGGCGAGGGCCCGGGAGTTGACCCAGGTGGCGTGGCCGGAGAAGGAGTAGAGGACGACGGGGTGGTCGGGGCTGACGGCGTCGAGGTCGGCGCGCGAGGGCTGCCGGGAGGGGTCGGCGACGCACTCGGCGAGGTAGCCGGTGTCCCAGCCGTGGCCGGTGATCCACTGCCCGGCGGGGGTCCGCCCGGCGGCCTCGCGCACCGCGTCGGCGACGTCGGCGAGGGACGAGACGGCGGGGTGGCCGATCTCCACCGAGAGCGGCGGCGAGGACATGCCGAAGGCGCAGCCGTGCAGGTGGGAGTCGTTGATGCCGGGGAGGAGCGTCGCGCCCTTCAGGTCGACGACGCGGGTGCCGGGGCCGACGAGCGGGGCGACGTCCTCCCGCGTGCCGACGGCGCTGATGACCGGGCCCGTCACCGCCAGGGCCTCGGCGACGGAGAACTCCGCGTCGACCGTGACCACCCGTCCACCGACGAAGACCAGATCCGCATACGTGCCCACTGAGGGTCCTTTCGAAGACCGGGCGCCGCTGTCGGGCGCCCGCGAACGATCTCGTCCAGGACTCTGCCGGGAACCGCCCCCGTCGCACATCGGTCGTTCCACCGATACGGCGGGACCCGCGGCGGGGGCACGGCGGGGGGCGGGGCGGCGGACGCGGACGCGCCGGGCAGGGGTGCTCCCGCCCGGCGCGCCGTGTGCTCCGCTCAGTGGTGCGGCGGTCAGAACACGCTGACGCCGTAGGCGCTGAGGGCTTCCGTGACGGGCTGGAAGAAGGTGGTGCCGCCGGTGGAGCAGTTGCCGCTGCCGCCGGAGGTGAGGCCGAGGGCGGTGGTGCCGGAGAACAGGGCGCCGCCGCTGTCGCCGGGCTCGGCGCAGACGTTGGTCTGGATCATGCCGTAGACGACGTCGCCGTTGCCGTAGTTGACGGTGGCGTTGAGGCCGGTGACGGTGCCGCCGCGCAGGCCCGTGGTGCTGCCGCTGCGCTGGACGGACTGGCCGACGTAGGCGTTGCCGGCGGTGGTGATGTCTCGGTAGCTGCCGTTGTAGAGGTAGACGCGGCCGTCGGCGGCGGAGGCGTTGGAGTGGCGGATGATGCCGTAGTCGTTGGTGGGGAAGCTGGTTCCGGCCCGGGAGCCGAGCACGGAGGTCTGGCCGGAGTTGGTGTACCAGGTGCTCGCGATCTCGGTGCAGTGGCCGGCGGTGAGGGCGTAGTAGGTGCTGCCGCTGCGGACGTTGAAGCCGAGGGAGCAGCGTCCGCCGCCGCCCGCGTAGATGGCCTGGCCGCCGGCGATCAGCTTGTTGATCTTGCCGTGGGTGCGCTCGATCTTCAGGTGGGCGGCGTTGCCGCCGGCGGCCTTGCGGAGGGCGGCGATCTCGTCCTGGGTGACGGTGGCGTCGACGGTGACGACGACCTTGCCGGTGGCCTGGTCGGTGTACCAGGCGGTGCCCGGCACGTCGGCCTGGAGGACGGCGTCGCTGGCGGAGGAGAGCGCGGCGGCGGTGGCCCGGGGGGTGTCGGCCGACTGGGCCGAGGAGGTGGGGGCGGCGAGGGCGGTCGCGGCGACGAAGGCGCCGAGGACGGCGAGCAGGCGGGTGCCCTTGGTGAGGCCGCGGCTGCGGGACGTACGGTTCACTGGATCCTCCGTATGGGGGGGCGGGCCGCTGGGTGGGCGGCTCGGTCGGGGAGTGCGGATCGGCCATGGGTGACCGACATGAACCTGACAAGCGCTGCACTGGGAGGAATCCTCGGCTCCGCCGGCCGGGTGCGGCAAGGTGGACTTTCGGCCGCTCTACGCGCGTCCACGCCAGGACCCGCCGCGCGGTCGCCGAACGGGCTGCCTCTTGTCCCGAACTGAAAACAGGTCAGAAAACTGCAGAGACCCGTTGCAGTTCAGGCACGGGAGGTCGCCCCCCGTCCGGCGCCCGCACCCTTGACGCCGCCGGACACCCGCCGGAGCCCGGACGGCCGGCTCCGGCGGCGGCGGTACGGGGCGGTGGGTCCGCCTTTACGGCGTTCCGGCGACTGGCCGGATCACGCCCTTGCGCGATCCCCCGCCGCCCGTGAGCTCGCCGCCCCGCAGACCCCGCCGCCCGCAAGCCGCGCCGCCCCGAAGGCTCGCCGCCCCACGGCCCGCCGCCCGGCCTCCTCCGGTCAGGAGACGAACTCGCCGTCCCGGGCCACCACGACACCGCCGTGCACGACCAGGTCGCGCTGCGGCATGTCCACCACCACCTGGGGCAGCCCCTGCCCCCGCACGAGGACGAAGTCGGCGGGCGCGCCGGGCGTGAGGTCGGCGTGCGGCAGGCCCATCACGTCGGCGCCGCCGTGCGCGGCGGCCCGGTAGCAGTCCGCCAGCTCCTCGTCGAGGCGGACGTCGGTGACCCAGCCGAGGATGTGGGCGCGGTGCAGCATGTCGGCGTTGCCGAAGGGGCTCCAGGAGTCGCGGACGCCGTCGGAGCCGAGGCCGACCCGGACCCCGTGCTCGCGCAGCCGGGCGATCGGGAGGACGAGGTCGCGCGAGGGGGCGACGGTCGTGAGCGCGATGTCCTGGGCGGCCAGGTCGGTCGCGAGGGCGCCGAGGTCCCGGTCCGGCAGCTCGGGCAGGCAGAAGACGTGACTGACCGTCACCTTGCCGGTGAGCGACAGGGCCCGGGTGCGGTCGATGATCCCGCGCAGGGCGCGGACGCCCTCGTCTCCCCCGTCGTGCAGGTGGATGTCCACGCCGACGCCGTGCCGGTCCGCGATGCCGAAGACGGTGTCCAGGTGCTCGTCGAGGGCGTGGTCGAAGCCGAGGGGGTCGATGCCGCCGATCATGTCGACGAGGCCCCGGCGGGCGCCCTCCTCCAGGAGCCGGGCGGTGCCGGGCGTGCGGACGACGCCGTGCTGCGGGAAGGCGACGATCTGCACGTCCAGCGCGTGGGCCAGGCGGCGCCGCGCCTCCGCCAGCCCCTCGACGCCGGCCAGGCCGTACGCCGGGGCCACGTCGGCGTGGGCGCGCATCCCGCGCGTAGCGCGGCTGACGGCGTGGCTCATCAGCCCGTACGCGCGCTCCGCCACCGAGCGGGTCTGGGCGCGGAACAGCTCCACGTCCTGCTCGACGAAGTCGGCGATGGTCGACGCCGGCCGCCGCGACACCCACGCGCCGCCCCACGTCGTCTTGTCGGGGTGGATGTGGGCGTCGACCAGGGACGGCAGCGCGATCCGGCCGCCGCCGTCCACGACCTTCGCGCCGCGCGGCGCCGGTCCGCCGCTGACCTTCCCGTCCACGACGACCAGGTCGGTGGCCGCGCCGCCGAACGGGCGCACGTCCCGGAAGACGACGGTCCGCGGCCTCCGCTCCGCCGCGCCGCCGGCGCCGGGCGCGGCGGCCGGGACGGCGGCGGAGGCGGGGGCCGCGGCGACGGCCGCCGCCGCGGTCGTGCCGGCCAGGGCCGCGGCACCGGCCAGCATGGCGCGGCGCGACACGGCACCGGTGGGAGCCGGGGACTGCTGCATGGGTCACTCCTTGCGGGAAGGGCGGAAGAGGTGAGCGAGGGGGAGACCGGTGTCGGACCGGAGGCGACGGGCCGGTGGACGTCGAGCCACTTGGAGAACTCCCCGGGGCGGAACGAGCTCCGATCCTCGTTTTGTATACCAATATTCGGATGCGGAACAAGAGCTACCGCGGGCCCGATGCGGCACCTAGCCTTCCCATATGGACTGAAAGCGCAAGGAGCACCCTCACCACGTCAGCCATGAGGCCCCTTTTTGGTATACGACTCACCACGCCCCGCACCGCACCGCTCCCCCGCGTGCCGTAAGGTGCCGGGACCGAAACGCAGGCCGAGGTGGGGGTAGAGGATGCAGCGGGCCGTCGTCATGGGGGGCAGTTACGCGGGGCTGTTGGCGGCCCGCGTGCTGAGCGACCACGCCGAGGAGGTGGTCGTCGTCGAACCCGACGTGATCGGCGACGACGGCCTCGGGAAGCGCGCCCCGCAGCGGCGGCAGCTCCACGCCCTGCTGTCCATGGGCCACCGCCGCCTGGAGCACTGGTTCCCGGGCCTCACCGACGAGCTCGTGCGGGACGGGGCGCGGCTCGGCGAGGGTGACGACGTGCGGTTCTACGTCGACGGCCGGCTGAAGGCCCCGGTGGCCGCGTCCCGGATGCTCGGCGCCACCCGCCCCTTCCTGGAGGACCGGATGCGCCGGAGGGTCGCCCTCCTCCCCCAGGTGCGCTTCGTCCGGGCCGAGGTCACCGACCTCGTCCTCCGGGGCGGGCACGTGGCCGGCGTCACCACCGCCGCCCCCGCGCACGATGACGGCGCCCCGCACGACGGCGTCCCCCACGAGATACCCGCCGAGATCCCCGCCGACTTCGTCGTCGACGCCACCGGCAGGTCCAGCCGGCTCGGCGACTGGCTGACCCGGCACGGCTGGGACGCAGCGCCCGTCGACCGGATGCGCATCGACCTCGGGTACGCCACCGCCTCCTTCCGGCGCGGCGGCGAACTCGGCACCACCGTCGTCGCCCACTCCACGCCCGGCCCCGCGAGCGGCTACCGGCCCGAGGTGACGGAGCCCGGGGCGCTCGCCGCCGTCGAGGGCGACCGCTGGTCGGTCGTCCTGGCCGGGTACGCCGGACACCGACCCGGCCCCGATCCGGAGGAGTTCCTGCGCCGGATGCGCCGCTGCGTGGCGCCGATCCGCACGGTGGCCGAGGAGTCCGCGATGATCGGGCCCGTCACCACGTACCGCTTCGTCGAGAGCCGCCGCCGGGTCCACACGCGGCTGCGCCGCTTCCCCGGCGGGCTGGTGGTCGTCGGGGACGCGCTGGCGAGCGTCAACCCGGTGTACGGGCAGGGCCTGACGCTGGCGGCGCTGGAGGCCGACGCGCTGGCCGCGTACCTGCGGACCGGACCGCGTCCGCACGCCCCGGCCCTTCCCTACTTCCGCCGCGCCGAGATGGCCGTCGACGCGGCCTGGCAGCTGTCCACCGCCGCCGACCTGGCGCAGCCGCACGTCACGGGGCCCTACCCGCGCGGCTACCGGGCCCAGAAGTGGGTGGCCGACCGGCTCACCGAGGCGTCGGTCATCGACTCCGGCGTCAACGCCGCCTATCTGCGCGTCGTCCACATGGAGGCGCCCCCGAAGGCCCTCACCGACCCCCGTCTCCTCGCCCGGGCCGCGCGGGTCCTGATCCGCCGGCGGTGACGGCCGGGGTCACAGGGTCTCTCCCGCCGAGTCGGTGAGGCGGCGGCGGGCGGTGCGGACGGCCGGGGGGACGGCGGCGAGGGCGCCGGCCGCGGTGACGGCCAGGACCAGGGCGGCCAGCGCGGCCGGGTCGGGGAGGCGGGCGACTCCGGCGCCGAGGCCGGTCGCGGCGGCTTCCGCGTCGACCAGCAGGTGCCCGAGGGCCGCGCCGGCGGCCGTGCCCAGCAGGGCGGCGGCCAGGGTGGTGAGCGCGGCGGCGGTGACGACGACGGCGCCGATCTGGCGCGGGGTCAGGCCGATGGCGCGCAGGGCGAGCAGGTCGCGGACCCGGTCGCGCACCCCGGTGCCGATCAGGGTGAGCAGTTCGACGAGGGCGATGAGGGCGAGGACCGCCGCGAGGGCGGCGAGCACGCCTCGGGGCGCGTCCTCGCCGCCCGCCGGGTCGGCGGTGCCGCGCACCTCGGCGCGGACCCCGGCCGCCGCGGGGACGGCGGCGGCGACCGCGCGCGGGTCGGCGTCCGGGCGCAGCACGAGGGCGTGGAAGGCGGGCCGGAGGCCGGGGTCGCCGTCGCGGAGGGTGTCGAGGGTGGTGGAGACGACCCGGCCGCCGTGGTCGGGTTCGATGCTGCGGCCGACGAGATGGAGGATCTGCGGGCGGCCCTCGACGGTCATCCGGACCCACTCGCCCACCCGTACGCCGAGGAGGTCGAGGAGCCCCTGCCCGGCGACGGCCTCGTCGGGACCCCGGGGCGCGCGGCCCTCGACGACGGTGTGCGGGTAGGGCGCGCCGCGGGTGCCGAGGCCGCGCAGGGTGAGGGTGCCGGTCTGGCCGGGGACGAGGGCGGTGAACTCGGCGCCGGGGACGGCGTCGGCGACGCCGGGGACGGTCTCGAGGGCGGCGGCGAGGCCGTCGGGGGGCGGTGGTTCGGTGCGTACGGTGAGGGCGGCGGGCCGGCCGACGCGGGCGGGGTCGGTGCGGAACTGGCCGAGGGTCGTGGCCGCGACGAGGGCCACGGTGATCAGGGTGAGCGGGAGTGCGAGCCGGACGGTGGCGCCGAGGGCGCGGGCGCGGCCGGGGGCGGTGAAGGCGGAGCGCCAGCCGAGGACGAGGACCGGGGAGAGGCGCAGGCCGAGGGCGCGGCGGCCGAGGGCGGACAGCGGGCGGGCGGCGGGGTGGGCGGAGCGGGCGGCGGGCACCGGGGGGACCCGGCCGGCCCGCCAGGCGGCGAGGGCGGTGGCGGCGGCGATGAGGAGGACGGCGGCGAGGGGGACGCCGACGACGGCGGCGCGGTGGCCCGGCATGCGGGGCCACAGGGCGACGGCGTCGCCGATCCGGCCGGGGATCCACCGTCCGCAGGCGAGGGTGGCGGCGGTGCCGAGGGCCGCGCCGGCGACGGCGAAGGAGAGCTGCTGGAGGAGGAGGCCGCGGACGACCTGGCCGGGCGTGAAGCCGATGGCCTTGAGGACGGCGATGTCGCCGGCCTGTCCCCGGACGCGGGCGCGGACGGCGCCGGCGACGGCGACGGCCGCGGCGAGGAGGGCGGCGAGGCCGAAGGCGGCGAAGATCTGGCCGAGGAGCCGGTCGTCGCCGCCGGTGTCGGCCTTCGCCTGCTGCCACTTGGTGACCTGGTCGATGCGGGCGGCGCCGAGGAGGGTGACGGCGCGCTGGACGGCGTAGTCGGTGTCGTCGGGGTCGTGCAGGCGCAGACCGGCGGTCTGTCCGGTGGTGGCGGGGGCGAGCCGGTCGAGGGTGCCGGGGAGGATCCAGCCGATGCCGTCGCCCCGGCCGGGGTGGTAGCGGGGTTCGGCGGTCTCGGCGACACCGGCGACGTACAGGGTGCGGCGGGTGGGGCCGTGCCGGCCGGGGACGGTGACGGTGACGGTCTCGCCGGGTTCGGCCCAGAGGGCGCGGGCGAGGGTGCGTTCCAGGACGATCCGGTCGCCGGGGGCGCCGGGGGTGAGCCAGTGGCCGGCGGTGAGGAGGGGGCGGGCGGTGTCGGGCGGCCGGGTTCCGGTGGCGCGCAGGACGACGCCGGCGCGGGTGCCGCCGGTCTCCAGGGTGGCGGTGGCCGTGCGGAAGGGGCCGGAGACGGAGGCGACCTCGTCGAGGGCGGCGAGCGGGGCGAGGGCGGCGGGGTCGAAGGCGCCGTGCACCCAGACGTGGCTGCCGCGGGACTGGTTGAAGAGGCGCTGCCAGGGGTTGACGGCGTAGCTGAGGAGGGCGGCGGAGAGGAGGAGGGAGGCGATGACGCCGGCGCTGGCGAGGACGGCGAAGAGGGCTTCGCCGCGGTGGGTGCGCAGGTCCGCGTGGACCCATCGCCAGGTGGCCCGCATCTCTTGGTCCTCTCCTCGCCGTCGCCGCGCCGCCTGCCCGCCTCTGCCGCCGCCGCGCCGGTCTCCGTCGTGCGGTCAGTCCTCCAGGTCGAGGACGCCGGTCACCCCCGGGCGGGTGGGTGCGGGGTCGCCGAGCGGCGCGTCGTCGGCGATCCGGCCGTCGAAGAAGCTGATGACGCGGTCGGCGGCGCTCGCCATGCGGGCGTCGTGGGTGACCATGAGGATGGTCTGGCCGCGGGCGTGGAAGCGGGCGAGGAGGCGCAGGACGTCGCGGGTGCCCTTGCTGTCGAGGCTGCCGGCGGGTTCGTCGGCGAGCAGCAGGGCGGGCCGGTTGACGAGGGCGCGGGCGAGGGCGACCCGCTGCTGTTCGCCGCCGGAGAGGGCGGCGGGGAGGGCGTTCTCGCGTCCCTGGAGGCCGAGTTCGGCGAGGAGTTCGGCGCGGCTCGCGCGGGCGGCGCGGGGGGTGGCGCCGGCGAGGAGGGCGGGGAGTTCGACGTTGTCGGCGACGGTGAGGTGCGAGACGAGGTTGAAGAACTGGAAGACGATGCCGACGCTGCGGCGGCGCAGGACGGCCCAGCGGGCCTCGCCGTGGGTGTCGACCCGCAGGCCGTCGATCCAGAGGCGGCCGGCGTCGGGGCGTTCGAGGCCGCCGATGAGGTGGAGGAGGGTGGACTTACCGGCGCCGGAGGGGCCGGTGACGGCGACGAACTCGCCCGCGCGGACGGTGAGGTCGACGCCGCGGACGGCGGGGACGGGGGCGCGGTCGCCGCGGTGGGTCTTGGTCAGTCCCTCGGCGTGCACGAGCGCGCCGGGCGGGACCGGTCCGGGTCCGCTCATTCGAGTTCCTCCTGGCAGCGCTCCAGCCAGTCGAGGTCGGCCTGGAGGTGCAGCATGGCGCCCTCGATGAGGAGTTGGGCGATCTTGTTGTCGCGGTCCTGCGCGGCGGCGAGCCGGGAGAGGCTGCGCATGGTGTTGAGGTGCTGCCGGCGCTGCCGGTTGATCAGGGCGATCGGGTCGGCGAGTCCGGAGAGGGGGGCGAGGGCGAGTTTCATGAAGAATCCGTCGCGGACCCGGGGTTCGTCGGTGGTGTCCTCGAACCACGCGGCGACGGCCTCCCGTCCGGCGTCGGTCAGGCGGTAGATCCGCTTGTTGGGGCGGCCCGTCTGTTCGACGTCCTCGCCTTCGATGAGTCCGCTCTTCTCCAGCCGGCCGAGGGTCACGTAGACCTGGCCGACGTTGGGCTGAGGGTAGGCGGAGCCGAGGAGTTGTTCAAGACCCTGCTTGAGCTCGTAGCCGTGGGCGGGGCCCCGGGTGAGGAGTGCCAGCAGCTGCTGCCGCACGCGCTCCCCCTTCTGTGTCGTGCGCCGTTCCCGGCCCGGTGGTGGCGGCCCGGGGGCCGGTGGACCGGCGGTCGCCGGGTCCGCCGGACCAGTATCACCGATGGGGCGCGCCGCGGGTCTGCCACGATGGACCGTCGCGTGCGGCACCACGTCCGGGAGGAACGCATGGGGTGGGTACGGTCCGTGGCGAGGGGCGTGCTGGCGGCGGCGGTGCTGCTGGCGGGGTGTGCCGGGGGCGCGCCGCCGCCGGGTCCCGGGCCGGCCGGCGGGCGGGGCGCGCTGACGTTCGTGACGGCGGGCGACCTCACCGACTATCTGGGCCCGCTGGTGGCGGAGTGGAACGCGCGGCGGCCGGCGGAGCCGGTGACGCTGGTGGAGCTGCCGGACTCGGCGGACGAGACGCGGGCGCAGATGCTGAGCGAGCTGCGGTCGGGGAGCCGCCGGTTCGACGTGCTGAACATCGACGTGGCGTGGACGTCGGAGTTCGCGGCGGCGGGGCTGGTCGCGCCGCTGGAGCGGGAGCGGTTCGACCTGGCGGCGTTCCTGCCGCCGGTGGTGGACACGGCGACGTTCCGGGGACGGCTGTACGCGGTGCCGTACGTGACCAACGCCGGGCTGCTGTACTACCGGAAGGACGTGCTGGAGGCGGCGGGCGAGCGGCCGCCGCGGACGTGGGCGGAGCTGGCGCGGCTGGCGCGGACGCTGGCGCCGCGGCACGGGCTCGGCGGCTACGCGGGGCAGTTCCTGCCGTACGAGGGGCTGACGGTGAACGTGACGGAGGCGATCCAGTCGGCGGGCGGGACGGTGCTGCGGGAGGAGGGCGCGCGGGTCGGGGTGGACTCGGACGCGGCGCGGGCGGCGCTGACGTTCCTGGCCGGCGGGGTGCGGGAGGGGTGGATCCCGGCGGAGGCGCTGGGGTTCACGGAGGAGGAGTCGCGGGCGGCGTTCATGGAGGGGCGGCTGCTGTTCCTGCGGAACTGGCCGTACGTGTACGCGGACGCGGACCGGCCGGGGTCGCGGGTGGCGGGCCGCTTCGGGGCGGTGCCGCTGCCGGGGCCGTACGGGCCGGGGACGAGCGTGCTGGGCGGGTCGAACCTGGCGGTGTCCGCCCGGTCGCGGCACCCGGCGTCGGCGTACGACTTCCTGGCCTATCTGACGAGCGAGCGGGTGCAGCGGCAGGTGCTGACGCGCGGGTCGCTGCCGCCGGTGCGGGCGTCGCTGTACGCGGATCCGGAGCTGGTGGCGGCCCACCCGTATCTGCCGATCCTGCGGGAGAGCGTGCTGGCGGCGGTGCCGCGGCCGAAGAGCGCGCGGTACGACCAGGTGAGCCTGGCGGTGCAGGCGGTGGCGCAGGACGTGCTGGCGCTGCGGGCCTCGCCGGAGGAGGGGGTGCGGCGGCTGACGCGTGAGCTGGCGGCGATCCCGCACGACGGGCGGGAGCCGGGGGTTCCCGCCGGCGACTGACACCACGACCGCCTCCTCCGTCCCGCGACTCCTCCGGCCCCTCTGCCTACGCGTTAGGTAGGGGGGTTCTCCGTTACCCCTGACGCCTTCCCAATTCTGCTGCCTGCCCTGCCAGTTGGCGCTGCACCGTTGACATGCATTCGCCATCTCTACTTAACATGAAAGTATCGAAGCGAAGGAAGGACGACCATGCGACGACCCTCCCTCCCCACCCTCCGCGCCACCGGGGCGCTCTCCGCGGCCCTCGCCCTCGCGCTCACCGCGACCGCCTGCGGCGGCGGTGGGGACACCGCGTCCGGCGGCGAGCTCAGCGGCACGACCGTCACGGTCGCGGGCGTCTGGACGGGCAGCGAGCAGACCAACTTCAAGAAGGTCCTCGACGCGTTCAGCGCGAAGACCGGCGCCAAGACCGTCTTCGTCCCCTCCGGCGACAACGTCTCCACCTTCGTCGGCAGCAAGATCGAGGGCGGCAACGCCCCCGACGTCGTCCTCGTCCCCCAGGTCGGCGTCCTCCAGCAGTTCGCGAAGGCCGGCTGGCTCAAGCCGCTCTCCGAGAAGACCGCTGCGACCGCCGGCGGCAACCTCGCACCGGTCTGGAAGAACTACGGCACCGTCGACGGCACCTTCTACGGCCTGTACTTCAAGGCCGCCCACAAGTCGACCGTCTGGTACGACCCCGCCGCCCTGGAACAGGCGGGCGTGACCGAGCCGAAGACCTGGGACGACCTCCTGGCGGCCGGCCGGACGCTCGCCGACTCCGGCAGGCCCGCCTTCGCCGTCGCCGGCGAGGACGGCTGGACGCTCACCGACTGGTTCGAGAACATCTACCTGTCGCAGGCCGGACCGGAGAAGTACGACCGGCTCGCCCGCCACGAGCTGAAGTGGACCGACCCCAGCGTCGTCACCGCCCTCACCACCCTCGGCGAGGTCTTCAAGGACGAGCGGCTGGTCGCCGGCGGCGCCGCCGAGGCGCTGCGCACCGACTTCCCCGGCTCCGTCGAGAAGGTCTTCGGCCCCGAACCGAAGGCCGCCCTGGTCTACGAGGGCGACTTCGTCGGCGGCGTCGCCAAGGACGAGTTCGGGCGCAAGCCCGGCGAGGACGCGAAGTTCTTCCCGTTCCCGCCGGTCGGCTCCGGGAAGGCGCCGGTGGTCAGCGGCGGCGACGCGGCCGTCGTCCTGAAGGACGCGAAGAACGCCGAGGCCGGCATGCGGTTCCTGGAGTACCTGGCCACCCCGGAGGCCGCCGCGGTGTGGGCCGGCGCCGGCGGCTTCCTCTCCCCCAACAAGGACGTGAAGCCCGAGGCGTACGCCGACGACACCGCCCGCGCCACCGCCGCCTCGCTCGTCGCCGCCGGCGACTCCGTCCGCTTCGACATGTCCGACCAGGCGCCCGCCGCCTTCGGCGGCACCAAGGGCGCCGGCGAGTGGAAGCTCCTCCAGGACTTCCTGCGCGACCCGTCGAACCCGGCGCGGACCGCCGCCGCCCTGGAGGCGGCCGCGGCCAAGGCGTACGGGAACTGAGGCCGGCCGCCATGGACCGGCAGTCCGTCCCGGGCCGGCGGCGGCAGGCGCGCGCCGCGGCCGACCCGCGGCGCCGCGCCCGGCGCTCGCGGCGGCTCCTCGGCGCCGCCTTCGCCCTGCCCGCCCTCCTGCTCCTGGGCGCCCTCGTCGCCTACCCGGTCGTCTTCTCCGTCGTCCGTAGCCTCTTCGACGCGACCGGCGACCGGTTCGTCGGCGCCGGCAACTACCTGGAGATGGTCCGCGACCCGGCCACCCTGAAGGCGCTGCGGAACAGCGCCGTCTGGGTGGTGGTCGCGCCCGTCCTGCTCACCGGGCTCGGCCTCATCCTCGCCGTGCTGACCGAGCGGGTCCGCTGGGCGACCGCGTTCAAGCTCGTGCTGTTCCTGCCGATGGCCGTGTCGTTCCTCGCCGCGGGCATCGTGTTCCGGCTGGCGTACGAGCAGGATCCGGACCGGGGCGTGCTCAACGCGGTGGTGGTCGGCGTCCACGACGCCTTCGACGACCCGGCCCCGTATCCGACCGCCCGTGCCCGCGAGGACCGGGGCCTCGCCGGCACCCCCGCCGACGGCTACACGAGCGGCGAGCTGCGGCCCGGTGCCGTCGCCGTCCTGCCGTTCGTGGGCGTCGCCCCCGGGGCCGTCCCGGCGGGGACGGAACCGGCCCGGGCCCCGGAACCGGCCCCGGGCACCCTGTCCGGGACGGTGTACCTGGACTTCACGCCCGGCGCGGGCGGCCGGACGGGCGAGGTCGACGCGGCGGAGAAGGGGCTGCCTGGCATGACCGTCGAGGCCGTCCGCGACGGGAAGGCGGTGGCGTCGGCCCGCACGGCCGCCGACGGCACCTTCCGCTTCGACGGGCTCGCCGACGGCACGTACCGGCTGCGGGTGCCGGCCGGCAACTTCGCCGCCGGCTACGGCGGAGTCGACTGGCTCGGGCCGGCGCTCGTCACCCCGGCGATCATCGGCGCCTACCTCTGGGTGTGGACCGGCTTCGCCATGGTGCTGATCGGTGCCGGGCTCGCCGCGCTCCCCCGCGACGTGATGGAGGCGGCCCGTGTGGACGGTGCGAACGAACGGCAGATCTTCCGCCGGATCACCGTCCCGCTGCTCGCCCCCGTCCTCACCGTCGTGCTCGTCACCCTGGTCATCAACGTGATGAAGGTCTTCGACCTCGTGTACGTCATCGCCCCGGGCCCCGTGCAGGAGGAGGCGAACGTGCTGGCCACCCGCATGTGGCTGGTCTCCTTCGGCGGCGGCAACGACCAGGGGCTCGGCGCCGCCCTCAGCGTGCTGCTGCTCCTGCTGGTCGTCCCGGCGATGGTCTTCAACATCCGGCGCTTCCGGAAGGGCGGCGGCTCATGAACAGGAACAGGCCCACGCGCGTGACCCGGTGGCTGGGGAGTGCGGCGGTGCAGTCGCTGCTCGTCCTGGTCGCCCTCGTCTGGATCACCCCGCTGGCGGGGCTGCTGCTGTCCTCGCTGCGCTCCGAACGGGACAACGCCTCGGACGGCTGGTGGACGTCGCTGGTGGAGCCGTCCCAGCTCTCCTTCGACAACTACCGCGCTCTGCTGGCGGATTCGGGACTCGTCCAGGCGTTCTGGAACACGGTCCTGATCGCGGTGCCGACCACGGTCCTCGTCGTCGGCATCGCCGCGCTCGCCGGATACGCCTTCGCCTGGCTGCACTTCCCGGGCCGGGACGGCCTCTTCCTGGTCGTGGTCGGGCTGCTGGTGGTCCCGGTGCAGATCGGCCTGCTGCCGGTGGCGAAACTCTTCGGCGCGGTCGGCCTGTTCGGGACGGTCGCCGGCGTCGTGCTCTTCCACGTGGCGTACGGGCTGCCGTTCGGGGTGTTCCTGCTGCGGAACTTCTTCGCGGAGATCCCGCGCGAGATGCTGGAGGCGGCCCGGCTCGACGGCGGCGGCGAGTGGCGGATCTTCCGGCGGCTCGTGCTGCCGCTGGGCCGGCCGGCGCTCGCCAGCCTGGCGATCTTCCAGTTCCTGTGGGTCTGGAACGACATGCTGGTGGCGCTGCTCTTCGCCGACGGCGAGTCCCAGCCGCTGACGGTGGCCCTCCAGTCGCAGATGCGGCAGTTCGGCTCCAACATCGGCGTCCTCGCGCCGGGCGCCTTCCTGTCCCTGGTGGTACCGCTGGTGGTGTTCTTCGCCTTCCAGCGCCACTTCGTGCAGGGGGTGATGGCCGGGTCGGTCAAGTGACGGCGGGCCGGCGCTCCCCCGAGCCACCCGAACGGCTGACGCCCGAATCACCGCGCGGCGGTCGTCGCGGAAAGTATGATCAGGCGATGTCTGACATGACTGAGACCACGCCCGGCTGGATGACCTCGGACGAGCTGGACACGGCCCGCGCCCGGATGCCGATCCTGTACGTCGACGCGGTTCCCGTACGGGTGGACGACAGCGGCGAAGTCACGAGCATCGGACTGCTGCTCCGCATCGGCGCCGACGGAACGATCAGCCGCACCCTCGTCTCCGGACGCGTCATGCACCACGAGCGCGTCCGGGACGCCCTGTTGCGGCACCTGGAGAAGGACCTCGGCCCCGTGGCGCTGCCGCGGGTGCCGGCGTCGCTCCAGCCCTTCACGGTCGCGGAGTACTTCCCGACCGCGGGCATCACCCCGTTCCACGACCCGCGCCAGCACGCGGTGTCGCTCGCCTACATCGTCCCGGTGAGCGGCGACTGCCGCCCGCGCCAGGACGCCCTCGACCTGGTCTGGTTCAGCCCCCAGGAGGCCGCGTCCGCGGCCGTCCAGAGCGAGATGCCGGGCGGCCACGGCGTCCTGCTGAAGCAGGCGCTGGCGCACGTGGGCGTCACGTACTGAGCCCGGCGCTCCCGGTCCGGCCGCGGCGCTCGCGCGTGCGGCCGGACCGGGAGCGGACGGGCGGGGTCGGCGGCCGTCAGATGCCGCAGGAGGACGCGGACCAGTACCGGCCGGCCCGGTGGTCGACGTGCGCGTGGTCGGAGTGGCCGGGGTAGCCCGGGCCGAGGATCCCGTTGAAGCCGTGGTAGCGGGCCTGCTGGGCCAGCCGGCACAGCGAGTGCGGGCCGGCTCCCAGGTCGGCGGCGTCGCCGTAGAGGTGCCGGCTGTCCGAGGCGCCGCCGACGGCCGCGTTGCAGGCGGTGCTGCGGAAGCCGCTGGTCACCCGGATCGGCTCGTCGCCGAGGGCGTGCCGGAGGGCCTCCAGCTTCCACATCGTGCGCAGCGCGTTGGCCTTGGCGGTGGTGGCGCTGACGGCGCCGCCCGCCCAGGTGGTGTTGCAGTCGTTCAGCTCGGCGTACGAGAAGTGGACCGGCGTGCAGTCGTCGTCCTGGAGCGCGTACAGCTTGCTGAAGGTCGCGGGGCCGGCGACGCCGTCGGCGGCGAGGCCGTAGGCGGACTGGAAGCGCTTCACGGCGGCGGTGGTGGCCGGGCCGTAGGAGCCGTCGACGGCGAGGACGCCGCCGTAGCCCGGGTAGCCGGCGACCCGGATCTGGAGCTGGGTGACGTCGGCCCCGGTCGCGCCCTGCGAGAGGGTGCGGGACCAGGTGTAGCAGCCGTCGGCGCGGGCGGGGGACGCCCCGGCCACGACGCCGGACAGGCCGGCGACCGTCAGCACGAGGGCGAGCAGGAGCCGGGTCACGGGGGACGCGAGCGACACGGGCGGAACGGAAGCGCGGGGGTGCGGGGACATACGGGCGGGCCTCCCTCTCTGCGGGTACGGGGACGTACGGAGAACAGGGCCGTGCGGGTGATGCCGTGCGTGTAATGCCGTGCGTGTTTGCGTGCGTGCCGTGCGGGCGTGTCATGCAACTGTCAGACAGCGCCTGTCGGGAGGAAGCCTGGCCCGTCGGTCGACGCGCGTCAACCACGCCGGACACCGCCGTACGGCGGCACCGCGGCGGGCCGGGCCCGGCCCGCGCCGCGATGATGGGAGCGTGAAGGGCGGCGAGAGCACCGACGACCCCGCCGGACGCGGAACCCACGCGTCCGGCACCCCACCGGGCTCGCGCGCGACGGGCGCGGCCGGGAGCCCGGGCGGCACGGGCCGCACGGGCCCGGGCTCCGGCGGTACGGACGCGGGCTCCGCCGTCGGCGGGACGCCCGTCGATCCGCGCATGTTCGACGGGACCGTCGCCGCCGTCGCCGTCCTCGCCGGACCCGAAGGGCGGCTGCTCTACACCAACTCCGCGTTCACCCGGCTCTTCGGCGCCCGGCGGATCGGCCTCCCGGCCCGCGCCGCCTTCCCGGACGCGGACGGGCACCGCTTCCTGGCCGTGCTCGAATCCGTCCGCGCCACGGGCCGGGCCCGGCAGGTCGTCGGCGAGCGGCGGACGGACCCCGGGGCCGCCGGGCAGGCCCGGCACTTCGTGTACTCGTGCAGCCCCGTCACCACCGGGCAGGGCCCCGGGATCCTCGTCCTCGCCATGGACACCACCGCCGAGACGCAGGCGCTCCAGCGGTACGAGGCGCTGGTCTCGGCCGTCTCGCAGATGGTGTGGGTGATGGGCGCCGACGGGTCCATGGAGGAACTGGTCCCCGGCTGGGCGCAGCTGACCGGAAGGCCCTGGCATCCGCGCGCCGACGAGGGCTGGTACCCGCACATCCACCCGCGCGACCGGGAGGCGCTGAGCGCGGCGTGGCGGCGGGCGGCGCGGGAGGGCGAGCGGCCCGGGGTGTTCGAGGCGACGTTCCGGGTGCGGGCGGCGGACGGCTCGTACCGGCACCTGTCGACGCGCTGCGTGCCGGTGCTGCGGGACGGGCGCGTCGCCGAGTGGGTGGCGGCCACCGCCGACATCGAGGACGGCTGGGGCACCCGGCTGCGCGAACGGCTGCTCGCGAAGGTCGCCGCGGTGACCGAGGCGAGCCTGCCGGAGGCGTTCGCGGAGGTCGTGAAGGTGCTGGTGCCGGAACTCACCGACGCCTGCCTGATCCTGCTGCTGTCGCACGACGAGTGGCCGCTGCCGGAGCACGCCGGGGTGACGGCGCGCCGGATCGCGTCGGCGACCCGGCCCGGCCTGCCGGCGCCGCCCGCGCTGCGCGGCCAGGAGGTGGCGGTGACGCCGGCCGTGCGCGCGGTGCTGGCGGGGCGGGAGCCGGTCACCTTCCCGCTGGAGCCGGGCGCCCCGGTGCCGCCCGGGCTCGTCCCGACGGTCAGCGAACGCTGGCTGACCGCCTCCGGGGCCACCAGCCTCACCCTCGTCCCGCTGATCGTCGACGACCTCGTCCTCGGCTACGCCGCCTCCAGCAGCAACGGCGACACACCGGTCCCCGGACCGGCCGAGACCGAGCTCCTGCGGGAGGTGCTGCACCACGCCCAGGGCCCGATCCAGAAGGTCCTCGACCTCCAGCGGGCCCGGCGGACCGCGCTCGGCCTCCAGCGGGCGCACCTGACCGACCCGCCGCCGGTGCGGGGCGGGACGCTGGCCGCGCGCTACCAGCCGGCCAGCCCCAGCGGGGAGATCGGCGGCGACTGGTACGACGCCTTCACGCTGCCGAACGGGACGCTCGTCCTCGGCATCGGGGACGTGGCGGGCCACGACCTGACGGCGGCCACGGCGATGGGGCAGATGCGCAGCATGCTGCGGGCGCTGGCGTACGCGGGCGGGCCGGAGGCCGCGCCGGACGAGGTGCTGGCCCGGCTCGACCAGGTGGCGGCGGGCCTGGCCACCGCCGACCTGGCGACCGCGCTGCACGCGACCCTGCGGCGCGGACCGGCCGGCACCTGGCCGCTGACCTGGTCGAACGCGGGCCACCCGCCGCCGCTGCTCGTCCCGGCCGAGGGCGCCGCCCGCTTCCTCCCCGGCGCGGCGGACCCGCCGCTCTGCGTGGCCCCGGACCCGCCCCGGACGAGCCGCACCCACGTCCTGCGGCCCGGCGACACGCTGCTGCTGTACACCGACGGCCTGATCGAGACCCCGGCCGCCGCGATCGACGAGGGCCAGCGCCGGCTCGCCGCCGAGGCCGCCCGCGTCCGCCGGCTCCCGCTGCCGGATCTGCTCGGCGTACTCCAGGAGCTGTCGGACCACCGCGACGACACGGCCCTGCTGGCCTTCCGGGCGGACGACGGGAGCTGACGGGGCGCTGCCGGCGGGAGCTGACGAAGGGCGACGGCGGGGCGCCGCCCGGGGACGTCACTCGGGGTCGGCGAGCTGCTGGGCCAGCTCCTTCTCGTCCGCGTCGCTGAGGGACGTCTTCAGGACGGTGCCGCCGTGGGGCTGCATCGCCGCGGTGAACTTGTCCTCGGTGAGCTTCGCCGCCATGATCACGACGGCGGCGGCGCCCGGCCGCAGCAGGTCGCCGACCTGCTGCCGGAACCGCTCGTCGATGCCGGACTTGCTGAGCCGGCCGACGAGTCCGCCGAGCGCGGCACCGGTGAGGGCGCCGACCGCGGGGGCCAGGACGAGGATGCCGAAGATGGTCCCCCACAGGGCCCCCGTGGCGGCGGTGACGCCGACGACCCGGCTGGACGTGTCGACGTGGGTGGCGCCCTCCTCGTCCACGGACACGACGGCGAGGCCGTTGAGGACCAGCACCTGGTCGCGCTGGAGGTCCTGCACCGTGGCGAGGGCCGCCTCGGCGGCGGCACGGTCCTCGTACCCGATCACGATGAGTTCCGACACGGACGCCTCCCGGGACAGGCGCGGGGGCGGTGGGCCGGGCCCGCGCGGCCGCGTGGGGCGCGGTGGCGCGCCCCCTCCGCCCGATCCTGGCCCGCCGCGCCCGGTCCCGCGAGTCGGGAACGGGCCCGGAGGCCGTCAGGCGGGTCCGGACGCCAGGGTCTCCAGGGCCAGTTCGGCGGTGCGCCGGTGCCACAGGCGGGCGCCGCGCAGCATGGCGTGGCCCCCGAGCGGCATGGGGACGCCGGTCGCGTCGGCGCCGGCCTCCCGGGCCCTGCGGACGAACGCCCACGAGTCGCGGGCGGCCGTCACCCGGTCCGTCTCGTCGTGGAGCAGGTACAGCCGGCGGCCCGCGAGGTGGGCGACCGGCTCGCCCGGCGGGCACCAGGGCGCGAGGGCGACGACGCCCCGGACGGCCGGGTCCCCGGCGACCGCGAGCGCGGCCCGGCCGCCCATGGAGTGCCCGACGAGCACGACGGGGATCGCGCCGAACCGGTCCCGCAGCCGGGCGAGCGCGGTCCCGGCGTCCCGGGCGGCGTCGGCGCGGTCGCCGTTCCAGCCCCGGTGCCGGTAGCGGCCCTCGGCGACCAGCACCGCCCGGCCGCGCGCCGCCCGCCGCACGGCCTCGGCGAAGGGCCGCATCCGCAGCGCGGGGAGGTTGAGGTACGGCGGGGCCTCCAGCCCGTCGGCGCGTCCGCCGTGCAGCAGGAGCACCGCGCCGGCCGGGGCGCCGGCGCCGTACCGCACGACGAGCGCGGGGGCCTCGGCGGACCGGGAGCGCGCGGTCATCGGGTCCTCCTGTCGCGGCCGTCCGGGGTCGGTCCCGCAGTCTGTCACGCCCCCGGCGGACCGCGGCGCGGGGCCCCCACCGCCGCAGGACCGGTGATTGTGCCGATGACGGCGTCCCGTGCCGCCCCCACAGTGGCGGGGCCTGCCCCCACGGCAGCGGTCTCCCCTCCCCCGGGGCGGCCGTACCACGACACGAGAGGACGACTTCGTCGTGAAGCGATACCTTGCCGCGGCCACCGCCGTCACCGCCGGCCTCACCCTGCTCCTCGCCCCGGGCGCGGGAGCGGCGGCCGGCAATCCGTACGAGCGCGGCCCCGCGCCCACCGTGGCGAGCATCGAGGCGTCGCGCGGCCCCTACGCGGTCGCGCAGACCTCGGTCTCCTCGCTCGCCGCCGTCGGCTTCGGCGGCGGCACCATCTACTACCCGACGAGCACCGCCGACGGCACGTTCGGCGCGGTGGCGATCTCCCCCGGGTTCACCGCCACGCAGTCGTCGGTGGCCTGGCTCGGTCCGCGGCTGGCCTCGCAGGGCTTCGTCGTGTTCGTGATCGACACGCTCACCACGCTCGACCAGCCCGACAGCCGGGGCCGGCAGCTCCTCGCCGCGCTCGACCACCTCACCCAGCGCAGCGCCGTCCGGGACCGGATCGACACCTCGCGGCTCGGCGTGATGGGCCACTCGATGGGCGGCGGCGGCACGCTGGAGGCGGCGAAGAGCCGGCCGAGCCTGAAGGCCGCGGTGCCGCTGACCGGCTGGAACACCGACAAGACCTGGCCGGAGCTGCGCACCCCGACCCTCGTCATCGGCGCGGACGGCGACACCATCGCCCCCGTCGCCACCCACTCGGAGCCGTTCTACGAGAGCCTGCCCGCCGGCCTCGACAAGGCGTACCTGGAGCTGAACGGCGCCTCGCACTTCACGCCCAACACCTCGGACACGACGATCGCGAAGTACAGCATCGCGTGGCTGAAGCGGTTCATCGACGACGACACCCGGTACGAGCAGTTCCTCTGCCCGCTGCCGCGGCCGAGTCTGACGATCGAGGAGTACCGGGGCAGCTGCCCGCTGGGCTCCTGAGGCCGGTCCGGGACCGGGTTCCGGACCCGGGTCCTGTGCGCGGGCACAGCCCCGGCCACGGGGGGCTGGGCTCCGGCCCAGACCCCCTTACCGACCGGTACCGGCCGTCCGGCGGGCCGGTTAGCGTGACGGGCGTGACCGCCGCAACCGGGCCCGTGCTGTACGGCCGGGAGGCCGAACTCGCCGCCGTCCACCGGCTGTCGGCCCCGAAGGAGAGCCGCCTCGGGGCCGAGCCGGTGGTCGTCGTGACCGGCGGGCCCGGCGAGGGGCGCTCCGCGCTGCTCGCCCGGGCGGCCCGGGACTTCCCCGGCGTCGCGTACGTGATCGGGGCGCCCCGCCGGCAGGTGCCGTGGAGCGCCGCGCGGGCGCTGTGCGACGCGCTGGCGCCGTCGGGTGCGGCGGCCTGCCGGGCGGCCCGGCTCGCCCGGGGTCCCGGCGGCGTCGCCGCGGCGCTCGCTGCCTCCCTGTCCGGAACCGGTCCCGTCCTGCTCTGCCTGGACGACTTCCCGCTGTGGGACGCGCACTCGCGGGCCGCGTTCACGGCGCACTGGCGGTCCCCGGCCGCGCGCGGCACGACGCGGCTCGGATGGCTGGTGGCGTCGGCGCCCGGCCGGCCGCTGCCCGCGGCGGACGCGCCGGGCGCCGCGCCCGTCGTCCGGCTGTCACGGCTCGACCGGGCGGACGCCCGGGCGCTGCTGGCCGACGCGGGCGGGGGGCGCGTCGCGCCGGCCGTGGCCGAGCGGCTCCTCGACGAGGCGGCCGGGCACCCGGGCGTCCTCGTCGAGACGGTCCGCCGGCTGGCGCCCGGCGTGCTCGCCGGCACGGTCGCCGGGCCGGGGCGGCTGGTGGACGACGGCGTGCTGGTCACGGTGTACGGCGGGCTGCTCGGCGCCCTGCCGGCGGACGGGCGCCGGCTGCTGGGCGTGGTGGCGCGCGCCTGCCGGCCGGCGGGCGGGGACCCCGGCCGTACGGACGTGGGCGCGGTCCTGGCCCGCGCCCGGTCGCTGCGGGTGCCGACGGAGGCGCTGGACGGCCTGGTGGCGGCCGGGCTGCTGCACCGCGACGGTGACGCGCTCGCCTTCCCCGACCCGTTCCTGCGCCGCGCGGCGGCCCGCCACGGGGACCGGCCCCGGGACGGCGGCCCGGCCGCCGGGCGGAGCCCGTACCCGAAGGAGGAGGTCCGGCGCCGGGACCCGGGGCTGCCGGACCGTCACGAGCGGCACCGGGCCGACCGGCTGGGGCCGCCCCCGGCCGTCCGGGCGCGTTCCGTCGCGGCGCGCGGCCGGGCGCTGCTGACCCGTGGTTTCGCGGCGCTCGCGGGCGGACCGGTGATGGACGCGCACGACGCGTTCCTCCAGGCGGCGAAGGTGCTGCGGGACCGGGAGCCCGCCGAGGCGGCCGACGCCCGGTTCCTCGCGATGGAGGCGGCCTGGGCGGCCGGGGACGTCGACGCCTGCCTGGCCGCGCTCGACCTCGCCCCGGCCGGCCCGGGGACGGAGCGGGCCTTCGCCGAGGGGCTGCGGGCCGCGCTCACCGTCCGCCCCGACCGGGCGCGGCGCCCGCTCGCCGCGGTCGTCGCGGTCGGCGCGGACCGGGACGAGCCCCGGCTGCTGCTGCGGGCCGGATCGGCCGCCCTGGTGCTCGGGGACGTCACGGCGGCGGCGCGGCTGCACGGCAGGGCGCTGGCACGGGCGCGCGCCGAGGAACGGGCCTCCCTGCTTCCCCGGATCCTCGAACACCTCGCGTACGCCGAGCTGCGCGCCGGCCGGTACGCCCGGGCCGGGCACGCCGCCGGGGAGGGCCTGCGGGCGGCGCGCGCGACGGGCCAGCTCAACTCGGCGGCGCACCAGCACGCGGTGCTGGCCCTGGTGGCGTCGGTGACCGGCGACGGGCCGTCCGTCCGGGAGCACGCGGAGCGGGCGCTGGCGATCGGGCGCCCGCACGGGCTCGCCCAGGCGGTGACGCTCGCCGAATGGGCCCTGGCGCGGGCCGAGTCGGCGGCCGGCCTCCCCGCGCAGGCCGCCGCGCGCCTCGCGCCGCTGGTCCGGCCCGGCCCTCACAGCGGCCACTTCGCGCTCCGCATGCTGGCCGTGCCCTGCTTCGTGGAGGCGGCGGTGGCGGCGGGCCGGGCGGGCGAGGCGCGCGAGGCGACGGAGGAGTACGCGCGCTGGGCGGCGTTCGGGCTGGACCGGCCGGCCCCGGCCCAACTGGCCCGCTGCCGCGCCCTGCTGGCCCGGCACGGCGAGGAGACGTCCCGCTGGTTCGGCGAGGCGCTGCGGCACCACGAGGACGGCGGCAACGACTTCGAGCGGGCCCGGACCCTCTTCGCGTACGGGACCTGGCTGCGCCGGCGGCGCCGCCCGGGCGAGGCACGGGGCCCGCTGCGCGACGCGCTGGTCACCTTCGAGCGGGCGGCGGCCGAGGGCTGGGCCCGGCAGGCGCGCGCGGAACTGCGGGCGACGGGCGCGCCGGGCACGCCGCGCCCGGAGCCGTCCGCGCTGGCCGCGCTCACCCAGCAGCAGCGGCGGATCGCCCGGCTCGTCGCGGAGGGCGCCACCAACGAGGAGGTCGCCGCCCGCCTGTCGCTGAGCCCGCGGACCGTCGACCACCATCTGCGGGGGGTGTACGCGCGGCTGCAGCTGCGGTCCCGGGTCGAGCTGTCCGCGCTCGTGGCGGCGGCCGAGCGGTGACGGCCGCGCCGGACAACGGCCCGGGGGGCGGGCGGTGGCGGGCGGTCAGCGGGCGCCGAACACCTGGGTCCAGTAGGGGCCGCCGTCGGTGTGGACGCCGACGCCGAGCTCCTTGAAGTCGCAGTTGAGGATGTTGGCGCGGTGGCCGGGGCTGTTCATCCACGCCTCCATGACCTGCTCGGCCGTCGTCTGGCCCTTGGCGATGTTCTCGCCGTAGGTGCTCCACGGGTAGCCGGCGGCGGTGACGCGCTCGCCGGGGCCGTCGCCGTCCGGGTTGGTGTGGTCGAAGAAGTCCCGGGCGGCCATGTCGGCGGAGTGGCCCTGCGCGGCACGCGCGAGGGTCGCGTTCGCGGTGAGCGGCCCGCAGCCGGCCTTGGCGCGCTCGGCGTTGACGAGCGAGAGCACCTGGTCGGCCGCCGATCCCTGGCCGCCGCCGTCGTCCTGCCTGCCGCCGCCGGGGGCCGGGTCGGTGCCGGCGGTCGGCGCCGCGGTCGTCCGCGCGGGTTCCGGGGCGGTCGTCCGGGCGGGGGCAGGGGCGGTGGTCGGGGCGGCGGTCGGCTTCTGCGGGCGGGCGGCGGGGCTCGCGAGGGTGCGCTGCGGGGTGGGCGCGGCCGTGGTGGGGCGCGCGGTGGGGGTGCGCCGGGCGTCGGGCGTGGCGGATGCGGTCGTCCGGCCGGACGGCGGGGTGGAGGCGGTGGGGGCCGCGGCGACGGTGGCGGGGGTGGCCGTCAGGGAGTCGGGGTCGTGGGTGAGGGGCGTGTCGGGGCCGGGGACGGCGGCGCGGTTCGCCTCCAGGATCTCCCGCTGGCCGTCCCGCCCGCCGTACAGCGAGAACGCGCCGCCGGTGACGGCGACGACCGCGATCCCGGCGGCGACGGCGGCCCGCCGCCGGGTCCGTTCCTGGGCCTGGCGCCGCCGGCGGCGGTCCGCCCGCGTCCCCCGCCTCCCGCCGGCGGCGGGGGCGGTGGGGGGCGCGGGGGCGACGGGGGCGGCCGGGGTGATCCCGCCGAGGTCGTGGGCCAGGGTCGGCGCGTCGGTCCCGGCGCCGGTGAACGGACCCTCGACGTCAGGACCGGGGTGAGACCCGGGCGTCGCGGCGGCCACCACGACCCCGGCGCAGGCCGCGCACGTGGTCGTGTGGGCGGCGAGGTGGTCGCGCCATCCGGCACCGGGCCGGCCGTCCCAGCCGGCGGTCAGCTCCCGGAGCCGGGGGCAGCGGGGGCGGCGGGCCAGCGCGGCGCCGACGGACCGGGCGGCGTCGAGCCGGGTCCGCGCGGTCGCCATCCGCGGGGCGGTGTCGTCCGGCGTCCACTGGAGCGCGGCGGCCGTCTCGTACCGCGCCAGCAGACCTTCGTCCTCCAGCGAGCCGAGCGCGGCGAGCAGCGCGTCCTGGACGTCGAGCCAGCCGCCGGCCTCGTCGAGGCTGGCGGAGGCGTGCCCGAGGGTGGTGTCGACGGCGAGGGCGAGGAGCCAGGGGCGGAACGCCCCGGGGTGCGGCAGGGTGTGCAGCGTGCCGTGGGCGCGCCGCAGGGTGTCGCGGACGACGGGGTCGGCGGCGACGGAGGGGCGGAAGACGAGGGCGCGGGACACCAGGGCGTGCACGAGCGGCCGGTGGGCGCCGAGGACCTGGTCGCACGCCCAGGGGTCGCCGTACCGCGCCGCCTGTATCCAGTCCGTCATCTCGTCCGCGCCTGTGGTCCGCTGCACGCCGTCCGTCCTTCTCTGCCGTTCCCGGAGTTTCCTGCGCCTGGGAGAGCCTGGGCCCGGCACGGCGATAACGGAAAGAGCGGAAGCGGAATCCGTGACATGGGTCACAGCGCTTCCCTGGGCGGGAACTAGGGTGGCCCGCATGGACGGGGATCACGGTGACGAGTGGTTGGCGGGGCGGCTGCGGGCGCTGACGGGCGGGGGGTTCCCGGTGGCGGGGGCCCTGGTCGGCCCGGGGGGCGCGCGGACGGCGTCGGTGGGGGCGGCGCCGGACGCCGACTTCGAGATCGGGTCGGTGTCGAAGGGCGTCACGGGGCTGCTGTACGCGGACGCGCTGGAGCGCGGCGAGGTGACGGCGGACACGCGGCTCGGGGCGCTGCTGCCGCTGGCGGACGTGCCGGCCGGGGCGGTGACGCTCGGCGCGCTGGCCACCCACCGGTCGGGGCTGCCGCGGCTGCCGGCCGCGGCGCGGCCGTGGCGGCGGACGTTCGCGCTGTGGCGGCACGGGGCCAATCCGTACGGCGAGGACCTGGCGGCGCTGGTCGACCAGGCCCGTACGGTACGGCCGGGCCGGACGCGGCCCCGCTACTCGAACTTCGGCTTCGAGCTGCTCGGGCACGCGCTGGCCGCCGCCGCGGGGACGTCGTACGAGCGGCTGGTCGCCGGGCGGATCGGCGGACCGCTCGGGCTCGACCGCTTCTACCTCCCGGCGGGTCCGGCGGGGCTGCTGCCGGGCGCCGTGGCGGGGACGACCCGGCGGGGCCGGCCGCGCGAGCCGTGGACGGGCGAGGCGCTGGGCCCGGCCGGCGGGATCCGGGCGGACATCGGCAGCATGGCGCGCTTCACCGCCGCGCTGCTCGACGGCACGGCGCCGGGGACGGCGGCGCTCGATCCGGTCGTCCCGTTCGGCGCGGGGACGCGGATCGGCGCGGCGTGGATCACGCTGCGGGTGCGGGACCTCACGGTGACGATGCACAACGGCGGGACGGGCGGCTTCCGTTCGTGGCTGGGCCTGGACCGCGCCTCGGGCACCGGCGCGGTGGTGCTGGCGGGGGCGGCGGTCTCCGTGGACCGGGCGGGCTTCGCGCTGCTGACCCGGGACAAGGACCGGGCGCCGTGAGCCGTCAGGCGTCCGCGCCCCGGGTGCGGGCGGCCCAGCGGGAGACCGGCCCGGTGGCGGCGGCGGCCAGCACGAAGACGCCGCCGAGCAGCAGCCAGCCGGCGGGTCCGACGCCGATCAGGAGGGTCGTCACGACGACCGGTCCGAGCGCGCGGGCCACGGGGACGCCGGCGCCGTAGAAGCCCTGGTACTGGCCGATCCGGTCGGCGGGCGCCAGGCCGAGGCCCAGCTGCCAGGAGCCGGCCGCGTGCCGCATCTCGCCCACGACCATGAGGACGGCGCCGAGGACCAGGACGGCGACGGCCGGCCCGGCGCCGAGCCCGGGGAGCGCGGTGGCCGCGAAGACGGCGCAGCCGGCGAACATGACGGCGCCCGCGCCCCGGACGGCCGCCGCGGCGGTGCCGAGGTCGGTGACCGAGCGGGCGGCCCGGACCTGGAAGAGGGTGACGGCCGCGGTGTTGAGGACGAAGAGCGCGGAGACGGTCCAGCCGGGCGCCGCCGTCCGCTGGGTGATCCACAGCGGCAGGGCGAGGCTGAGGACCGGCAGCCGCAGCAGCATCAGCGCGTTGAGCAGGGCCAGGGCGGCGTACGGGCGGTCGCGGAGCACGGCCGTCCCGGAGCCGCCGCGCGCGGCGGCCGGGGCCGGGGCGGTCGCGGGCGCGGGGAGCCGGCCGAGCAGCAGGGCGCAGCAGAGGAAGCCGGCCGCGTCGAGCACGAAGACGGCGTGGTAGGCGCCGCGCGTGCCGGCGTGGAGGGCGATGCCGCCGAGGGCCGCGCCGACGGCGAGGCCGGCGTTGAGGACGGCCTGGAGCCGGGCGAGGACGGCGGTGCGGTCGGCCGGGGCGACCAGCCCGGCGAGGAGCGCCTGCCGGGCGGCGGCGAGCCCGCTCTGGGCGCAGGCGTAGAGGGTGGCGGCGGCCAGGAAGGCCGGGAAGGAGTCGGTGAGCAGGAAGGACGCGACCGCCGCGGCGGTGACGAGCGCGAGGAGGACGGAGACGCCGCGCGGGCCGCGCCGGTCGGCGAGCGCCCCGAGCGGCACCCCGGCGGGTGAGCCGACCGCCCAGGCGACGGCGAGGCCGGCGCCGACCTGGGCGGCGGAGAGTCCGGCGACGCCCGTGAAGTAGAGCGCGGAGGTGACGTAGAAGGCGCCGTCGCCGACGGAGTTGGCGAGCTGGGCGAGGAGCAGGGCGCGGGGCGCGGACGCCCGCGCGGACGCGGCGGGCGGGGTGGTCGCGGGGGTCGCGTCGGCGGGGCGCGCCGGGGAGGTGTTCGCCATGGACACGACGGTACGGTGAAGTGGCCCGCGTCTCCTGGTCCATTGACGGACCTTCTGCCTGGGCCACTTCGACGGTCCGTCAGCGGCCGTAGGCGCTCCGGCAGAGCTCGGCCGCCCCCATCGGGGCATCGATCCGCCGCGCCTCACGGCAGAGCTCCCGCATCTCGGGCACCTGCCCGCCGGCCGGGCGGGGCGCGGCGGTGCGGGGCGACGGCACGGCGCGGGTCCGGGGCGGCTGCTGCCGCACCGGGGCGGGCCGGGGCGGGGTCGCGATACGGGGCTCCGGCGCGGGAGCGGGCGCACCGCCGTACCGCGCCGGCGTCCGGCTGCCGTCCGCGCCGGGGGCGGCGGTCCGCGCGCGGGCTCCCGCGCCCCCGCCGGCCGGGGGCCGTACGCCGACGCCCCCGGCGCCGGGCCGACGGGTCGGCACCGCGTCCGAGTGCCCCTCCGTGCGGGCCAGTTCCTCCCGGGGCTCGGGCTCGACCGGGCGCTCGGGGCGGTCCGGGAGCGGCGCCGGCGGGCGCTGGGCGGCGGGCGCGGGGGCGGGCGGGGCGGCCCCCGGCGGGCGGGGCGCGGGCGGCGCGGAGGGCTCGGGGAGGGCGACGCACCCGCCGACCAGGAGGGCGGTGAGCAGCGGGAGCGCCGTACGGCGGACGTTCATGGCGGTCACGCTGCCGTACGGGACCGGCGGCGGCAGCCGGTACGGGCCGCGACCACCGGCACGGGTGAACGCCGGCGGGCCCCGGCGACCCCCTCCCAGAGAGCGCTCTCAGAACGCTCACCGGTACGGATATCCTGGCCCCGGAACATCACGCGGTCCGTCCGGGCAGCCGCCCGCTCCCGGACCGAGCAGATGAAGGGGGCCCCACGTGGCCGAGCAGACGACGGGGGCACGCCCGACCCTGGAGGCCGTCGCGGCCCGCGCCGGCGTGTCGCGGGCGACGGCCTCCCGGGTCGTCAACGGCGGCGCCGGGGTGCGCCCCCCGCTGGTCGAGAAGGTCCGCCGGGCGGTCGACGAGCTCGGGTACGTGCCCAACCTGGCGGCCCGCACCCTCGTCACCCGGCGGAACGGCGCCGTGGCCGTCGTCATCGCCGAGCCGGAGTTCCGGATCTTCTCCGACCCCTTCTTCCAGCAGCAGGTGCGCGGCATCAGCCGCGAACTGACCGTCCACGACTCGCAGTTGGTGCTGCTCTGGGTGGAGAGCCCGGGCGACCACGACCGGATCGCCCGCTACCTCGGCAGCGGGCACGTCGACGGCGCCCTCGCCTTCTCCCTGCACGACGAGGACGAGCTGACCGCGGTGCTGCGCCGGGCCAAGATACCGACGGTGCTCGGCGGGCGACCGGCGGACGGGACCGGCCCGGAGCTTCCGTACGTGGACGCCGACAACCGCGGCGGGGCCCGCGAGGCCGTCCGGCTCCTGGTCGACCGGGGCTGCCGCGCGGTGGCGCACCTCGCCGGGCCGCGCGACCAGACGTCGGCCGCGGACCGGGCCGGCGGCTGGCGGGACGCGCTCGGGGAGCCGGACCCGGAGCTGCTGTGCCACGGCGACTTCACGGCCGAGAGCGGCGCCCGGGCCATGGCCGAACTGCTCGACCGGAGGCCGGACGTGGACGGCGTGTTCGCCGCCAACGACCTGATGGCCTCCGGCGCGCTGCGGGTGCTGCGGGAGCGGGGGCGCCGGGTCCCCGAGGACGTGGCCGTGGTCGGCTTCGACGACGTGGCGTCGATCGCCGAGCACACCGAGCCGCCGCTGACGACGGTCCGGCAGGACATCGAGGGCATGGGCCGGCTGATGGTCCGGCTGCTCATGCGGCTGCTGAACGACCACGGGTCCGGGGCACCCGCCCCGGACCCGCTGATCACGCCGACGACCCTGGTGCGCCGGGCGTCGGCCTAGCCCCCGGTTCAGTCGAAGGGGATGACGACGACGGAGTCCGCCGTCCCCGTCCGGACCGTGGACGGGCCGTTGCCGATGGCGCTCCACAGCTCCACGCGGACGGTACCGCCGCGCAGGTCGCCGAGGGTGCCGGTGGCGGACCTCAGGCCCCGGGCTTGGTCGTAGCGCTCCCAGCCGGGCACCGGGTCGGTGGCGAAGTAGTGGTACGTCTCGGTGCGTTCGAAGGTGCCGTCGCCGGTCAGGTCGTAGCTGATCCGGGCCTGCTGGCCCAGGCCGACGGCGGTGCCGGCGTCGACGGCGAGGCGGAAGGCCGTGGCGGCGCCCGGGGTGAGGGTGCCGGTGACGTTCCGGGCCTCGTAGACGAGCGGCTGGTGCGGGGTGCCGTCGTGGTTGGCGCCGCCGGCGGAGGCGATCGTGTCGCTGCCCGCGGTGGTGTCGGTGGCGGTCGTCAGCCGGCCGCCGCTCACCAGCCGGAAGGTGTCGCCGGTGCTCGGCTCGGGGCAGGCCGGCGCGCCGGGCTGCCCGCACGGGACAGAGCCGGTGCCCTTGCCGGTGGCGGTGGAACGGGCCGGTACGGTCAGGGACTTGCCGTCGGAGAAGGTGACGGTGACCGGGGCGGAGCCGTGGTTGTGGGCGGCGTAGGTGCGCTCGGTGCCCTTGAGGAAGACGGCGGACGCGGGGATCGAGCCGGTGACGCTCGCGTCGGGCGCGCCGAGCGCGTCCAGGGTGGTCAGCCAGTGGTAGGTGTGGGCGCGGGTCTCGCCCGCCTCGGGGGTGTAGTTGCCGCCGGTGGCGTCGAACCGTCCCTTGGCGCGGGCCGGGTCGGCGAGCGACTCGAACTCCCAGAGGATGTCGCGCCATTCGACGGCGGGGCCGCCGTTCTCGCGCTCCATCTCGGCCAGGTTCCGGCGGATCGCTCCCGGGTAGCCGCCCATGTGGAGGGAGCCGCCGGCGGTCACCGGGAGGGTGTTGATGCCGTGGATCTCCTCCGGGTTCGCCGTCCACCAGGTGGCGTAGGCGCCGCCGCTGCCCCAGACCATGCCGACGGTGTCGTGCCCGAAGGAGCCCGGGAAGACCTGCTGGTCGGCGTCGAACCAGTACTGGCCGATGGCGTCGGACTCGGTCGCGAGGAGGTAGCCGCCGAGGTCGCGCAGGGCGGTGTCACCGGTGGCTGAGCCCCAGAGGACGAGCGCGGCGCTCAGGTTGGTGGACTCGGAGGACGACTCCTGGTTGTTGCCGGCCGCGAAGCCGGAGTGGCCGGAGGCCCAGCTGTGCCCGGCGTAGACGTCGAAGCCGCGCAGGAACGGGAAGGCGCTGTCGGTGCGGCTCGGGTTGGCGACGTCGCGGACCAGCGTCTTGACCATGCCGCCCCAGGCGGAGTCGGCGGCCCACGCCGGGTCGTACTGGGCGACGATCGCGGCGGCGTACACGTAGTAGCCGTAGTGGAAGTGGTGGTCGTTGAGCTCGGTGTCGCTGCCGTACGAGGCGGGGTAGCCGGTCAGGGTCTTCCAGGTACGGTCGTACGAGAACTCGCTCGCGCCGCCCACCGTGAACCACTCCTGCAGCCGGCCCTTGAGCAATCCGACCAGCCGGTCGCGCAGGGCGGTGTCGCCCAGCTGCTCGGCGAGCGGCACCAGCTGCGCGAGCTTGCCGAGGGCCTTGCCCGTCCAGTACGTGTCGGTGGCGCCGGAGAACGGGTCGGCGGAGTTCACCACCTCGTTCAGATAGCCGCGCAGCCGCGCCTGGTCCACCGCGCCCGAGGCGGGCAGCGCGGGCAGGACGGCGGCCTGCTTCCGGCTGGTGGTGAACGTCCTGCTCTCCCGCACCTTCATGGTGCCGCGCGGGGAGACGTACGTGTACGGGGTGAGGGGGTCGGAGGTGTGAAGCCACTGGTGCCGGTAGAGGGCCTGGAGGGTGCCGGTCTCGGTGCCCTCCTTCGCCTCGGTGGTGAGGGCGTACGTGGCGTTGATCCGGCCGCCGGAGGACGACCAGGTGACGCGGGAGCCGGTGACGAAGCTGTAGGCGTACCGGCGGAAGGTCGCCAGGGCGTCGGTCGACGGGAGGACGGCGACGGAGAAGTAGTCCTTGCCGGCGAGCCCGGCGGTGACCGTGCTGCCGGAGACGGTCCAGTCGGCGCCGGAGGGGGCGAACAGGGCGTAGTGGTGGCCGGCGACGGTGATGCCGAGGACGTTGCCCTGGTCGGCGAAGACGGTGGGGGCGGTGGCCGTGGTGACGCGGGCGTCGCCGCCGGTGCCCCGGGCGTACACGAACGGCATGCCGTGGCCGATGGTGGTGCGCAGGGTGCGGGCGCCGTCGGACCAGAGCGGGGTGACGGTCCAGTCCGACCAGTCGTCGGCCTTGGTGTCGGGCGAGTTGAGGCCGGTGAGGCCGAGGGTGAGGTCGGCCTTGTGGGGGAACTCGTACTGGCGCCCGTCGCCGACGATCGCGGGCGTGGTGGGGTAGCCGATCTCCAGGCCGCCGGCCACGGCCTGGTAGGTGAGCGGGTGGCCGTACATCGGGGTGGAGTACGGGTTGTCGCCGTAGCGCTGGAAGGCGAGCGAGGACCACCAGTCGTTGGTGGGCACCGGCCGGTCCTTGGCGGCGGCGGTCACCTTGGGGGTGACGGGGGCGCCGGTGTTCGTGGTGGGGCCGGAGGTCCCGGCGGGGCGGGTGTCGGAGTAGCTGCCGGCGCCCACGGGGACGGTGGCGGCGGAGGCGGGCCCGGCGGCGGCCGGTACGAGACCGGCGGCGGCGAGGGCGGCGGTGAGGACCAGCGACGCGGCCGGTCGGGAGCGGGGAGCTGACACGTACAGCACCTCGTTGCGGTGGAAGGGGTGTGGGGGTGTGGGGTGATGTGGGGATGTGGGGGGTTTTCGGGGGATGGTCCGCACGGGACCTGAGAGCGCTCTCAGCAGTGCGCAACGTAAAACTCCCGAAACCTGAGCGTCAAGAGAAGCGACACAGGGAGGAGTTGGAGCGGAGGCTCCGTAGGAACCGCTCGATTCCGAGCCGTTACGCCTTCGAGTCTTGACGGGAACGGCGGAGTCGGGGCACGCTCCAGACCGTTCTTGAGAGCGCTCTCAAGCGTCCCTCCGGCCTCCGGGAGGACCCGGAGCCGTCCCTCGCCCCTCCCCCGACCCGTCCCGACGCCAAGGGAGCCCTTCCATGCCCCTCACCCGAGCCGCCACCCAGGCCGCCCTCCGCCTCGGCGCGGTCGCGGTCGCCGGTTCCCTGCTCGCCGCCTGCGGATCCGGCGCCTCCGGCACCGCCTCCGACAAGGCGGACGGCAAGGTCACGATCACCGTCGACCTCTTCGGCTCCTTCGGCTACAAGGAGGCCGGCCTCTACGCCGAGTACGAGAAGCTGCACCCCGGCGTCACCATCAAGCAGACCGACACCGAGGACGAGGCCGACTACTGGAAGTCGCTCCAGACCCGGCTCGCCGGCGGCGGAGGCCTCGCCGACGTCCAGGGCATCGAGGTCGGCCGCATCGCCTCCGTCACCCAGCAGCAGGCCGACCGCTTCGAGGACCTGCGGAAGTACGGGGCCGACGGGCTCAAGGGCCAGTTCGCCGACGCCAAGTGGGCCGCCGCCACCGGCAAGAACGGCGAGGTGCTGGGCCTCGGCACCGACGTCGGCCCCGAGGCCATGTGCTACCGCACCGACCTGTTCCAGCAGGCCGGACTCCCCACCGACCGCACCGAGCTGGCCAAGCGCTGGTCCACCTGGGACGGCTACCTGGAGCTCGGCAAGCAGTACAAGGCCAAGGCGCCCGCCAAGAGCGCCTGGCTGGACAGCGTCGGCAGCCTCTTCTCGATCATGATCGGGCAGGAGAAGGAGCGCTACTACGACGCCTCCGGCGCCCTGATCTGGGAGACCAACCCCGCGCTCAAGACCGCCTGGGAGACCGCCGTCGAGGCGAGCGATGCCGGCCTGAGCGCCAAGCTCGACCAGTGGTCCCCACAGTGGAACCAGGCGTTCGCCGCCGGCTCCTTCGCCACCATCCCCTGCCCCGCCTGGATGCTCGGCTACATCAAGGGCCAGGCCGGCGACAGCGGCAAGGGCAAGTGGGACATCGCGGCGCTGCCCGGCGGCGCCGGCAACTGGGGCGGCTCCTACCTCGCGGTGCCGCGCGCCGCGCAGCACAAGAAGGAGGCGTACGAGCTGATCAAGTGGCTCACCGCGCCCGAGCAGCAGGCGAAGGTCTTCGCCAAGCAGGGCAACTTCCCCTCCTCGACCGGCGCGATCGCCGAGGTCGCGGACACCACGGACCCGTACTTCTCCGGCGCCCCCATCGGCAGGATCTTCGGCGACGCGGCCAAGGCGGCGCCGGTCCAGGTCCTCGGCGTCCACGACCAGAACATCAACCAGCAGATCACCAACGCGCTGAGCGAGGTCGAACGCAAGGGCCTGGCGCCGGAGAAGGCGTGGGACAACGCGAAGAAGGGCGTCGCCAACACCCTCGGCTGACCCCGCTCCCGGCCGGGCGGCGACGGGCCGAACCGCCCGGCCGCCCGGCCGCCGGAACCCCCGCCGGGCCGCCCGGCCGCCCAAGCCCCCGTACGGGCCGCCCCCGTCCTGGGCCTGTACGCATCCCGGGCTACTCGCCGGCCCCCTCGCCCCTCGCCCCCTCCCCCGACCGCCTCCCGAAGGGCCGCACCGTGACCCTCACCGCTCCGGCGAAAGCCGTCGCCGTCCCGCGCCAGCCGGTTCTCCGGCGGGCGTGGCGCGTGGTGTCGCCGTACACGTACGTCGCGCCGTTCTTCACCCTCTTCGCCGCCTTCGGGCTCTTCCCGCTGGTCTACACGGCGTACGTGTCCCTCCACCGGGTCGAACTGCAGAACCCCGGCGCCATGGAGTGGCGCGGACTCGGCAACTACACCGCCCTCTTCGGCGACGAGTTCTTCTGGACCGCGCTGCGCAACACCTTCACCATCGGCGTCCTGTCGACCGTCCCGCAGCTGGTCATGGCGCTCGCGCTGGCCCACCTGCTCAACCACCGGCTGCGCGGCCGGACGTTCCTGCGGACGGCGATGCTGCTGCCGTACGCCACCTCCGTCGCCGCCGCGACCCTCGTGTTCGCCCAGCTCTTCGGCCGCGACTTCGGGCTCGTCAACTACGTCCTCGGTCTCGTCGGCGTGGGGCCGGTCGACTGGCAGTCGGGCACGCTCAGCTCGCAGATCGCCGTCTCCACGATCGTCGTGTGGCGCTGGACCGGCTACAACGCGCTCATCTACCTCGCCGGCATGCAGTCGATCCCGTCGGAGCTGTACGAGGCGGCGGAGATGGACGGCGCCTCCCGATGGCGGCAGTTCTTCCACGTGACGCTGCCGGGCCTGCGGCCGACGATCCTCTTCACCGTCGTGGTCTCCACCATCGGCGCCACCCAGCTGTTCGGCGAGCCGCTGCTCTTCGAGGGCTCCATGTCGGGCGGCATCTCGCACCAGTACCAGACCCTCGGCCTCTACATGTACGAGCAGGGCTGGGGCTTCTTCCACCTCGGCCGCGCCGCCGCCATCGCCTGGGTGATGTTCCTGCTGATCCTGGTGCTCGTCGGGGTCAACGCCCTGATCGCGCGCCGCCGTTCCCGCAAGGAGGCCGGCCGATGACCGCACTCGCCGACCCGCCCGCTCCGCCCGCCCCGGTCGTCGCGCCCGCCGCGCGGCGGCCCGGCCGGCCCCGCCGCTCGGGCGCCGGACGGACCCTGAAGGCCGGCCCGCTCGCGTACGCGGTGCTGATCCTGGCGGTCCTCGTCTCGGCCTTCCCGTTCTACTGGACCATCGTCGCCGCCAGCCGCACCAACGCCGACCTGGCCCAGGTGCCGCCGTCGCTGGTGCCCGGACCGCACCTGATCGAGAACTTCGAGGCCGTCCTCGCCGAGGCCGACATCGGCAAGGCGCTGCTCAACTCGCTGATCGTGTCCGGCTCGATCACCGTCGGCACGGTGCTGTGCTGCACCCTCGCCGGGTTCGCCTTCGCCAAGCTCCGCTTCCGCGGCCGGGGCGCGCTGCTCGCGGTCACCGTGGGCACGATGATGATCCCGCCGCAGCTCGGCGTCATCCCGCTGTTCATGCTGATCGCGGAGCTCCAGTGGGTGAACCAGCTCCAGTCGGTGATCCTGCCCGGGCTCGTCTCCGCCTTCGGCGTGTTCTTCATGCGCCAGTACCTCGTGCAGTCGCTGCCCGACGAGCTGATCGAGGCGGCACGGGTCGACGGCGCCTCCACCGCCCGGATCTTCTGGTCGATCGTGGTGCCGATCGCCCGCCCCGGCATGGCCGTCCTCGGCCTGCTCACCTTCATGGCCGCGTGGAACGACTTCTTCTGGCCGATCGTGGCGCTCTCCTCGCAGGAGCCGACCGTCCAGGTGGCGCTCCGCCAGCTCGGCGGCGGCTACGTCCACGACCAGTCGGTCATCATGGCCGGCACCCTGCTCGGCACGCTGCCCGTGCTGCTGGTCTTCGGCCTGCTGGGCCGCCAGATCGTCGGCGGCATCATGCAGGGCGCGGTCAAGGGCTGACCCCTCCGGCTCCGCCGCCTTCCCTCCGCTCCGCTCCGCTCCCCTCCCCCGTCTTCCTGGAGTTGCCTCCTCATGACCGCTGTCGACGCCCGCCCCGAGTCCGCCGCCACGCTCCGCTTCCCGGAGGGCTTCCGCTGGGGCACCGCCACCGCCGCGTACCAGATCGAGGGCGCGGCCTCGGAGGACGGCAGGACGCCGTCCATCTGGGACACCTTCAGCCGGACGCCCGGCAAGGTCCGCAACGGCGACACCGGCGACATCGCCGCCGACCACTACCACCGGGTGCGCGAGGACGTCGCTCTGATGCGCGAGCTGGGCGTGACGGACTACCGGTTCTCGGTCGCCTGGCCGCGCGTGCAGCCCACCGGGCGCGGTCCGGCGCTCCAGAAGGGCCTGGACTTCTACCGGCGGCTCTGCGACGAGCTGCGCGAGGCGGGCATCCGGCCGGTGGCGACGCTGTACCACTGGGACCTGCCGCAGGAACTGGAGGACGCGGGCGGCTGGCCGCGCCGGGAGACGGCCGCCCGGTTCGCCGAGTACGCGGGGATCGTCGCCGGCGGGCTGGGCGACCGGGTCGCGACCTGGACGACGCTGAACGAGCCGTGGTGCGCCGCGTTCCTCGGGTACGGCAGCGGGGTCCACGCTCCGGGCCGGACGGACGACGCCGCCGCCCTGCGCGCCGCGCACCACCTGAACCTGGCGCACGGCCTCGCGGTGGGCGCGCTGCGGGAGACGCTGCCGGCCGGGACCGAGGTGTCGCTGACGCTCAACCTGCACGTGGTGCGGGCGCTGACGGAGTCGGCGGAGGACCGGGACGCGGCCCGGCGCATCGACGCGGTCGCGAACCGCGTCTTCCTGGACCCGGTCTTCCGGGGCCGGCTGCCGGAGGACCTGGTGCGGGACACGGCCGGGGTGACGGACTGGGGGTTCGTGCGGGACGGGGACCTGGCGGCGATCGCCGCGCCGATCGACTCGCTGGGCCTGAACTACTACTCCCCCACGGTGGTCGCGGCGGGCTCCTCGGAGTCGCCGTCGCCGTGGGCGGGCGCCGAGCGGCACGTGCGGTTCCTGCCGGCGCCGGGGCCCCGGACGGCGATGGACTGGCCGGTGGACGCGGACGGACTGTACGAGCTGCTGGTGCGGCTGCGCGACGAGCTGCCGCACGTGCCCCTGATGATCACGGAGAACGGGGCCGCGTACGACGACTACGCGGACCCGTCCGGGCAGGTGCGCGACCCGGAGCGGGTCGCGTACCTGCGCGGGCATCTGGCGGCGGTGCGGCGGGCCGTGGAGGACGGCGCGGACGTGCGGGGCTACTTCTTGTGGTCGCTCCTGGACAACTTCGAGTGGGCGTTCGGGTACAGCAAGCGGTTCGGGATCGTGCACGTGGACTTCGCCAGTCAGCGGCGGACGCTCAAGGACAGCGCCCGCTGGTACGCGGACGTGATCGCGCGCGGCGGGCTGCCGGCCTGAGCGTCCGGGCGGCGGCCGGTCAGCCGCTGGTGAGCACGACGAGTCGCTGGGTGGCCCGGGTCATCGCCACGTAGCGGTCGACAGCGCCCTCGATGCCCTCGCCGTACTCCTGCGGGTCGAGGAGGACGACGAGGTCGAACTCCAGACCCTTGGACAGGCTCGGGGTGAGCGCCCTGACCCGGGGGCGGTCGCCGAGGCTGGGGAGCCGGCCCTCGGCGGCGATGACGCAGGCGACACCGTCGGCGTGCGCGGCGAGCCAGTCGTCGAGGACGGTGTCCAGTTCGGCGGTGCCGCCGTGCCGGACGGGGATGCCGGAGGCGCGGACCGAGGTCGGCACGTTGGCGTCCGGGAGGGCGGCGCGGATGACCGGGGCGGCCTCCGCCATGACCTCTTCCGGGGTGCGGTAGTTGATGGTGAGGGAGGCGGTCTCGATGCGGTCGAGGCCGATCCGCTCCAGGCGTTCGCGCCAGGTCTCGGTGAAGCCGTGCCGGGCCTGGGCGCGGTCGCCGACGACGGTGAAGCTGCGGGACGGGCAGCGCAGCAGCAGCATCTGCCATTCGGCGTCGGTGAGTTCCTGGGCTTCGTCGACGACGACGTGGGCGTAGGGGCCGGCCAGCGGGTCGCCGGCGGCGGCGGGCAGGCCGCTGTCGTCGACGAGGCTGTCCTGGAGGTCCTTGCCGAGGAGCATGGTGACGGCGCCCTCGCCGTCGTCGTCGGAACGGACGATGCTGTCGATGACGCCGGCCATCCGCTCCTTGCGGGCGGCGAGGGTGGCCCGCTCCCGGCGCTTGCGGGCGCTGGCCCGGGGGTCGCCGAGCCGCTGCCGGGCCGCGTCGAGGAACGGCAGGTCGGACGTGGTCCACGCGTGGGCGTCGGCCCGCTGGAGTGCGCGCACCTCGTCGCGGTCCAGCCAGGGGGCGCACAGGCGCAGGTAGGCGGGGACGGTCCACAGGTCGCCGACGAGGTCGGTGGGCTCCAGCATGGGCCAGGCGCGGTCGAGGGTGGCGACGAGTTCGCGGTCGTGCCGCAAGGCGCGTTCGAAGAGGGCGTCGGGGACGTCGTCGCGGGCCTTCTCCTTGAGGAGGGTGACGAGTTCGTCCCAGACGATCTCGCGGGCCTCGTTGTGCGGGGTGCCGGGGCCAGGGGCGTCGAACGCCTCCGCCCAGTCGTCGCCGGTGACGGTCAGGTCGCCCCAGTCGGTGGTGACGTGGGTCGGTCCGGCCGGCGGCTCCTCGTAGAAGCGGACGGCCTTCTCGACGGCGCGGACGAGTGCGGCGGACGACTTGAGGCGGGCGACCTCGGGGTCCCGCTCGGGCCCGGCGGCGGCGCCCTCGGGGACGAGGTCACGGACGGTGCAGGTCCGGACGCCCTCCTCGCCGAGGCTGGGCAGCACGTCGGAGACGTACGCGAGGTAGGGCTGGTGGGGGCCGACGAACAGCACGCCGCCGCGGCGGTGGCCGAGCCGGGGGTCGGAGTAGAGGAGGTACGCGGCGCGGTGGAGGGCGACGACGGTCTTGCCGGTGCCGGGGCCGCCGTCGACGACGAGGGCGCCGCGCGAGCCGGCGCGGACGATGGCGTCCTGGTCGGCCTGGATGGTGGAGAGCACGTCGCGCATCCGCGCGGAGCGGTTGGTGCCGAGGCTGGCGATGAAGGCCGACTGGTCGTCGAGGGCGGCGTGCGCGTCGAGGCCGCCCTCGGTGAAGACCTCGTCCCAGTAGTCGGTGATCGCGCCGCCGTTCCAGCGGTAGCGGCGGCGGCTGGCCAGGCCCATCGGGTGGGCGTGGGTGGCGCCGAAGAAGGGTTCGGCGGCGGGCGAGCGCCAGTCGACCAGCAGCCGATTGCCCTCGCTGTCGGTGAGGCCGAGGCGGCCGATGTAGAGGGGTGCGGAGCCGTCGGCGGCGACGATCCGGCCGAGGCAGAGGTCGAGCCCGAAGCGGCGCAAGGCGCGCAGCCGGCCGGAGAGCCGGTGGACCTCCAGGTCGCGTTCCATCGCCTCGCGGCCCACGCCGCCGGGGGCGCGGCGCACGGCGTCGAGCCGCTCGGACAGCTCGGCGACGGCCTGGTCGAGGCTCTCCGCGACGGCGGCGAAGTGCTTCTCGTCGTCGGCGACGAGGGCGGGGGCGGCCTTGGCGGCCAGGCGGTCGGGGAGCCGGAAGGGGCCGGTGGTGCTCAGGGGCATGGGCACGGATCTCGTTTCCGCAGGTGACGGGGGTAGGTGTGCGATTGTGCGGCACCTGGGGGGCCTTGCCGCAAGGCCCCCCTTGCGCTATACCTTGAACATGGCGGGAGAACTCCCGCCTTTTTTCGTGCCCCGGCCTCGCCCGCCCGGTCTCGTCGCCGCCCCGCCCCCCGCCGCCGGTCTCTTCACGCCCAGACTCTTTCGCGCCCGGGCACATGGTGGGCGGGGTCGGTCAGCGGGTGTCGCCGGTCCAGTCGAGGCGCCGCGGGTCGCCGTCCCGCGGCCCGTAGACGGCCTTTCCTCCGGCGCCGTAGCGGCCCAGCTCCGTCTCCAGGACGGCGCCGGCGCGTATCTCCTCGCCGGTCCAGTCGGTGACGTCGAGCAGCAGACCGTCGAGCGGGCCGCCGACCAGCTCCGCGTAGACCCGCCCGGGGCGCGGTCCCGGGCGCGGGTCGTCGTGCTCCTGGCCGTACACCCGGCCCCGCAGCAGCTCCTCGTCGCGGTCCCCGCCCATGCCGCCGTCCTTCCCCCGGTCCCGGGCACTGTCGCTCTGCCTGTCCATGGCCCCAGCGTGACAGCCGCCACTGACAACGGCCCGCCGGCCGGCCCCGTACGGACGTTCCCGCCCGCGGGGGCGCAACCGGACGGGCCGTCAGACCGTCCTCCCGGGCAGAGCCTCCGGAGCGGGTCCGGCGGCCCCACCAGGAAGGACGCCGATGACGATCACGCTCGCCGAGGAGATCGCCCTGCTGTCGCTCGACGACGAGTCCGGGGAGGCGAAGGAGCGGGAGGCGGCCGCGTGGGCGGTCGCGGGCGGGATCCTGCTGGAGCTGGTGTTCGCCGGGCGGGTGTCGGTGACGGGCGGGCGGCTGGCGGTCGTGGACGAGAGCCCCACCGGGGAGCCGCTGCTGGACGAGCGGCTGGTGCTGTTGGCCGGCTGGCTGGGGAAGCGGAGTTCGGCGCCGAAGGTCGCCGAGTGGCTGACGAGGGACCAGGCGAAGGCGCCGGCGGCGACGGTGGCGCGGCTGTGCGCGCGGGGCCTGGTGGTGGAGGAGAGGCACCGGGTGCTCGGGCTCTTCCCGGTGCGCCGCTATCCGGAGGCGGACGGCTCGGCCGAGCGGGAGCTGCGGGAGCGGCTGCGGGCCGTGGTGCTCGACGGCGCCGCGCCCGACGAGCGGACGGCCGGGCTGGTCGCGCTGGTGCACGGGGCGAAGCTGCACCGCCTGGCGTTCCCCGGGGAGCCGCGCAAGGAGGTCGCCGCGCGGATGGAGCAGCTCGCGGAGGGGCAGTGGGCGACCGACGGCGTGCGGGAGGCGGTGCGGGACCTGCGGGCGGCGGTGGCCGCGGCGACGGTGGTCACCGTCCTCACGGCCGCCGGGTGAGCCCGGCCGGGCGGTCAGGTGACGGCGTGGCCGTACGCGGCGGCGAGACCGTCGAGTTCGGGATCGCCGTAGTGCCGGCGCAGGGCCTGGAAGGCGGTGACCTTCTCCGGGCCGAAGCGGCCGATGCGGACCTCGAAGCTGTCCGGGGAGACGAATCGCGGCGGGGTGCTCTTGCTGTGGAACTTGTCGGCGTACATGACCATCCGCTCCTCGGGCGTGACGGGCACGTAGTCGGCGGGCGGGATCGGCAGGCCCTGCGCGAGGACGTCCTCCCGGGTGATGCCGACGCCGGTGTGGCAGGAGCAGAAGCGGCACAGGGCCTCGGGCAGGCCCTCCTCGGCGAGCAGCCGGTGGCCGAGGAGCCCGTGGGTGACGTACGCGGAGCCGTCGATGCGCCCGGCGGCGTCGTACAGCCGGTAGACGCCGATGTCGTGCAGCAGGCACCCGGCCCGGACGAGGTCGGCGTCGACGTCCGCGCCGGAGCGGGCGAGCAGCTGGTCGGCGACGGCGGCGACGATCTCGCAGTGGGTGAAGACGAGGGCGAACGCCTCGTCGCTGGGGGCGTGCTTCCGGTGCAGGGCCCGGATCTCGTCATATGAAGGGATCTCCACGCCGGAAGGATATCGGGGCCCTTTCCGGGCTCCGGCGCGGTACGGCGGACGGGTGACGTCCCGGCCGCGGCGGGCGGTCCCGCCCCCGCCGGGGAACACAGGGGAACCGAACCTTCCACGACTCTGCGGCCCCTGTCGAACTGCCCGTCACCCTCCGTCCACGGGCGGCGGGTTGCCTCTGTCACCAGGTGCGTTCCGACGACGGAAGGACTCCCATGCAGCGCAGGTCCCTCGCCCTCCTCGCCGCCGCGGCGGTCCTGTCGGCCGCCTCCGTGCCGCTCGCCGAGGCCCGTCCCGCCGCCCGCCACCCCGTGGAGGACGCGGCGAGCGTCACCAGCACGCCGGCCCGCGGCGTGACGCTCACCACCTACACGTACGGGCGCCGGGACGCCGGCCACGTGTGGACCGTCCAGGTGAACCTCCCCCGGGAGGCCGACGGCCCGCTCGCCGGCGCGCCGCTGGCCCTCGGGCCGCGCGGGACCGCGCTGCGGGTGGCGGAGGCGCTGCGGGCGGCGGGCTTCGAGCCGCGCGTGTCGGAGGTGACCCACCCGGGCTACGCGGACCTGGCGCCGGGGGTGCTCGGCTGGACGGTACGGACGGGGAGCTCGCCCGACGAGGCCGGGGCGGCGGCGCTCGCCGGCCGGCTCCGGGCGGCCGGCTTCACGGCCCGCACCCGCTCCACCGCGCAGGACGGCACCGACGACGACGTGCCGCAGCGCGTCCACGTCCTGCGGGTCGACCTCGGCGCGTTCGGCGGCCGGCTGGAGGCCGGCCACGGCCCGACCCTGCACGGCACCGAGCGGCTCACGTCCCTCATCGGCGCCGCCGGCGCGGTCGCCGGGATCAACGGGCAGTGGTTCTACGACAACGCCCCCGGCGGCCTCTACGTGCGGGACGGCCGGCTCCTCGGCTCCGCCACCCAGGGGCGGTCCGGCATCCGGCTGGAGCGCGGCGGCCGGTCCTTCTCCGTCGGCACCTTCACGGCCCGGGTGACGGTCACGGCGGCCGGGGAGACGACGGAGGTCGACGGCGTCAACCGGATCCCCGGCACCATCTGGAACTGCGGCGGCGTCGGCGGGGACCGGCCGACGGAGCGCCCCCAGCACGACGTCCGGTGCACCGACGACAGCGAGCTCGTCCGGTTCACCCCCGAATGGGGTACGCCCCCGGCCGGTCCCGGCGCGGAGGCCGTCCTGGACGCCCGGGGCCGGGTGACGGCCGTCCGGGAGAGCCGCGGCGCCGCCGTCCCGCCCGGCGGCTCCACGCTCCAGGCCACCGGCGACCGCGCCACGTGGCTGCTGCGCACCGCCCGCGTGGGCACGACGCTCACCTTCGACGAGCGGGTGCGGGACGGCCGGGACCGCCCGGTGCCGCTGCACCGCGACACGACCGTCCTCCAGGTGGGCCCCACCCTGGTCCGCGACGGCGAGGTGGCGGTGAACGCGGTCGCCGACGGCGTCGTCCGCGACGGCCCCGACCCGTCGTTCACCTACGACTGGACAGTACGCGCCAACCCCCGGTCCATGATCGGCGTGGACGATCGGGGCCGCCTGATGCTGGTCGTCGCCGACGGGCGCCGCCCCGGCGTCAGCGAGGGCCTGGGCATCGACGGCGCCGCCCGTCTGATGCGCGCCCTCGGCGCCCGCGAGGCGCTGAACCTCGACGGCGGCGGGTCGAGCGTCCTCGCGACGGCGGCCGGCGTCGTCAACCAGCCGTCCGACGCCACCGGCGAACGCTCCCTCGGCACCGGGCTGCTCCTCGTGCCCCCGGCCGCCCGCTGACGGCCGCGCCCGCCGCCGGACGGGCGACCCCGGCGGCGTGTGGCGACAGGCGGACGGCTCCGGGAGCGGCCAGACTGGGCCTGGAACCGGGAGTCGAGCGCGGGCAGGGGTGCAGATGGCCGAGGACGTTCCCCCCGCACTCGACCGCGCCGAGATCGACGGCGCCGCCCTGGACAGCGCCATCCTCGACACCGTGTTCCGGCAGACCGAGGTCGGGGTGCACGTGCTCGACCGCGAGCTGCGCGTGGTGCGGGTCACCGGAGCGGTCCTCGCGCTGCGCGGCATCGCGGCGGACGACGTCCTCGGGCGGCCCGCCCGGGAGGCGTACCGGGCCTTCGGCATCGACGTCCACGAGGACGTGCTCCGCGAGGTCCTGGACGGCGGCCCGCCGCTGCGGGACGTCCTGATCCCCGGCCGGCCGCCGCAGGACGCCGGGCACGAGCACGTCTACTCGGTCTCCGTGTACCCGCTGCGCGCACCGGAGCGGGACGGGGACGGGCCCGCACCGGGGCGCCCGCCGGTCGGGCTGGTCGCCACCGTCATGGACGTCACCGACCGGATCCGCGCCGAGCAGCGGCTCGGCCTGCTCTACCAGGCGCGGGAGCGGATCGGCCGCACCCTGGACGTGGAGCGGACCGCGCAGGAGCTGGTCGAGGTGGCCGTGCCCGGGTTCGCCGGGTCCGCCGTGGTGGCGCTGACCGACGCGGTGCTGCGCGGCAAGCCGCCGGAGCTGCGGCGGCCCGGGGAGACGCCGCTGCTGCGGTGCGCCGCCGTGGGCGGCTCCGGGGCGGTGCGGGCGGACGGGCCGCTGCCGGAGCCCGGGACGGTGCTGCTGCCCGGGCTGTTCGGGGAGCGGCTGCCCGAGGAGCCCGAGCTGGTGCCCGCCGGCGACGGCGTCCGGCTGGTGGCGCCGCTCGCGGTCCGCGGACAGCTCCTCGGCGCGGTGGCGTTCCGGCGCGCGCCCGACGCCGACCCGTACACCGAGGACGACCTGGCGCTGGCCGAGGGGGTGACCGCGCACACCGCGACCTGTCTGGAGAACGCGCTGCGCTTCACCCGCGAGCACATCGTGATGACCGCGCTCCAGTCCTGGCCGCTGCGCCCCGAGGGCGAGAGCCGGCACGCCGTCGAGGTCGCCCAGCGGCACCGGCCGGGCGGCACCGGGGCCGGGTCCTGGTTCGACGTCATCCCGCTGCCGGGCGCGCGGGTCGCGCTGCTGGTGGGCCAGGTGGAGCGGCCCGGGCTGAGCGCGGTGGCCACCATGGGCCGGCTGCGGACGGCCGTGTACAGCCTGACGACGCTGGACCTGGCCCCGCACGAACTGCTCGCCCGGCTGCACACCGTGACGCTGCGTCTCGCCCGGGAGCAGGCGGGGGCGGACGCCCCGGACGAGCCGGCGGCGAGCTGCACGATCGCCGTGCACGACCCGGTGACCGGGCGGCTGGAGATCGCCCGCGCGGGCTCCTCGCTGTGCGTCGCCGTCCGGCCGGACGGCTCCCTCGACACGGACCTGGTCGACGAGGGGCCGCTGCTCGGCGGCGACGGGCCGCCGTTCGCCTGCGCCTCCCACCAGCTGCCCGAGGGCACCACGCTGTGCCTGGCCTCGTCCGAGCGGGCCGGCGGCGGTCCGTCGCGGGCCCGGATCGCGGCGGCGCTGGCCCGGCCCGACCGCGGCCCGCACCCGATGGCCGACGACCTCGCGGCGCTCCTCGCGCCCGAGCGGGTCCTGCTGGTGGCCCGCACCCTGCGGCTGCCGGCCGGCGACCTCGCCGAGTGGGAGGTGCCGGGCGAGCTGTCGGCGGTGGCGCCGGTACGGCACGCGGCGGAGGAGCGGGTCCAGGAGTGGGGGCTCGGGGTGGATCCGCTCACCGTCGAACTGATCGTCAGCGAACTGGTCACCAACGCGGTCCGGCACGGCGCCGCGCCGATCGTCCTGCGGCTGCTGAGGGGCGACGACTCGCTCACCGTGGAGGTCCGCGACAGCGCGGCCACCGCCCCGAACCTGCGGCACGCGAAGGCCGGGGACGAGGGCGGCCGGGGTCTGCACATCTGCTCGACGCTGTCGGACGCGTGGGGCGTGCGGTACGAGACCGAGGGCAAGACGGTGTGGGCGGAGATCGCGCTGGGCGCGCCCGCCTGAGGCGGTGGCGCCGGGTCAGGCGGTGGGCGGGGCGGCGGCGAGACCGAAGCCGTGGTTGGCGGCGACGGCGCGGATGTGGTCGGCGGAGAGCGAGCCGTGCCGTTCGAGGACGAGCGCGGGCAGGCCGGAGCGGGTGTGGCCGGCGGTGCGGTGGAAGGCCAGGACGCTGACGGGGGCCGGCCGGTGGAACGGATGCCGCCGGCGGGCGGCCTCCTCGTCGGCGTGCGCGAGGATCCTGACGTCCGGTTCGGCGCCGAGCCCGTCGGGGAGACCGTCCGTGGCGGCGGCGGCCAGGAAGTCGCCGCCGGTCCGCGCGAGCGCGGCGCCGAGGAAGGCGTGCGAGGGGCAGCGGGTGCCGGGGGCGACGACCCGGACGGTTCGCAGGTCCCCCTCCGGGGTGGTGAGCGCCTCGGGCACCCGGTCGGCGGCCGGGCCGCGCAGACCGACGGGCCCGAGCGCGAGCAGTTCGTCCATCAGGGACCGCACCTGCTGCCAGGGCACGCCCTCGGGGAGCCGTGTCCAGTCGAACGCGGCCGGGATCCGCTCGGGCACGGTCACCGCGCCCGCGGCCCGCCCCGTCAGCCGGTGCACCCGCTCGACCGCCTCCCGCCCGGGCCGGCAGACCAGCGCGTACCCGTTCCCGAACCCGTGCGCGACGACCCGCCCGGCGGCGACTTCCCCCGCCGCCTCCCGTACGTCCTCCGGGTCGTCGAGCACCCAGGTCCTCACCGCCGTGGCCTGCTGCACGCTCACGGAAACCACCTCCGCGTCCTCACCGTCTGATCGTTTTACGCGTGCAACGACCCAACCCGCCCCCGGTCACCCCCACCGCCCCTTCGGCCCACGTCACGCCAGGTGTACGGCGACCCCGCACAGCCCCAGCCCCTTGGCCACGGCCGCCCGCCACACCCGCGGCGGCCCGTCGAGCACGGACGGCTCCCGCTCCCCGTACCAGAGCCAGTCCCGCGCTTCGGCGGCGGCCCGCTCCTCCGCCGAGAACGTGAAGGCCCGCTCGATGTCCGGCAGCGCGGCGGCCGCTTGGGCGGCGGTGAGCAGGAAGTTCCCGCACCAGCCGGGCAGGAGAGCGGCCCGGGAGGGGCCGAGGGCGTGGAAGAGGGAGGCGACCGCGTACTCCTTCGAGTGGACGGAGAAGAAGACGTCCTCGTGGTCCAGGTCGTCGTCCCACAGGTCGTCGAGGACGTCGAAGCCGGGGTCCTGGACCCCTCCGCAGACGTCGTCCACGGCAGGGCCGGGGGCCGTGAGGTCCTGGAAGGCGCGGATCGCCGCGGGGTCGGCGGCCGGGGTCCCCGGGGGCGGTTCGACCGCGTACCAGGTGCGGTGGTCGGGCAGCGGATTGTGCCGCCAAGCCTCCCATCGCTCCCGGGTCCCGGGGCGTTCGCGGTCCGCTTGGATGGCGGGCAGCAGGCGGAGGGCGAGGGCGGCGATCGTCGGATCCGGGTGGGCGGTGACGGCCCAGGCACTCGTGAATCCCATCCCCGAACCGTAGCGGCCGGGACGGACAAGGGGACCCGGCCCCGGTGGAGGGCCGGGGCCGGAGGGGGCCGGTCAGACGACGGCGCCTGTCGGGTTCGGGGTGCGGGGCTTGGTGGGGCGGGTGGGGGTGGGGGAGCGGGATTCGAGGGTGACGGTCAGGGGGAGGGCGGTGAAGACCGTGGACGCCATGCCCAGGACGACGCCGGCGAGGAGGGCGACCGAGAAGTCCGTGAGGGTGTCGCCGCCGAGGACGGCGAGGGCGGTCAGGACGAAGAGGGCGCCCATGCCGGTGTTGACCGTGCGCGGCAGGGTCTGGGCGACTGCGCGGTCGGCGAGGTCCGCGAGCGGCAGCCGGCCGCCCTTGCGGCGGAGTTCGCGGAGGCGGTCGAGGACGACGACCGAGTCGTTGACCGAGTAGCCGACGACCGTCAGCAGCGCCGCCAGGAACACGCTGTCGACCGGCTTGCCGAGCCAGGCGAAGAGGCCGACGACCAGCAGCACGTCCTGCGCCATCGCGGCGACGGCCGCCGCCGCGTACGTCCACCGGAAACGGACGGACAGGTAGGCGAGCTGGGCGGCGACGGCGAGGCCGAGGGCGAGGAGCGCGTGGGCGCGGAGCTCGTCGCCGAGGCTGGGGCCGATGAGGTCGTCGCGGACGACGGTGACCGGACCGGCCGCGTCGGTGAGCGCCTCGGTGATGCGGTCCTGGGCCGCGTCGCCGGTCTCCCCGACGCGTACGCCGATGTCCCGGCCGCCGTCGCCGGTCGTCTGGACGACGGCGTCGGGGAAGCCGGCGGCGGCGACGGCGGCGCGGGCCGCGTCGGCGTCCACCGGGCGGGTCGCGGTGTACCGGACGTCCCGGCCGCCGGTGAACTCGACGCCGAGCTCGACGCCGCGCACCCCGATCCCGGCGACGGCGAGCAGGAGCAGCGCGCCGCTGACGGTGAACCAGCGGCGGCGCCGTGCCATCAGCCGGGGCGCCCGGCGGGTGAGCCGGGTGCGGAGCCGGCCGAGGCCCGCCATGCCGGTGAGTCCGGGCCTGCGGCGTACGGCGGGCAGGGCGAGGGCCGCGTCGGCGAGCAGCCGGGTGATGACCATGGCGGTGAGCATGGACGCGAGGACGCCGATGGCGAGGGTGACACCGAAGCCCTTCACGGGGCCGGTGGCGAACGCGAAGAGGAGTCCGGCGGCGAGCAGGGTGGTGATGTTGGAGTCGGCGACGGCGCTCCACGCCTTCCCGAACGCGGTCGCGAGCGGGCGGCGCGGATCGCGGGTGGCGGCGTTCCGGCCGAGGAGCGCGTACTCCTCCCGGGCGCGTTCGAAGACGAGGACGTTCGCGTCGACGGCGATCCCGACCGCGAGGACGAAACCGGCGAGCCCGGGGAGGGTGAGGGTGGCGCCGAGCGCGACGACGGCGGCGTACGAGATCAGCCCGTAGAGCAGTAGCGCGACGGTGGCGAGGAGGCCGAGGAGCCGGTAGACGGCGATGACGAAGAGGCCGGTGCAGGCGAGGCCGATGACGGCGGCGAGGGCGCTGGCCCGGATGGCGTCGGCGCCGAGGGTCGGGCCGACGGTGCTCTGCTCGACGGTGGTGACGGGGACGGGCAGGGCGCCGCCCTCGACGAGCGCGGCGAGGTCGCGGGCCTCCTGGGCGGAGAAGCCGCCGGTGATCTGGGTGGCGCCGCCGGTGATGCCGGCGCCGCAGGTCACGCCGGTCTGCACGGCGGGGGCGGAGACGATCCGCCCGTCGAGGACGATCGCGACCCGGCGGGCGGGGTCGCCGGCCGGGGCGCAGGCGGCCTCGCCGGTGAGCCGGGCCCAGTCGGCGGCGGCGCCGTCGCGGAAGGCGAGGTCGACGGTCCAGCCGCGTCCGCCGGCGCTGTCGAGGACGGCGTCGGCGCTCTTGACGCCGTCGCCGGTGAGGGCGGGCGCGGCGAGGGCGAGGTAGCCGCCGCCGTCGGGGTCGGCGAGGGCGCGGGTGCCGTCGGCGGCGGGGCGTTCGGCCGGCGCGGGCGCGGTGCCGGTGACGGCGTGGACGGTGAGCTGGGCGGTGCGGCCGATGACCTCGGCGGCGGCGCGGGGGTCGCGCAGGCCGGGGAGTTCGACGACGATCCGGTTCTCGCCGGAGCGGGCGAGCGACGGTTCGGCGACGCCGAGGCCGTCGACCCGCTTGCGGAGCACTTCCAGGGCGCGGTCGGTGGCCTCCGCGTCGGCGCGGACGCCGGGGGCGTCCTGGGTCTCCAGGACGATCCGGGTGCCGCCGCGGAGGTCGAGTCCGAGGCGGGGCGAGGTGGTCAGGGCGGTCCAGAGGGCGAGCGCGACGACGGCGAGCGCGAGGAGCGCGCGCCGGAGCACGGCGGACGAGGACATGGGGTCTCCACGGGCGGTGCGCGGACGCGCGCCGGGACGGCGGCGGTCCGCGCGGGGTGAGCTGGGGTACGCGCGCGTGGCCGGGCGGCGGGCATGCCGGAGGCCCGGACGGCGACGAGGTGAAGCGGCGTCAGCTGTGCCGGGTGGAGGGTGGGCCGCGGGGGGCCGTGGGGTCGTACGGGAGGCCGGGCGGCGCGCGTTCCCGCTGCGGGTCCCCCGCCACGCGCCCGCGTGCCGGTTCCGCGTCCGCGTGGCGCGCGACCACGGGGGCGGCGGGCGGCGCCGGGAACCGTACGGCGTGCTCGACGGCGTCCGCCGGTTCGACGGCCTGGGCGGGCGCGGCGTCCGTGCCGGAGGCGGAGACGTCCGCGGGCGCGGCGGTGTGCGCCGGGGCGCTCGCCGCGGCCGGGGCCGGGTCGGGCGGGGGCAGCGGGGCGGTGAGGAAGGCGCAGAGCGCGCACAGGAGGGCCGGGAGGAGGCGGGCCAGGAGCGCCGTCGGCGCGGGTCGGCGGAGTGTCGCTCGCACCGTGCACCGCCCTTCGCCGTCGTGACCCCGTGCCGGTCAGCGTAGACGGCGGGCGGCGGGCGGCGGACACCAGGTGGGCGGGGCGGCGGAGTTGAGTACGGGGTGAGTACGGGCGCCCATGCCGGCGGCGGGGGCTGCGGCGGACGATGGGCGGGCCGTCGTCGTCCCGGTTCCGAAGGTGGGGGATCCGCCCGTGCTCAGTCGTCTCGCCGCTCATGTCGTGCCGTTCTTCGGGCGGTTGACCGTGACCGCGGACCCGGGGGCCCGGATCGAGCCGGGCAGCATCATCGTCGCCAACCACACCTCGCTCGCCGATCCGGCGCTGGTGCTGGCCGCGCTGCGGCGGCGGCTGGGCGCCGAGCCGGTGCTGCTCGCGGCGGCCGGGCTGTGGCGGGTGCCGGGGCTGGGGGCGGCGCTGTCGCGGGACGGTTACGTGCCGGTGCACCGGAACACGGCGCACGCCTCGGCGGCGCTGGACCGGGCGGCGGTGGCGCTCGCCTCGGGGCGCCCGGTGATGCTGTACGCGGAGGGGCGGATCCCGCCGCGCCGGGAGGCGTCGGAGGCACCGCCGGAGGAGTTCCGCACGGGTCTGGCGCGGCTCGCCGGGGCGACGGGCGCGCCGGTGGTGCCGGTCGGGCAGGCGGGGGCGCGGCGGATCACGTCGGGCGGGGCGGTGAAGCAGGTCGCGGGGGTGCTGACGGCCCCGCTGCGGCGCCCGTGTCTTCATGTGCACATCGGGGCGCCGCTGCGGCTGCCGGCGGACGTCTCGGCGGCGACGGCGCTGGCGCACGGGGCCGTCACGGAGGCGTGGCGGACGGCGGCGCTGGCGCTGGGCGAGCCGGCGGCCGGGGCGGGGCCGGTCAGCGCGCGAGGCCGAGGTCGCCGCCGGGCGGCGGCGTGAGGTAGCGGGCCACGTCGGCGTCGGTGACCTCGGCGAGGGTCGCGGGCCGCCAGCGCGGGTTCCGGTCCTTGTCGACGACCTGGGCGCGGATGCCCTCCACGAGGTCGTGGCTGGTGACGGCGGCGCAGGAGGCCCGGTACTCCAGGTCGAGGACGGCTTCGAGGCTGTCGAGGGCGCGGCCGGCGCGCAGCACGGCGAGGGTGGCCTTGAGGGCGGTCGGGGACTTGGCGAGGAGGGTGGTGGCGGCTTCCTTGGCGGCGGGGACGCCGCTGTCGGTGAGGCGGTCGACGATCTCCTCGACGGTGGGGGCGGAGTAGCAGGCGTCGATCCAGGTCCGCTGTTCGGCGAGCCGGCCGGGGGCGGGCGGGGTGGCGTGCCGGGCCAGGGCCTCGTCGGCGGGGAGGCGGGTGAGGTCGGAGGCGAGGGCGTCGAGCGCGGCGGCGGGCACGTGGTGGTCGGCGAGGCCGGTGAGGAGGGCGTCGGCGGCGCCGATCTGGCCGCCGGTGAGGGCGAGGTGGGTGCCGAGTTCGCCGGGGGCGCGGCCGAGGAGCCAGGTGCCGCCGACGTCGGGGACGAAGCCGATGCCGGTCTCGGGCATGGCGATGCGGGAGCGTTCGGTGACGACGCGGACGGAGCCGTGGGCGGAGACGCCGACGCCGCCGCCCATGACGATGCCGTCCATGAGGGCGACGTACGGCTTGGGGTAGCGGGCGATCCGGGCGTTGAGGCGGTACTCGTCGGCCCAGAAGGCGAGGGTGGCGGTGCCGCCGGTGGCGCGGGCGTCGGCGTGGATGGCGCGGATGTCGCCGCCGGCGCACAGGCCCCGCTCCCCCGCGCCGCGCAGCACGACGGTGGTGACGGCCGGGTCGTGCTCCCAGGCGGTGAGGGCGGCGTCGAGGGCGCGGACCATGGGGTGGGTGAGGGCGTTGATGGCCCGGGGCCGGTCGAGAGTGAGGAAACCGGCCCGGCCCTCGGTGCGGCACAGGACGTCGGCGTCCCGGTCGGCGGGGGCGTCGGCGGCGGGGTGTTCTGCGGGCACGGCGATCACTCGGTCCTTCCCTGGCACGGCACTGTGTCGCCGCCCAAGGTACCGGCCCATGATCGCCACCCGCCGGGCACGGGCGGCCGCCCCGGCCTAGCGTGGAGGTCGGGGACGGTCCGAGGAGGTATCGCGGGCATGAGCGGCACGATCGGCAGGGCGCAGGAGAGGGTCCGGCACGAGGTCGACAGGGCCAGGGGCCGGGCCAAGGAGTTCGCCGGCCGGCTCAGCGGCGACGAGCGGCTGGAGGCCGAGGGCAGGACGGACCGCGCCAGGGCGGACCTGCGTCGGGCGTGGCGGAGTCTCGGCGCACGGGTCAGAGGTGTGGGGGACTCGCTGCGGAAGGACCGGCCCTGACGGTGCCGTCCGTCCCGGCGGCCGGCCCTTCGGTGCTCACGGGGCGGTGTCCGCGGACGGGTGGTGACGCGATGGTGGTCGACCTGGTGGTGATCGGTCTCGCGGTGGCGCTGTTCCCGCTGCCGGTCATGGCCTTCGTGCTGGTGCTGGCCTCGGACCGGGGGCTGCGCAAGGGGGCGGTGTTCCTCGGGTCCTGGCTGGCGTGCCTGGTGGCGGTCATCGCGGTCGTCGTCCTGCTGACCGGCGGGGAGCCGCCGCCGCCCCGTTCCCCGCCGTCGCGGGCCGCCCAGGTGGCGACGCTGGTGATCGGCGCGGGTCTGGTCGGGTACGCGGTGTACCGGTGGCGGACCCGCCGGGGGTCCGGTGCCCGGGCGGCGGACGCGGCCGTGACGCGGGAGCCGGCGTCCTCGGAGGGGGTGTCCTTCCGGTCCGCGGCGGCCCTTCCGCTGCTGGTACAGCCGTGGGGGATGGTGGGCGCGGCGGCGGCCACGGTCGTCCAGGCCGATCTGTCCGACGCCGGGAACGTGGTGGCGCTGGCCGGCTTCTGCCTGATCGCCACGTCGTCGCTGCTGGCGATGGAGCTGTGGACGCTGCTGTCGCCCGAGCGGGCGCGGCGCGCCCTCACCGGGCTGCACGCGTGGCTGACGCGTCACAAGGAACCGGCCGTCGTCGCCCTGTGCCTGCTGCTGGGACTGTGGCTGGTGAGCCGCAGCCTCTACCTGCTGACGGCGTGACGGCCTGGAGAAAGAGGAAGGAGGGGCGGGAAGGACTCACCCGCTTCTCGCGGATCCTGATTGCACGGTGCGCGGCCGGGGCCGCTACTCCGTGTCCTCACGCGGAGTCCTTCCCGTCACTTCCATGAAAACACCCCGGCGCGCCGCCCGCAGGGCGGGCGGCGCGGGCAGGGCGGGTCAGGCCGGGAGGAGGTCCTGGAGGACCCGGCTCCGGCGGGGGGCGCTGAGCCGCAGCTCGATGATGTCCCGAACGGTGGGCCACTCCTCGTCGAGGATCGAGTAGAAGGCCGTGTCCCGGACGGCGCCGTCGAGGCCGCGCGAGTGCGCTCTGCGGATGCCCTCGCAGGTGGCGCCGAGGCGTTCGATGGCCACCCGCGAGCGGGTGTTGCGGGCGTCGGCGCGGAGGGTGATCCGGCGGACGCCCCAGTTCTCGAAGGCGTGGCGGAGCATGAGCAGCTTCGCCTCGGTGTTGACGCCGGTGCCCCGGGCGTCGCCCGCGATCCACGTGTTGCCGATCTCGGCGGCGTCGGGGATCGCGGTGAGCGGATCACCGTGGGGATGGCCGGGGGCCGGGGGCCAGACCAGCGGCCCCCGCCAATAGTCGAGTTCGAGGAAGCGGGTGGAGCCGATCACCCGGTCGTCAGCGGTGCTGACGAGGGCGAAGGGCAGGCAGCGCCCCACGGCCTGTTCGGCCAGGGCACGGGCGATGTAGTCGAGTGCGGATTCCAGGCCGTCGGGCACGGGAGTGAAGGCATAGGCCGATCGGTCCGCCTCGCCGGCCCGCGCGAGGGCTTCGGCGTGCCGCATCGCCAGCGGCTCCAGGCGCACGGAGCGCCCGGTCAGGAGAACAGGTACTGGCACGGAACCTCGGGTCTTTCACGGGCAGGGGTCACTTCCGTCACGACGCTGTGCGCCGGAAGTGAAGGGGGGAGTCTCGCCGGGTGCCGAGGTCACGTCGAGAGACGTCGGATGAGCAGCCAAAACGGTTCGTCACCAGGTGCGAGGAGGAACAGTATGCAGCCACAACAGCTCTGAGAACAGAACCCCGGAAGAACCCGGATCCACGCGCGGGTGAAGCCTGCCCGAGGCGCTCGGAACGCGGTCTCAGGGGGCGGACATGCCCGCCCGCCCCTCGGACGGCGTCAGCGCTCAGACGCAGGTCGGGTGGCCCCAGCCCTCCGCGTTCTTGCTGATGCTCTCCCCCTTGTCATAGGCACGCCCACAGCGGCAGCGGCCCGGAAACCGGGCCTTCAGGGTGCCGCCGGACGGGCGACTCCGGCGGGCCCCCGAGGCGCCGGAACCGCCAGACGCGGAGGAGCGCGCCCGGGGCGCGCGGGGCGCGGAGGTACGCGCCGCCGCGGGCTCCGGGTCGGGCAGGGCGGAACCGGCGTCCGAGCCCAGGGGCTCCTGCGTACGGGCGCTGTGGCTGGCGGCGCGGTCGGCGGCGTCGTTCAGGGGGTCGCCGTCCGCCTGGTGCGCGGGGGTGTAGACGAAGTCGACGTCCCGGCCGGTGAGCAGGGCGTCGATCCGGACGACGAGGTCCTTGTTGGCGACCGGGGTCCCGGCGGCGGTCTTCCAGCCCTTGCGGCGCCAGCCGGGGAGCCAGGTGGTGACGGCCTTCATGGCGTACTGGGAGTCCATCCGGATCTCCGCGGGCACGGCGGGGTCCAGGGTCTCCAGGAGCCGTTCCAGGGCAGTGAGTTCGGCCACGTTGTTGGTCGCCCGGCCGAGCGGCCCGGCCTCCCAGCGCTCGACGGTGCCGTCCGCCCGGCCGATGACCCAGGCCCAGGCGGCGGGGCCGGGATTCCCCTTGGACGCGCCGTCACACGCGGCGATGATCTTCTCCAGCATCCTTCGATCCTGACACGGACAGGGGTGTGCTCGGGTCCGCCCGGGGCGTGCCTCCGGGCACCCCGGGCGGGGCTGCGGCGGGCTCCCCGCGCCACGGGGTGTCGGCGGTGCCCCGTAGACTCGCCGTCTGCCCGCCAAGGGCGGCCCCGGCCCCAGCTGACAGGAAGCGACGGACTCCATGAACCACGCGGACGGCACCGCACCGATCTACGCCCAGCTCATACGGGAGCGGGGGGACGTTCCCGGTGACGTGCGCCAGACCGCGGAGGACGTGCTGCGCGACCTGAGCCGGTACATCAAGATCCCCGCGCCCGCGCCGCAGCCGCCGATGGGCGCCGGCGCGCCGGCGGGCATGCCGGGGATGCCCGGACAGCCCGGCATGCCGGGGATGCAGGGCCAGCAGGGCGTGCCGGGGATGCAGGGCCAGCAGGGCGTGCCGGGGCAGCAGCCGGGGATGCCCGGGATGCAGGGCCAGCCGGGACTGCCGGCGCCGGTCGGCCGTCCCGGAATGCAGGGCGGCCCGGGCATGCAGGGCGGCCCCCGGATGCAGGGCGGCCCGGGGATGCAGGGGCAGCAGGGCCAGCCGGGGATGCAGGGCCAGCCGGGGCAGCAGGGGCTTCCGGGCGTGCCCGGTCAGCCGGCGCCCGGGGCTCCCGCGCCGGCCGCCGGTCCCGCCGGGCTGCCGGGTCCCGCGAGCCTGCCGGGTGCCGGGCCGGTGCCCGGCCAGGGCGGCCCGGGCGGGCACGCCGGCATCGTGGCGATGCGGTCGCTGCCGCAGGGCTGAGCCGGGTCAGCCGATCGGTGGACCCGGGGGTCCGCCGAAGGGTCCGGGGGACGTGGCCGGCCGGGCGAGCGGACCACGATCCCGGGGCACGGAGGATCGGGGTACGGGAGGGGCCGGTTCGCGCGGTGTCCTCCTCCTGTCCCGTACCGAGGAGCCCGAGATGACGAAGATCCGCCGCCCGTCCCGTACCGCTCGCGTCCTGCTGCCCGCGGCCGTCGCCGGGGTCCTGCTCACCGGATGCGCCCGGGCGGACGAGGCGCCCGCCGCCCCGGTGGCGTCGTCGGAGCGCCCCTCCGTCACGGTCACTCCCCCGCCGTCCGCCGGCCCCGCGCCGTCCGGGACCGCGACCGCCGGGCGGCCCGCGGCGGGGACTCTGCTCGTCAGCGACTTCGGGGCGGACACCGTCACGTTCGTGGACCCCGCGCGCGGCGCCACGGGTTCCGTGAAGGTCGGCACCGCGCCGTACGGGCTGGCCCTCGGGAAGGACGGGCGGGCCTGGGTCGCGACCGCCGAGGGCGTCGCCGTCGTGGACACCGCGACCCGGCAGCGCCTGGCCCTCGTCCCGTACCGCACCGACACCGGCCCGGTGACCACCGGCGAGTACCGCGGCGGCGGGATGGGCATCGCGCTCGCGCCGGACGGGAAGCGGGTGTACGTCGGGGTGAACGTGCCCGGCGGGAACGGCACCCTGGAGGTGATCGACACCGCCTCCCTGGAGGTCGTGGACGTGGTCGACGTGGGCCGCCGGCCGTTCGACGTGGACGTGAGCCGGGACGGCTCCTCCGTGTACGCGACGAACCACGACTCCTTCGACGTGACCGTCGTCGACGTGGGCTCGCTCGACGCCCGGCGCGTCGAGGTCGCCCCGTACGGCACCGAGGGCGGGCTCGGCTCGTGGCTGAAGCCGCATCACACGGCCGTCCGCCCGTCGGACGGGAAGCTGCTGCTGCCGTTCGAGGGCGAGCGGCTCGCGGTCGTGGACCCGGCCACCGGGCGGGTCGCGATCGAGGAGATGACGGCGAACACCCACCAGCACGGGGCGACCGTGACGCCGGACGGCACGCTCTTCGCCGTCGGGACCGGTCCGATCGACCCGAGCGAGGACGCGGGGGCCTCGCTGACCGTCCGGTCGCCCGAAGGCGTCGAGCGGGTCTACCCGCTCGACGGCCCGCACGAGGACGTGGCCGTGTCGGAGGACGGCCGGACCGCGTACGTGACCGGCGGGTTCACGCGGGACGGGTACTGGGACGGGATCAGCGTCGTCGACCTCGCCTCGGGCGACGTGCAGCGCCTTCCGGCCGGCGCGCGCCCGCTGGGAGTCGTCGTCTTCTAGCCCCGGACTGCGCGGGTCACCGTTTCAGGTCTCTTGTGGCCGACCGCTCCAGTCGGCCGATCCGGCCGGCTGGAGTGGTCGGTTTGGGGGGCGGCCGGTTACGGGGCTGCCTCGCGGAAGAGCGCCAGGAGGGCGCGCGCCTGCGGGGCGCCCGCGTCGAAGAACTGCGTGGCGAGCGCGGAAGGCACGGCGGTTCCGTGCATGCGGACCTCATGGCAGCTGAAGCAGAACGCCGCCTCGAACAGCACCGGGTCGAGAGTGTCCGCGTACGCCCGGACACTCCAGCCCGGGGAGAAGCCGCAGCGGTGCTGCTCGCTGCCGGGCAGGCTTTCGATCAAGGCCAGGGCCCTGACGGCCTCGCGCCCGATCCAGTGGGCGCCCACGCTGCCGGGATACGGGGTGCCCCGCTTTGCCGGGAGTTCGGAGATCCTTACGACCTCCAGCAGCGCAGCGGCGGCCACGGCTTCGGCGGGGAGCTTCATGTGCGTAGTCTGCCCGCGCCCCGTGTCGGACGGTGCACCTGCCTCCATCAGTGACAGCTCTCGCACTCCCGTCTGACCGGACGCTCCATCAGGCAGAAGACGAGCAGGGCCAGGCAGATGACCTGGATCAGGGCAGCGACACACCGGGTGTGCTGCACGCCCGCTACGGCCGCTCGGCCGTGATCAGCCAGGACGTGCTCAGCAGCCGGACCCCGTCGGCGGCGGTCTCGTGGGCCCGGAGGTGGTCGGTCAGGGCGGCGCGGGCGCGGGCGCGGGTGGGCTCGTCGGAGAGCTGCATGAGGTGGCGGCCGGGACCGGTGGCCAGGAGGAAGTCCGCCGCGTCGGCGGCGTCCCGGCCCCAGGTACCGTACGCGCGTGCCTCCGTCAGCGTGACGCCGGTGAACCCGGCGGCGGTGAGGAGCGCGCGGACGGCGTCCGGGTCGGAGAGGGAGAACATGCCGGGCAGGCCCGGGCGGCCGAAGTCGCCGACGGGCAGGATGCCGCGCAGGGAGGTCAGGGCGGTCACCCACGCGTTCCGCTCCGGGTCGGCGGGGCAGACGAGGGCGAGCCGGCCGCCGGGGCGCAGGGCGCGGCCGAGGTGGGCGAAGGCGGCCTCGGGGTCGGCGAAGAACATGGCGCCGTACCGGCTGATCACCGCGTCGAACGTCGCCTCGTCGAGGGGGTGGGTCTGGGCGTCGCCGCGGACGAAGGCGATGTTGCCGATGCCTTCGGCGGCGGCCCGGGCGCGGGCCTCCGCGAGCATCGGCCCGGACAGGTCGAGGCCGAGGGCGTGGCCGCGGGGGGCGCGGCGGGCGGCGAGGCGGGTGGTGTGTCCGGCACCGCAGCCGATGTCGAGGACGCGGTGGGCGGCGGCGATGCCGGCGGCGTCGAGCAGCGGGGTGTTGAAGCCGTCGTTGACGGCGTTCCAGCGGTCCTGGTGGCGGGCCCAGTGGGCGCCCTCCGGGCCGTTCCACGCCTGCTCCTGGGCGGTGTTGACGATGGTGGTCACGGCTGCCTCCTCGGCACGAACGCAAGTATGGGCGTATGCCCATTCGGGTATGGGCGCTGGCCCATACCCGAACAGTATGGGCGTGTGCCCATCCCGGCAATGCCGTCTACGATCCAGGCAGCGGGAACCGGCCGGGGTCCGGGACGCGGACGGGAGAGGGAGGCGGGCTGTCATGTCACCGCGTGGAGTGGCGACGCCGGACGTGCGCGAGCGGCTGTTCGCGGCGGCCGAGCGGGTCGTGGAGAGGGACGGGCCCGGTGCGCTCACCAGCCGGTCCGTGACCACCGAGGCGGGATGCGCGAAGGGGCTGCTGCACGCCCACTTCGCCGGCTTCGACGAGTTCGTGGCCGAGCTGTGCCTGGACCGCTTCGCCCGTACGGCGGAGAAGGCGCGGGCGCTGGCGGGGGCGGCGGGCCGGGGCACGGTCGGCGGGAACCTCGACGCGGTCGTCCTCGCGCTCCTCGACTCCGGCGGTCCGGCGCTCTCCGGCCTGGCCATGGCCCGTCCCGCCGCCACCCTGCGGATCCGCGAGGCGCTGGCCTCGGGCGCGCCGGGCTTCGCGGCGATCGAGGAGGCCGTGGCCGGCTATCTGGAGGCGGAGCGCGGCCTGGGCCGCGTCCCGGCGGGTCTCGACCCGGGGACCGCGGCGCTCGCCCTCGTCGGCACCGTCCACCACCTGCTGATGACCGCCTGGCCGGACTCCCCCGACCCCCGCCCGGCGGTCCGGCGGCTGGTGGCGCTGCTGGTGCCGGAGGGCTAGCGCTGCGGCAGAACGGTCAGGACGCGTTCGATGAACGTCTTGAAATCGTTCATGAAGTCCGTCAGGAACTGCTGGGTGGTCGGGTCGGTGACCTCGCCGTCGTCGGTGAAGAGGCCCGGGGTGAACTGGATGTACGCCTCGGGGGCGTTCATCTGCGGGGAGTTGCAGAAGCTGAGCACCGAGCGGAGGCTCTGCTGGGCGACGGCGGTGCCGATCTTGCCCGGGGAGGCGCCGATGACGGCGGACGGCTTGTGGGTGAAGGAGTTGGTCCCCCACGGCCGGCTGGCCCAGTCGATGGCGTTCTTGAGCCCGCCGGGGATGGACCGGTTGTACTCGGGCGTCACGAAGAGCACCGCGTCGACGGCCGCGATCGCGTCCTTGAGGGCCTTGCCCTCGGGCGGGTAGTCGGCGTCGAAGTCGTGGTTGTACAGCGGGAGGTCCTTGATGGGGATCTCCCGGAACTCCAGCCCCGGCGGGGCGACCCGCAGCAGGGCCTTGGAGAGGGTCCGGTTGATGGACTTCGTCGAGAGGCTGCCGACGAAGTAGCCGACCTGGTACGTGGTCATGGTGCCGTTTCCGCCTTCCGTGCGGGGTCCCCGGGCAACGTAACCCAAAGGCGGCCGGGCCGCTCGTCAGAGGCCCACGATGAGCTGGATGCAGACGATCTTCACCAGGATGGCGAGGGCGAAGAGGGTGGCGTAGCCGGTGTTCACCCGGCTGTCGGAGACACGGCTGTTGGCGTACGCGGTGATCGCCGGGTTGCCGACGTATCCGGCGAGCAGGCCCATCGTGCGGGGGCGGCTCTGGCCGAGGAGCCGGCAGACGAGGACCATCAGGGCGTAGCTGAGCAGGGCGCCGAGCACGAGCACGGCGAGCAGTTTCAGGCCGAAGAGGGAGAAGGCGTCCCGGCGGAAGGCGTAGCCGGAGGTGAGGCCGACGCAGGCGAGGAAGACGAGCAGGCCGATCTGGCGCAGGGTCAGGTTCGCGCGGGTCGGCAGCACCCAGACGAGGGGGCCGGTGCGGCGGAGCCGGCCGAGGACCATCGCCATGACGAGGGGGCCGGCGGCGGTGCCGAGGGAGAGCACCGTGGCGCCGACGGTCAGTTTCGGGATGCCGATGAGGAAGCCGGCGGCGAGGCCGAGGCCCATGCTGACGGCGCTGACCTCGCTGACCCGGGCCTCGGTGTCGCCCAGATAGGCGGAGACCTCGGCGGTGCGCTCGCGCGGCATGGCGACGCGGACCCGGTCGTCGAGCTGGAGCAGCAGGTCGTCGTGGGCGAGGAGGTCCTGGTCGCCCCGGCGGACCCGGGTGGCGCGGGCGCCGAAGCGGTCGGCGAGGCCGAGTTCGGCGACCGTGCGGGCGGCGAGGTCCGGGTTGGTGAGCAGGATGCGGCGGTAGTCGACGACGTCGCGGCGATCGAGCAGGTGCTCGGGCGCCTCCGTGCCGAGGGCGGCGACGCCCGCCGCGACGGCCTCGGGGCCGCCGACGAGGACCAGCGCGTCGCCCGGGGCGAGCGGGCCCGGGTCGCCGGTGACGACGCGGACGGCGGAGCCCGCGGGGCGGTGGGCGCTGGCGAGGAGCGCGCCGGAGGCCGCGCCGGGGACGTCCGCCCAGCGGGCGGCGCGGGTGACGTCGACGGTCCTGGTGACGAGCCGGTCGGGGAGGCCGGTGCCCGGGTCGCGGCGGCCGGGCCAGTTCCGTACGGACGCGACGGCCGCGACGAAGAGGATGGTGAGGACGACGGCGAGCGGGTAACCGATCGCGTATCCGGTGGCGGCCTGGGCCGGGTCCTCCGAGGCCGCCTGGGCGGCGGCCAGGCCCGGGGTGGTGGTGCCGATGCCCGCGTACCCGCCTGCCAGGAAGGGGCCGTCGATGCCGAAGACTCCGTGCCCGATCACGCCGACGGCGAGCGCGGTGAGCACCAGCGCGGCGACCGCGCCGAGCATCACGGCCAGCTGGGGCCGCAGCTCCCGGAAGAACGCCGGCCCCGCCTCCAGGCCCACCGTGTACACGTACAGCGCGAGACCGAGCACGGAGAGCCCGGCGGGAACGGCCGGGCCGATGTCCGGGTCCAGCGCTCCGACCAGCAGTCCCGCGAAGAGAACGCCCGCCGCGCCGAGCTTCACCGGCCCGAACCGGACCATGCCGAGAAGCGAGCCCGCCGCAATGACGATAAAAAGGGTGAACCACGGATAGTCAGCGAAAAAGTGCCACATGGTGCCTATGCAGTCACAGGCGGCGGCACTTCGCACGCTCATACGGAAGGCGGCAAGCGTGACGCGACCGAGGATTCTCGTGGTGGGCGCCGGTTTCGCCGGTGTGGGCTGCGTGAAACGGCTCGAACGGCGGCTGACCGAGCGGGAGGCGCGGATCACGCTGCTCTCGCCCTTCTCGTACCAGCTCTACCTGCCCCTGCTCCCCCAGGTGGCGGCCGGCGTGCTGACCCCGCAGTCGGTGGCGCTGTCGCTGCGGCGCAGCCAGAAGCACCGGACGCGCATCGTCCCCGGCGGGGCGGTCGGCGTCGACACCGCCGCGAAGGCCGTCGTCGTCCGGACGATCTCCGGGGAGTACGACGTCGAGCCGTACGACCATCTGGTGCTCGCGCCCGGCAGCGTGACCCGGACCTTCGACATCCCGGGGCTCGCCGACCACGCGCGCGGCATGAAGACGCTGGCCGAGGCGGTCTACATCCGCGACCACGTCATCGCCCAGCTCGACCTGGCGGACGCCAGCGACGACGACGCCGAACGGGCCGCGCGGCTGCAGTTCGTGGTGGTCGGCGGCGGGTACGCGGGCACCGAGACGGCGGCCTGTCTTCAGCTGCTCACCCACAACGCGGTCAAGCGCTACCCGCGGCTGGACCCGGCCCTCATCAAATGGCACCTGGTGGACATCGCGCCGAAGCTGATGCCCGAACTGGGCGACAAGCTGGGCGCCGCCGCCCTGGACATCCTGACGAAGCGGGGCATCCAGATCTCGCTGGGGGTGTCGGTGGCGTCGGTGGACGACGAGACGGTCACCCTGACGGACGGCCGGGTGCTGCCCTGCCGGACCCTCATCTGGACGGCCGGCGTGGCCGCGAGCCCGCTCGTCGGCACGGTCGGCGCCGAGACCGTCCGCGGCCGGCTGGTGACGACGCCGGAGATGCGGGTGCCGGGCCTCGACGGGGTGTGGGCGCTCGGCGACGCGGCGGCCGTGCCGGACCTCGCGAAGGGCGAGGCGGGCGCGATCTGCCCGCCGACCGCCCAGCACGCCATGCGCCAGGGCAAGCGGCTCGCCGACAACCTGGTGGCCACGCTGCGGGGCGAGGCCACCGCCCCGTACACCCACAAGGACCTGGGCCTGGTGGTGGACCTGGGCGGCATGGACGGGGTGTCGAAGCCGCTGGGCGTCGAGCTGCACGGGCCCGCGGCGCAGGCGGTGGCGCGCGGCTACCACTGGGCGGCGCTGCGGACCAACGTGGCGAAGACCCGGGTCATGACGAACTGGCTGCTGAACGCGGCGGCCGGTGACGACTACGTGCGCACCGGGTTCCTCGCCTCGAAGGCGGGGACGCTGCGGGACTTCGAGTACACCGACGCCTATCTGACGCCGGAGCAGATCCGGGAGCACACCGGGGCGTTCCGGGGCGCGGTCGGCTGATCCGGCTCCCCCGCCGGTGCGACCGGCCCCCGTGCCTCCGCGCTCAGCGCGCGAGTTCGGGGGCCGGTCCCATGACGACGACGGGTGCGGCGGCGGGGTCGAGGGCGACGAGCAGGGTGCGCAGGTCGTCGCGGTGGAGGGCGACGCACGCCTGGGTGGGGCCGCCGTGGTCGACGTGGATCCAGACGCCGCCGCCCTTCCCGGCGCCGAGGGGGCGTTCCTTGTCGAGCGGGGTGCGGCCGGGGACGCGGTTGTAGTCGATGGCGATGACGTGGTCGAAGGAGCCTTCGAGGGGTTCGCCCTGGAAGCCGGTGCCGCTGATGGCGAACTCCGGGTCCTCGTCGTACGGCAGCCGGGCGCCGGGGTCGGGCAGGCGCCCGCCGGCGTCGCCGATGCGGTAGACGCCGATGGGGGTGCGCAGGTCGCCGGCGGTGTGGTCGGGGGTCCAGCCCTTGAGCGCGTTGCGCGCGGTCCAGGGGCCGCCGGCCTCGTACCAGCGGCCGTCGGGGCCGCGCTGGTGGAGGACGGCGGTGGCGGTGTTGCTGTTCTCGGTGGCGCCGGTGACGACCAGGGCCTGGGTGGTGCCGTCGGGGATCCGGGCCTGGGTGAGCGGCCCGAGGCCGGGGACGCGGGCGGGGACGGCCGGGCGGGCGTCGGCGGTCCCGGAGGCCGTGGCGGACGGCCGTGCGGGCGTCGGCGACGGGCCGGCGGCGGTCGGCTCCGGGCGCGCGCAGCCGGTGAGCAGCAGGGCCGCGCACAGGGTGCCGGCGCCGAGGAGCGCGGGGGCGCCCTTGCGGACGAAGGCGGGCATGGGAGGCATCCTCCTGGCCGGGGGCAGTGCGGGGATCCGTACCCGCTCGGCGCGCCCCGCTGCGCGGACCGGCGGCGGGCCCACCCGTACGGAGGACCGGGCGGGGCGGGTGGACCGGCGGGCCGCGGTGCCGTTCGCGGCGCTGCGGCTCGGCTGAACGGCGTACCCCGCAAGCAATCTGACTGAGAGCCAGATCCTTTCGGCGCGAGGCTGGGAACCTCGCTGCCCCGGCGCTACCCTCCGCGCATGATACGGACGGTGGTGTGGGGAACCGGAAATGTCGGGCGGGCGGCCATCCGGGCCGTGGACGCCGATCCCGGGCTTGAGCTCGCGGCGGTCCTGGTCTCCGACCCGGCGAAGGTGGGCCGGGACGCGGGGGTGCTCGCGGGGCTCGGGCACGAGCTGGGGGTGGCCGCGACCGACGACGTCGGGGCGGTGCTCGGCGGGCGGCCGGGGGCGGTGGTGTACGCGGCTTCCGGGGACGTGCGGCCGGACGGGGCGCTGGAGGACGTGGTGCGGGCGGTCGCGGCCGGCGCGGTGGTGGTGACGCCGTCGCTGTACCCGCTGTACGACCCGCGGAACGCGCCGCCGGAGTTCCGGGAGCCGGTGCTGGCGGCGGTGGCGGAGGGCGGCGGGTCGCTCTTCGCCTCCGGGGTGGACCCCGGCTGGGGCAACGACGTGCTGCCGCTGCTGGTCAGCGGGCTCGGCACGACCGTGGACGCGGTCCGCTGCCAGGAGGTCTTCGACTACTCGACGTACGAGCAGGAGTTCTCCGTCCGCGAGCTGATCGGTATGGGCAAGCCGCTCGCGTACGAGCCGCCGATGCTCTTCCCGTCGGTGCCGACGATGGTGTGGGGCGGGCAGATCCGGCTGATGGCGCGGGCGCTCGGCGCCGAGGTGGACGAGATCCGCGAGACGGTGGACCGGCGCCCGCTGGAGGCGACGGTGACGACGCGGACGATGGGCGTGTTCGAGGCGGGCACGCAGGGCGCGGTCCGCTTCGAGGTGCAGGGGATCGTCGGCGGCGAGCCGCGGATCGTGATCGAGCACGTGACCCGGATCCATCCGTCCTGCGCGCCGGACTGGCCGGTGCCGCCGGACGGCGCCGGGGCGCACCGGGTGATCGTCGAGGGCCGGCCGCGGATCGAGGTGACGGTGGCGGCCACCGACGAGGGCGAGAACCGGGCGGCCGGCGGGAACGCGACGGCGGTCGGGCGCCTGGTGGGGGCGATCGACTGGCTGGCGGCGGCGGAGCCCGGGCTGTACGACGCGCTGGACGTGCCGGTGCGGCCGGCGGTGGGGAAGCTGGGAAGGAGACCGCGGTGATCATCGACATTCCGGAGGGACAGGAGCCGATCGGGTACGTGTGGGGCGAGATGGTCCCGGAGATCGGGACGGCGGCGGCGAACTTCTCGCTGTCGGTGTACGCCCACACGACGCTGGGGCTGCGCGAGTTCGAGGCGGCGCGGCTGCGGATCGCGCAGATCAACGGCTGCGGCTTCTGTCTGGACTGGCGTACGGACCGGGACGGCGTGAAGGTCGAGGAGGGTTTCGACGTGCTCGTCGCGGCGTGGCGGGAGACGGAGGTGTCGGACGCCTTCGACGTCCGGACGCGGCTGGCGGCGGAGTACGCGGAGCGGTACGCGCTCGACCACCACGGGCTGGACGAGGAGTTCTGGGCCCGGATGACGGCGCACTACAGCCAGGCGGAGATCGTGGAGCTGACGATGAGCCTGGGGTCGTGGCTGGCGTTCGGGCGGCTGAACCGGGTGCTGGGGCTCGACGAGGTGTGCGTGCTGCCGACGGGGTGAGGCCCGGACGTGCGGGGGCCGGCCGGTGCGCGCGCCGGCCGGCCCCTCGGTGTGCGTGCCGGGGCGTTCAGAAGTCCTCCGCGATGATCCGCTCGATGTTGCGCTCGGCGAGCGCGGTGATGGTGACGAAGGGGTTGACGCTGGTGTTGCCGGGGATGAGGGCGCCGTCGATGACGTAGAGGCCCCGGTAGCCGTGGAGGCGGCCGTGGTTGTCGGTGGCCCGGTCGAGGACGGCGCCGCCGAGCGGGTGGTAGGTGAGGTGGTCGCCCCAGATCTTGTAGGTGCCGAAGAGGTCGGTGCGGTAGATCGTCCCCTCCTTGGCGTTGATCTTGTCGAAGACGGACTTCGCCATGTCGACGGACGCCTGCTTCCAGGCCCGGTTCCAGCTCAGCTCGACCCGCCCGGAGGCGGGGTTCCAGGTGAACTCGGCGCGGTGCGGGGTGCGGGTGATGGAGAGGTAGAAGGAGGCGTAGGTCTCGATGCCGGTGGGCAGCGGGGCGACCTCGGCGAAGGCGCCGCCGGCGTCCCAGTTGTCGATGCCGGCGGTGGGCATGGCGGACTGGAGCTTGCCGGTGGGGTCCCACATGTGGTTGGCGCGGCCGCACATGACGTTGCCGTTGTCGCCCCAGCCCTTGCCGATGTGCTCGTTGAGGGCGGGCAGGGCGCCGGTGGCCTTGAGGCGGGTGAGGAGCTTGCTGGTGCCGACGCTGCCGGCGGCGAAGAAGACGCGGTCGGCGCGGACGGTCTTGGCGGCGAGGACGGCGCCGGTGGTGTCGATCTGCTCGATGGCGACGGTGTAGCCGCCGGCGGCGGCCGGGGTGACCGAGGTGACCCGGTGGAGGGCGGAGACGGTGACCCGGCCGGTGGCGGCGGCCTGGGCGAGATAGGTCTGCCGGAGGCTCTTCTTGCCGTGGTTGTTGCCGTAGATGACCTCGCCGGCCAGCGCGGACCTCGGTACGGCTCCGGCGGCCTCCTGCTTCATGTAGTCCCAGTCGTAGACGTTGGGCACGAAGACGAAGGGGAAGCCGGAGCGCTGGGCGTGCTTGCGGCCCACGCGCGCGTACTGGTAGCAGTCGGCGTTCTCCCACCAGGTCTCGTCGACGGAGGTGACGCCGAGACCCGCGTTGGCGCGCGGATAGTAGGTGGCGTACATCTCGGCCGGGTCGACGGTGGGCAGGATCTCCGGGAAGCGCTCGCGGCGCGGGGTGACGGCCATGCCGCCGTTGACGAGGGAACCGCCGCCGATGCCCCGCCCCTGGTAGACGGTGATGCCGGCGAAGTCCTCCGCGTCGAGGATGCCGGTGTGCCGGGGCACGTCCTTGTCGAGCGGGAAGCCGAGGAACTGGCTCAGCGGTTGCTTGGTGCGGGTGCGCAGCCAGAAGGAGCGGTAGTCGGGGCTGGTGGTGTTGGCGAAGACCTTGCCGTCGGGGCCGGCGGTGTCCCAGGCGAGGCCCATCTCGACCATGTGGACGTCGACGCCGGCCCGGGCCAGGCGGAGTGCGGCGACGGAGCCGCCGTAGCCGGTGCCGACGACGAGGGCGCGGACCTGGGCGCCGTCCGGGAGGGGACGGACGTCCAGGCCGGGGGCCGCCGCGCGGGCGGGGCCGGTGACGCCGCCGGCGAGGGCGGCGGCGCCGAGAACAGAACCTGTTCCGGTCAGGAAGCGGCGGCGGCTGACTCCGTGGGTTCCCCGGGCGGACAGGGCGCGTTCACTCATGTGATCTTCCTCACTCGTGAGCGAATGGGAACACGTTCTACGGCCGCCCGCCGAGGAAGTCACGCGAAACTGACGGGTAACTTCAGGCCGGATACGCCCTCTTGATCCGCGCCGCGACGTACTCCGCGTGCGCCCGCGCCGCGGGCAGCGACTCCGCCCAGGAGCCGTACTCCCCCGCCAGGTACTGGGCCCTGGCCGCCTCCAGCGGTGGCCGGAGCGCCGCCGGCAGCGACGGGAGCACCGCCGCCGCGGCCTCGTCCTTGGAAAGGATCCGGCCGGTGCGCAGCGTGGTGAGGATCCGGGCGAGGGTGAGCAGCACGTTGCGGGTGTCGCCGTCGAGGTCCGCCAGCAGGTCCGGTACGCCCGCGGCGATCGCGGTCCGGAGGTCGGCCTCCGGCACCGGGTCGAACAGCTCGGCCGGGCGCGGCCCGTACAGGGAGACGTCGGCGGCCCGGGCCATGGTGAGCAGCGGCGCCAGGTCGGGGCAGGGCGCGGGGGCGGGGGTGAGGCCGGCTTCGAAGCCGTCGCGCAGCCACTCGCCGTACAGGTACTCGCAGACCGGCGGGTACCGCCAGGGGCGGACGTCGGCGTGGACGACCAGGCTCAGTTCGACGGGCCGGGCCGGGCCCCGGTGGGCGCGGGCGCCGGAGACGGCGAGCAGGGCGTCGGTGAGGGCGCGGCGCTCGGCCTCGGTGGTGCGGCGGGTCAGGACGGCGAGGACGTCGGTGTCGCTGGTGGGCCGCAGCCCGCCGAGGACGGCGGAGCCGTGCAGGCAGGCGGCCCGGACGGCGTCGTCGCCGAGGACGGCGCGGACGAGGTGGACGACCTGGCGGGCCTGCGCGGTGGCGCCGGGCACGGCGGCTCCTGGGCGGTGCGGGTGGCGGACGCGGGGTCCGTCACCGTACCGGAGCGGCCGGGGCGGGGTGGTTTCCGGCTCGCGGGCGGAGGAGGGGGAAGGTCGACGCCCGCGAGCCGGTGTACGGGGGCGCCGTCAGGCGCGGGAGGGGACCGGCGCGGCCTCGCGGGAGGTGCCGGTGGCGAGGGCGGGTTCGGCGCGGACCGGGCCTTCGAGGAGGCGCCGGAGGAGCGCGGTGCGGCGGGCCGGGTCGTCGCCGTCGGTGTCGGCGAGCAGTGCGGCGAGGACGGCGATGCGGGCCTGGCCGGCGCGGAGGGTGCCGGTGAGCACGCCGCCCGCGGCGACCAGGTCGACGGCGCCGCCGCCGGTGTAGATCTCGGCGAGCGGGCCGGCGGGGACGCGGGTGGTGACGGCGACGAGGACGCCCTGGGCGGTGGCCTCGGCCACGGCGTCGGCGATCTCGGGGGTGGCGTTGCCGGCGCCGGTGGCGACGAGCACGATGCCGCGGGCGCCGGCGGCGAGGGCGGCGTCGAGGTGCAGCCGGTCGCCGTCGGTGTGGTGGAAGACCACGTCCACGCGGGGCAGTCCGGCGCGGCCCCGGTCCGGGTCGGCGGTGCGGGCGGCGGCCGGCAGCGGCAGCACCGCCGGACGGTCGGGCAGTCGCTCGACGTCGACGCGGGAGAAGCCGACGCGGCCCAGGCGCTCCGCCGAGGGGTCGGAGAAGGCGTCGGCGGCGAGGGTCTGCGTCTTCACCGTGCCGCGGGCGGCGTGGACGCGCCCGTCGAAGACGACGAGGACGCCGAGGTCGCGGACGGTGGCGGCGACCTGGAGGGCGTCGTACAGGTTGCCCGGGCCGTCGCCGTCGCCGGTGCCGAAGGGGCGCTGGGCGCCGGTGAGGACGACCGGGCGGGGGTCGGCGTGGTGGAGGTCCAGGAGGAAGGCGGTCTCCTCCAGGGTGTCGGTGCCGTGGGTGACGACGACGCCGTCGACGCCGGGGTCCGCCAGGGTCTCGTGGACCGTGCGGAGCAGCACGAGCTGGTGGGCGGCGGTGAGCCGGGAGCTGTTGACGTTGAAGAGGTCGCGGACCTCGACGGTGACGCCCTCGGGGAGCGGGGCGGTGGCGAGGACGTCGTCGCCGGAGGCGTCGGCCGCGTAGCCGGTGCCCTGCCAGCGGCTGGCGATGGTGCCGCCGGTGCTGATGACGACGATCCGGCGCGGGGTTCCGTCGTTCGTCCGCTGCATGTCCGCCGCCTCTCGCTGCTCGGGGTGCCCGTGCGGGCCTGGTTCCTGGGCCCGGTGACGGGCGTCGGCAACCCTAGACCAAGGGGGCGAGCAGCCGATTGCGGATATGCGCGCCGAAATGTTTCCGCGTGGCAGATAATTGCGCCATGGACCGAATCGATCTCCACATCTTGCGCGAGCTCCAGCAGGACGGCCGGCTGAGCAACCAGGAGCTGGCCCAGCGGGTCGGCCTGAGCCCGTCCCCCTGTCTGCGCCGGGTGCGGCAGCTGGAGCAGGACGGCGTGATCAGGGGCTACCGGGCGGTCATCGATCCGGAGGCGGTGGGGCGCGGCTTCGAGGTGCTGGTCTCGGTGGAGGTGAAGCGCGACCGGGAGACGGTGGAGGCGTTCGAGGAGGCGCTCCAGTCGATCCCGGACGTGATCGAGGCGTACCGGCTCTTCGGCAGCCCGGGGTGTCTGCTGCGGATCGCGGTGGCGGACCTGGCGGCGTACGAGCGGCTGTGGATCGAGCAGCTGACCGCGCTGGCGGGGGTCACCGAGGTGAACTCGCAGATCATCATGAAGCGGATCAAGGAGCCGAAGGGGATGCCGGTGGACGTCCGGGGCGCCTGAGCCGGAAGTGGCGCGAGCCGCCCGCGGACGGCGGGCGTGTATGCGAGAACGTCACCGAATGGCTCTTTGTCCGTAACACGACAACCACATCGCCCGTGCGACCCTCCCGGATGACACGCAGTCAACACGCGTAGAGCGCCGCCCTCCTGAGCCGGGGCCGGCGTTCGCCCGCGTGCCGTCCCCGGAAAGGGCCCCCCATGTCGGTTGCACGGATCCGCAGGTGGAAGGTGTGGGCGGCGCTGTCCGCCGCCGTCGTCGGACTCACGCTCCCCGCGCTCACGGCGACGCCCGCCGCCGCCACCACGAACGCGTACGACACCACGTACTACAAGAACGCGGTCGGCAAGACCGGGACGAGCCTCAAGTCGGCGCTGCACACCATCATCAGCAGCCAGACCAAGATCTCGTACGACGCGGTCTGGAACGCGCTGAAGGTCACCGACCAGGACCCGAACAACACCAACAACGTCATCCTGCTGTACAGCGGCGTCTCGCGCAGCAAGGCCCTGAACGGCGGCTCCGTCGGCGACTGGAACCGCGAGCACGTGTGGGCGCAGTCCCACGGCAGCTTCGGCACCTCCGCCGGTCCCGGCACCGACCTGCACCACCTGCGCGCCTGCGACGTCCAGGTCAACAGCATCCGCGGCAACAAGGACTGGGACTTCGGCGGCAGCGCCGTCAGCGGCGCCGCCGGCAGCTACACGGACTCCAACTCCTTCGAGCCGCGCGACGCCGACAAGGGCGACGTGGCCCGCATGATCCTCTACATGGCCGTCCGCTACGAGGGCGACGACGCCTGGCCCGACCTGGAGCCCAACGAGTCCACCACCAACGGCAGCGTCCCCTGGCACGGCCGCCTCTCGGTCCTCAAGCAGTGGAACGAACAGGATCCGCCGAGCGCCTTCGAGGAGCGCCGCAACAACCTCATCCACGCGAACTACCAGGGCAACCGGAACCCGTTCATCGACCACCCGGAGTGGGTCGAGGCGATCTGGTAGTCCGTCAGGACCGCGGGTCCGGCTCCCCGGAGGACGGGGGCCGGACCCCGGTTTTGGATTGTCGGACGATCATCAATACGATCCGCCGATGATCACGAGAAAACGGCTGGCGACCGGGGCCTGTGCGCTGCTCGTCGCCCTGACCGCCGCGCTGCTGCCGACGAGCGCGGCCGCCGACGAGCCGGCGGCGCAGGAATCCCCCAAGGTCGAGCTGGTCCTCGACGTCAGCGGCTCCATGCGGGCCGAGGACATCGACGGCGCCTCCCGCATGAGCGCCGCCAAGCAGGCGTTCAACGAGGTCCTGGACGCGGTGCCGGAGGAGGTCCGGCTCGGCATCCGCACGCTCGGCGCCGACTACCCCGGCAACGACCGCAAGCGCGGCTGCAAGGACACCCGCCAGCTGTACCCGGTCGGACCGCTCGACCGGACCGAGGCCAAGACCGCCGTCGCCACCCTCGCCCCCACCGGGTGGACCCCGATCGGCCCGGCACTGCGCGAGGCCGCCAAGGACCTCGGCGACGACGCCGCGACCAAGCGGATCGTCCTCATCACCGACGGCGAGGACACCTGCGGGATCGACCCGTGCCAGATCGCCCGCGAGATCGCCGACAAGGGCGTCCACCTCGTGATCGACACCCTCGGCCTGGTGCCGGACGCCAAGACCCGCCGGCAGCTCACCTGCATCGCCGAGGCCACCGGCGGCACGTACACCTCCGTGCACCGCACCGACGAACTGTCCCGCCGCGTGCGCCAGCTGGTCGACCGCGCGGCCGACCCGGTGGTGACCCCGGTCGCCACCGAGGGCACCCGGCAGTGCGCGGACGCCCCGCAGCTCAAGCCCGGGCTCTACACCGACCGCCAGGTCATCGGCGAGCACCGCTGGTACAAGGTCGACCTGCTGCCCGGCCAGGAGCTGCGCGCCTCCGTCAGCGTCTCCGCCGACCGGGCCGTGAACGACGACTACGGGGTGCTGCTGCGGGCGGTCACCCGGAGCGGCCGGGAGATCGTCCGCGGCTCGGAGGCCGGGGACGGGCGCACCGACGTGATCTCGACCGGTCTGCGCTACCCGAAACCGGAGTCCGACGACGGGGACGGGGACACCGACCTCAAGCCCGCCGCCGAGACCGTCTGCCTCCAGGTCAGCAACTCCTTCTCCGCTCCCCCGTCGGTGAAGACCACGCCCGGCATGCCGATCGAGCTGGCCGTGGACGTCGTGGACGGCCCGGCGGACGCCTCGGACGTGGCCTCCTTCGGGCTCGGCCGCGGCTGGTGGCTGCTCGGCGCGCTGGTGCTCGCCGGTTTCCTGGCCGGTCTGATCTGGGGCTGGCTGTCCCGCTGGCGCGTCGCCGTCTGGAGGACCCACTGATGCGTACCGTACGGATGCTCGCGGCGGCCTCGCTGGCCGGCGCCGCCCTGCTGGGCCCCGCCGCGCCGGGCGCCCTCGCCGACACGCCCGCGCCGTCGGCGCCGGCCGGCGGGGAGGCGGGCCCCACCGAGGCCGGCACCTCCTTCCGGACCGCCGCCGCCTTCCGCCCCGGACAGGAGGCCACCGCCCAGGCGTCCACCGGCGACTACCTGTACTGGGTCTTCCCCGCCGACACCGGCGAACGGCCCACCGTGGAGGCGTCGGTGACGCTGCCGCAGAGCGCGCTGCGGCACGGCGCCGCGACCTGGCGGGTCGACGTGTACGACGGGCTGCGGCGCCGTCAGCCGTGCATGTACGGCACCCAGGCGCGCACCGCGCCGAAGGAGGCCGGCTCGGTGCGGCTCGCCTGCGTGCTGCGGCCGGTGCGGGCCTCGGCCGACGCGTGGGCGAACGATCCGCTGCCGGGCAGCTACTACGTCCGGCTGACCGTCACCGGGCTGCCGGAGGAGGACCTGGGCCAGCCGTTCTCCGCCCGGGTCGGCGTCGACGTGAAGGACCGGGGCGGCGCGTACGCGACCGACGGGGCCCTCGCCGCGCCGCTGGTGCCGGGCGCGACCACGGCCGAGCTGGCCGAGGCCGAGGAGGAGGCGGGCCGCCGGACCGCGGTGGAGGCCGCGGCGCCGGAGGGCGGCTGGTCCTCCGGCTGGTGGTCCGACCGCTGGATCTGGACCGCGGCCGGCGGCGTGCTGGCCGCGCTGGCCGGCATCGGCGGCTACGCCCTGACCAGGGGTGCGGGCCGGCCACCGCGGGTCCCGCCCGCCGCCTGACACCCGCCCTTCCCGAGCCCCCGTCGCCCTGCGCGCGGCGGGGGCTTTCGCGTGCCCGGATCGGCCGACCCTTTACAGTTCGCGCCGCGAACTATATGGTTCGTAGCACGAACTACCGGCGGCGGGTCCACGCCGCCGGAACTCTTCCGGAGGGGAACACGGACATGAACGCGATCGTCACCGTCATCGGCGGGGGTTACGGCGGCTCGACCCTGGCCAAGGCACTGGAAGCGGACGCCGAGGCGGGCGTCGAGGTCGTCCTCGTCGACCCCAAGGACGCCTTCGTGCACGCCGCCGGCTCGCTCCGGGCCCTCGTCCGGCCCGACTGGGCGCCGCACATCTTCTTCCCGTACGACCGGCTGCTCGCCCGGGGCCGGTTCGTCCGCGACCGGGCCGCCTCGGTCGACGCCCATGGCGTCACCCTCGCCTCCGGCGCGCGCGTCGACGCCGACTACGTCGTCGTCGCCACCGGCTCCGCCTACCCGTACCCGGCCAAGTTCGCCGGCGACTCCTCCGCCGACGCCCTGGCGCAGCTGCGCGCCACCCACGGGGAACTGGCCGCCGCCGACCACGTGCTCATCAGCGGCGCCGGCCCGGTCGGACTCGAACTCGCGGGCGAGATCCGGGCCGTCTGGCCCGACAAGCGGATCACCCTCGTCGACCCGCGCGACGCCCTGCTCCCCGGCTTCGCCCCCGAACTCCGCGAGGACCTGGCCCGGCAGCTCGCCGACCTCAAGGTGGAGGTACGGCTCGGGGTGACGCTCACCGAGGAGCCGCCGGCCGGCCCCGGTCGCGCCGGCACCTTCACGGTGGGCACCTCCGACGGCGGCGCCCTCACCGCCGACATCTGGTTCCGCGCCCACGGCGGAACCGTCCACGAGGGCTTCCTCGCCCCCGATCTGGCCGCCGCCCTGACCGCGCGGGGACAGCTCCGCGTCGACGGGCACCTGCGGGTGGAGGGCCAGGAGCGGGTCTACGCGATCGGCGACGTCACCGCCCTCGACGAGGCGAAGATGGCCGGGTACGCGATGCAGCACGCCGAGGTCGTCGCCGCCAACATCCTGGCCCAGGTGCACGGCGGCGCGCCGGAGGCGACGTACGCGCCCTCCCCGGTCCCGTCGGTGCTGCTGCCGCTCGGACCGCTGGGCGGCGTCGGCCAGTTCCCGTCGCCGGACGGGCCGCTGGTGCTGCCGGCGGCGACGGTCTCCGAGTACAAGGGGCAGGACCTCTTCACCGGGCGGTTCGCCGCGCTCTTCGACGGCGCCGGCGAGGCGTGACCGCCTCCGGGGCCTCAGGGGCGGTCGGTGAAGACCTCCGGGACCTCGTTGTCCAGGACGACCCGGCCCAGCAGTTCGGTCAGCCGCTCCCGCTCGGGACCGTCGAGCCCGGCGGGCAGCAGCTCGATCCGGCGGCACGCCTCCGTGTAGAACACGTCGGCGAGGCGGGCGCCCTCCTCCGTGAGGGCGACCCGCACGGCCCGGCGGTCCCCGGGATCGCCCGCCCGCTCGACGTATCCGAGCCGCGAGGTGCGGTCCACCAGGCCGGTGAGGCTGGACTTGGCGAGGCCGAGCTTGGCGCCCAGCTCGCCCATCCCGGTCGGGCCGGGCATGAGGACGCACAGGAGCTGGCCCTGCTGGGGCGTCAGCCCGTACGCGTGCGCCGCCTCCGCGTACGCGGCGTTCACCAGAAAGGCGGAGCGCACCAGCGCGGCGACGACTCCGATCCGCTCACCCTCGTCCTTGGCCATGCGGCCAGAATACCCTTCGTGACACGAACCATCTGCCCTCAGGTCATGCGGCGGGCGCCCTCCAGGACCGCCTGCCGGATCCGGTGGTAGGTGCCGCAGCGGCAGATGTTGCGCAGCTCGTCGAGGTCGGCCTCGGTGACCTCGCGGCCCGCCTCCCGGGCCCGGCGGACCGCGTCCACGGCCGCCATGATCTGGCCGGGCTGGCAGAAGCCGCACTGGGCGACGTCGAGGTCGAGCCACGCCTCCTGCATCGGGTGCAGCTCGCTCCCGACCGTGTCGGGCAGGCCCTCGATGGTGGTGACCTCGTCCTCCGGGGCGAGCTGCCCGACGGGGACGGCGCAGGGCGTGAACGCCTTGCCGTTGAGGTGGCTCGTACACGCCCGGCAGACGCCGACGCCGCAGCCGTACTTGGGTCCGGTGACGCCGAGGACGTCCCTGAGGACCCACAGGAGCCGCACGTCGGACTCGACCTCGGCGGTGACGGCCTTGCCGTTGAGGATGAAGGTGTGCTGGGGCACGGGTTGCTCCGGAGGGGGTGTCAGAGGACGCGGTCGCGGCCGTCGGTCGGGGAGGCCGGGACGGGCGGGACGGCCGGCGCGGGGGTGAAGGCGAGCGGGGCGTGGTGGTTGACCGGGAAGACGGTCGGCATCGTGCCGGTGGCCCGGCCGTAGGCGCAGGCGACGGCCGCCATCGCGGCGGCCACGGCCAGTTCGCCCGCGCCGCCGGGCTTGTCGCCGGTCGGCGGCATCACGACGATCTCCAGCTCGGGCGGGGTGTTCCACTGCCGCGTGTAGTAGTAGTTGTCCCAGCTGGACTCCAGGAAGGCGCCGTCCTTCAGGTGCAGCCCGGACGTCAGGGCGAGGGCGATGCCGTCGGAGATCCCGCCCATCATCTGCGCCTCCAGACCGCGCGGGTTCACGGCGAGGCCGACGTCGACGGCGCAGACGACCTTGGTGACGCGGGGGCCGGTGTACGCGTCCGGGACCGTGCGCCCGGTGGTCGCGGGCCGGCAGTCGATCTCGGCGAGAACCGCCACGTACGCGTGGTACTCGGCGTGCACGGCGACGCCCTGGGCGGTGCCGGGCTCCATCGGGCGCCCCCAGCGGCCCCGCTGGGCGACCTTGTCGAGGACGGCCCGCGCCCGGGGCTCCTTCAGGAGGCGGCGGCGCAGGGCGCAGGCGTCCTCGCCCATGCGGCGGGCCAGTTCGTCGAGGACGAGCTCCTGGGCGGTGCGCACGTTCGGCGAGTAGATGTTGCGCATGGAGCCGGTGTTGTAGCCCTTGTCGGTCTCCGCGAGCAGCTGGGTGGTGACGCCCAGGTGGTAGGGGCTGATCTGGGTGAGCTGGAACATCGTCTCGGAGAAGGTGAGGTCGGCGACGGGCAGCCGGGCCGCCTCCGCCGTCAGCACCTCGCCGATGCCGTGCCCGAAGTCGGTGGCGACGGACGTGTGCCGCTGCTCGTACGTCAGCACCTCGCCGAGCGCGTAGGTGGCGCGGACCCGCGAGGTCGACATGGGGTGCGTACGGCCCTGCCGGAAGTCGTCGGTCCGGTGCCACATCAGCTTCACCGGCTTCCCGAGCTTCTTCGAGATCTCGGCGGCCTCGTGGGCGGCGTCGTGGAACAGCTTGCGGCCGAAGGAGCCGCCGCCCTCGGTGACGTGCACCTTCACCGCGGACACGGGCAGGCCGAGGCGGAGCGCGATCTGCTCCTGCGCCACGATCGGGGCCTTGAGGGAGCCCCAGATCTCGGCCGAGTCCGGACGGACGTCCGCGATGGCGCAGTTGGTCTCCAGGGCGGCGTTGCTGGCGAAGTGGAAGGTGAAGCGGGCGTCGACGGCCTTGGTGAGCAGCGGCAGCGGCGGGACGACGAGCGGGAGTTCGGCCCGGCGCAGCTCGGCGAGGACGGTGGCGTCGGTGGCGCCCTCGGCGGTGCCGGGGCCCCAGTCGACGTCGAGGGCCCGGACGGCGTCCACGCACTGGCCGAAGGTGCGGGCGCGGACGGCGACGCCGGTGGAGACGGTGACGACGTCGGTGACGCCCGGCATGGCCCGGACGGCGGCGAGGTTGGCGACCGAGCGGACGGTCCCGTTGATCGTCGGCGGCCGGCACACCATCGTCGGCAGGGCGCCCGCGACCTGGAGGTCCATGGCGAACCGCTTGCGGCCGGTGACGGCGGCGAGCGCGTCGAGCCGGTTCCGTCCGGTGCCGATGACGCGGAAGTCCGCGCGGTCCTTGAGGGTGACGGCGACGGCCGTGTCCGCCACGGCGGCGGCCCGGGCGGCGAGTTCGCCGTAGCCGAGGACGGCACCGGCCGGGGAGAGGACCGTGCCGGCCCTGGTGGTGAGGGTGGACACGGCCTCGCCGAGGACGACGGAGGCCGCGTGCAGCAGCCTGCCCCGGGCGACGGCCGCCGCGACCCGGATCGGCGTGTAGGTGGAGACGGTGGTGTTGGAGCCGCCGGTGAGCTGGTTGAAGAGGAGTTCGGGGCGGGCGTCGGCGAGGGTGACCTTCACCTTGTCCAGCGGGAGGTCCAGCTCCTCCGCGATGAGCATGGCGGAGGAGGTGGTGACGCCCTGGCCGACCTCGGCGCGCGGGAGCGCGAAGTGGGCCGTGCCGTCGGGGTCGATCCGGAGGGTGATGAGGTGGCTGGTCGGCAGCGCGGCCACGGTCAACAGGTCGTTCAGGTCGAGGAGTTCGGCGGGGCCCGGCAGCGAGGGGACGACGGCCTCGGCGGTCGCGGGCGCCAGGACCTCGGCACCGGCCTGGGCGGCGACGGTGAGCGTGGGCGCGGCGAGGACGTAACCGAGGAAGCGGCGGCGGCCGATGCCGGGCGCTGCGGCGGCCGGAGTGCTCGGTTCGTTCTCGGGCGCGGGATGCCGCCTGGCCATGGGTGGGGTGCCTTTCGACGCGGTGCCGTACCGGCCGGAGGGAACCGGCCCTTGTTCGCGGGTGCGGGGCGATCATCGCGCATCCGGAGGCCCGGCGGGGCCGCTTCGGTGAGGAAACCGCGCAGGAACGCGCGGCGCTCCGCGAAGGAACCGTGCTGGTCAGGGGTGCATTCCGTCAGGTCGGTGCGCCTGGGGCGGGCCACGGCCGTGCGCCGGGCGGTCGCCAGGTCGGTTCGCCCGGGGGCCACGGCCGGGCGCCGGGCCGTCGCCAGGTCGGCTCGCCCGGGGACCACGGCCGGGCGCCCGGCCGTCGCGGCCGACGCGCACGGGTCTACGGTCGCGTGTCCTGCCGCCGCCGTTTCCGCCGGGCGGCGGCGCGGCGCACGGCGGCGCCGTACCGCGCACCCCGGGCGGGCGGCGTCGTGCCCGGCGCCCCCGTCCTGGCCCGCAGGCCGCGGACGGCCCGGAGCCGGCGGGCGTCGAGACGGCTCCGGCAGGACCGCAGGTGGTGCCGGGAGACGCGGGCGCGCTGCCCGCCGCCCGCGATGAGCGCGTTCACGGAGACCATCGGGTCGCCGCCGACCGAACGGGCCAGCAGCGCGCCCACCACGACCGGCCCGAGCGCCACCACGAGGGCGGTGCCGGTGGCCGAGACGCGGCGGAGGGGGCGGCGGCGCGGAGTGCGGAAGCTCATGGATCCATTCCACCGGTGCGGGGCGGCGGGCGGATCCGCCGGTGTACTCACCTCGTGACGGGAGGCGTACTCAGCCGGCACGGCGCCGGGAGCGGGCCAGGGCCCTGCCTCCCAGCGCCGTCGCGGCGAGGCCGACGAGCAGGGCCACGTAGGCGCCGCCCCGCCCGTTCCCGGTGCCGAGGCCGGCGTCTGCGGTGGCGGCGACCAGACCGCCGAGGACGACGGCGGCCACTCCGGCGGCCAGGGCCAGCACCGCGCCGAGCGGCCCGGTCGCGGCGCCGAGGCGCCCGGCGGGGCGGGCCGTGGCGCGCCACGCCACGAGCAGGCCGGCCAGTCCGAGCACCGCACCGGTGGACGCGCCGAGCCGGCCGGCGCTGAAGGTGGTCACGGAGGCGGCGAGGTCCGGGGCCGGGGCGGCGGAGGCGGGCGCGGCGAGGACGAGTCCCCTGAGCAGGGCGCCGCCGAGGACGGTGGCGAGCACGGGGGCTCCGGTGGCGAGCGTACGGCGGACGGACATGGCGGACTCCTCTTCGGGTGTGCGGTGCGGCGGTGTGCCGCCGACCGGTGCTCCGAGCATGTCCGCCGGCCCCTCCCCCGGTCGTCCTGCCGCCGCGGACACTTCGGCTGCCGCGTGCGCGGTAGCGCCCGCGCGTCTACCGCGTCCGTGGTAGTCGCCGGCTCCTCCCCGGGGCCGACTCCCGTGTGCGGCGGGCCGGTTAGGGTGCGCCCATGACACGACCGGGGGCCGGGTTCCGGCGGCGGTACGGGGACGGGGCGGTCGCCCTCGGGGTGACGGCGGCGCTGCTGGCCGCGTCGGCCTCCGCGCCCCGGCCCGACGCGCCGCTCGCCGTGGCGGCCGGATACGGGCTGCTGGCGGCCGGCGGGCTCGCCCTGGCCGTGCGGCGCCGGGCGCCCCGGGCCGTGCTCGCGGTCACGGGGGCGTGCGCGATCGGCTACCAGGCGGTGGGGTTCGACGTCCCGGTCGTGGCCTATCTGTTCGCCGTGTACGCCGCCGTACGGGCCGGGCACCGCGCCGTCACGGCCGGCGCGAGCGTGCTGATGCTGGCCGCGCTGCCGGTGGCGGCGCTGCTCTCGGGGGCGTACGGGACGGGCGAGGCGTTCGCGCGGGCGCGGGGCGCCCTGGAGATCGCCTGGCTCGTCGCGGCCGGCGCGGCGGGCGAGGCGCTGCGGCAGGCCGAGCGGCGGGCGGACGAGGCCGAGCGGACCCGCGAGGAGGCGGCCCGCCGCCGCGCGGACGAGGAACGGCTGCGGATCGCCCGCGAGTTGCACGACTCCCTCACCCACCAGATCTCCGTGATCAAGGTGCAGTCCGAGGTCGCCGTCCATGTGGCGCGGCGGCGCGGGGAGGAGGTGCCGCCCGCGCTGCTCGCCATCCAGGAGGCGGGCCGCGAGGCGAGCCGGGAGCTGCGGGCGACCCTGGAGGCGCTGCGCGACGACGACACGGCACCGCCGCGCGGGCTCGACGACGTGCCGGAACTGGTCGAGCGGGTCAGGGCGTTGGGGGTGGACGCGACGCTGACCGTCGAGGGACGCGGGGCGGACGTGCCGGCCGCCGTGGACCGGACGGTGTACCGGATCGTCCAGGAGTCGCTGACCAACGTCGCCCGGCACGCGGGCTCCGCGACGGGCTCGGTGCGGATCGACTGCCGGCCCGAGCTGCTCGCGGTCCGGGTCGACGACGACGGCGCGGCGGCACCGGCCACCGCCCCGGCGCCGGGTCTCGGCCTGCTCGGCATGCGCGAGCGGGTCACCGCCCTCGGCGGCCGGCTCACCGCCGGGCCGCGCGACGGCGGCGGCTTCTCCGTCCTGGCCGAACTCCCCGTGGAGCGCACCCCGTGATCCGTGTCCTGCTCGTCGACGACCAGCCGCTCATCCGCAGCGGGTTCCGCGCGCTGCTCGACCTGGAGGACGACATCGAGGTGGTGGCCGAGGCGTCCGACGGGCGGGAGGCGCTGGCCCTGGCCCGCGCGCCCGGGCCGGACGTCGCCCTCGTGGACATCCGGATGCCCGTCGTCGACGGCATCGAGACCACCCGGCGGATCGCGGCCGACCCCGGCCTCGCCGGCGTGCACGTGGTGATCCTGACCAACTACGGCATGGACGAGTACGTCCTGGACGCGCTGCGCGCGGGCGCCGCCGGGTTCCTGGTCAAGGACGTGCTGCCGGAGGACTTCCTGCACGCGGTGCGGGTCGCCGCGCGCGGCGACGCCCTCCTCGCGCCGTCCGTCACCCGCCGGCTCATCCACCGCTGCCTCGCCCAGCCGGCGTCGGCGGCCGCGGGCCCGGGTACGGATGCGGGCCGGGGCCTCGCGGAGCTGACCGGCCGGGAACGCGAGGCGGTGGTGCTGGTGGCGCGGGGCCTGTCCAACGACGAGATCGCCGGCCGCATGGTGATCAGCCCGCTCACGGCGAAGACGCACGTCAACCGGGCCATGACCAAGCTGGGTGTCCGCGACCGTGCCCAACTGGTGGTTCTGGCCTACGAGTCGGGCCTGGTGACGCCGAACGGCACCTGATCCGGGAGCCGTACGACTGCCGTACGGGACCGGTGCGGGACCCTTCCCCTGCCGGGAGCGGCGGGTGTCCACTGGGGGGCCGGAGCGGCGGCGGAAGGGCGGCGGTCATGGCGGTGTCGGTGCTGGTCGTGGAGCACGAGGACGGAGCGGGCGCGGGGCTGGTCGGGGAGCGGCTGGCGGCGGACGGGCTGCGGCTGGACGTGCGGCGGCCGTGGCGGGGCGAGGAGCTGCCCGCGACACCGGCGGCGCACGGCGGGGTGCTGGTGCTCGGAGGGTCCGTGGGCTGCCGGGACGACGGGGCGGCGCCGTGGCTGCCGCGGGTCCGGCAGCTGGTGCGCGAGGCGGTCCGGCGCGAGGTGCCGCTGCTCGGGATATGCCTGGGCGGCCAGCTCGTCGCCGACGCCCTCGGCGGAGCGGTCGCCGCCCGGCCGCGGGGGCCCGAGGTGGGTTCCGTACCCCTGCGGCGGCTGCCCGGCGCCGCGGGCGACCCGGTGTTCGGCGCGGTGCCGGAGGGGGCGCCGGCGGCGCAGTGGCACTTCGACGACATCGTCCGGCTGCCGGCCGGCGCCGTGCCGCTGCTGGGCGGCGACGACTGCCGGTACCAGGCGTTCCGGGCGGGGCCGGTGGCGTGGGGCACGCAGTTCCATCCGGAGGTGGACGGCGACGCGGTCGCGGTGTGGGCGCGGGCCGACGCGGCGGCGGTACGGGAGCGGGGCGGCGATCCGGACGCGGCGGTGGCCGCCGTGCGGCGGGACGGCGCGGCGCTGCGGGAGGTCTGGGGCGCGGCGGCCGTGGCCTGGGGGCGGGTCGTGCGGGAGCGGGCGGCGGCGGACGCGGCACGCTGGCGGCCCGGTCGGGTGCGGCGGCGCGGGCCGGGCGCCGTAGCGTACGGGGCAGGCATCCGAACGAGCCCGAGGAGCAGCGCCCATGGCCGATTACCGCGTCGAGACCGTCCGTACCGGATACCGGCGGTGGACCGCCCGCAACGAGCGGGGGGCCGAGGTGCTGATGGCGGCGGCCGACGACGACGGCGCGCAGCCGTCGTTCACGCCGGTGGAACTGCTGCTGGCGGCGATGGGCGGCTGCGGCGGTCTGGTGATCGACCGGACGGCGCGGGCGGTGGACCACGACGACCTGCGGATCGTGGTCGAGTCGGTGTCGGCGCCGGAGGACGACGGCAGGATCGGCCGGATCCGGGTGAGTTACGAGTTCGACCTGCCGGACTCGAACCCGAAGGCGGCCGAGGTGTTCGCGCGCGGGGTGCGGCTCACGCACGAGAAGTTCTGCACGGTGAGCCGCACCGTCGAGCACGGCGCACGGGTCGAGGCGGTCCTGCCGGACGGCACGGTCGGCTTCGAGGGCTGACCGGGGGCTGGGGGCTGGGGGCTGCGGGAAACCGGCGCGCGCGTCAGGTCGGCGCGCACGTCAGGTGAACCAGAGGTCGTCAGGTCAGCCAGAGGTCGCGGACCTGCCGGACCGGGTCGCTCTCGACCCGGCTCTCGCTGTCCCAGACCTGGGTGGCGCGGGTGTCGGGGGCGTAGCGGGGCCAGTCGGCGCCCGGGTCCTGGTCCCTGACGAACGCGACCCAGGCGCGGTGCACGGCGTCGGCGAGGGCCTGCGGCGGGGTGTCGCCCGCGGCCTCGGCGACCCCTTCGGCGTCGAGGAGGTCGAAGGCGAACGGCAGGTCCAGGCAGTGCGCGGCGATCCCGAGGACCGGTGAGCGCCAGCCGAACTGGTAGAGCCAGGTGGGGCGTTCGCGGGCGGCGCGGGCGTCGGCGACGGCCAGGTTCGGGGCCCGGAACATGACGTCGGTGAGCGCCTGCCCGAAGAGGCCGCCCTCCGGCACGTCCGGGTACGCGGCGGCGAACGCGCCGGTGCGCGCCGGGTCGAGGCCCAGCGCGCCGAGGAGGACCGGCAGCGGCGGCCCTGCGTCGCCGGGGCCGGGGACCGCCGAGAACTCGTCGGCGGTGAAGCCGAGCAGCAGCGGGACCGCGGCGCCCGCGTCACCGGCGGTGAGGGCGTCGGCGGCCGGTACGGGGACGAGGTCGCCGTCCGCGAAGGGGGCGAGCGCCAGCATCGGGGGCAGCCCCGCGCGGTCGGGTCCGTCCTCGGCGAGGCGGTCCTGGAGGGCGAGGAGGTCGTCGTCGCTCAGGTCGCGCAGGGCGGCGGCGGTGGCGGGGACGCCGGTGCGCTCCGTGAACAGGCGGGCGGCGGCGCGGGCGGTCGCGGGGCCGTCGGGGCGCAGGAGGGCGCCGGAGACGGAGATCGCGCCGCGGAACAGGCCCTCGGCGGAGGGGGTGGCGAGCAGGGTGAGGACGGCGCCGCCGCCGGCGGACTGGCCGGCGATCGTCACCTTGCCGGGGTCGCCGCCGAAGGCGGCGATGTTGTCGCGGACCCAGGTGAGGGCGGCGATCCAGTCGCGGACGCCGCGGTTGTCGGGGGCGTCCTCCAGGTGCAGGAAGCCCTCGATGCCGAGCCGGTAGCCGACGGAGACGAGGACGACGCCGTCGCGGTTGAAGGCGGCGCCGTCGTACCAGGGGCTCGCGGCGGAGCCGGCGACGTACCCGCCGCCGTGGATCCAGACGAGGACGGGCAGGCCCTCGGCCGGGACGGTGTCGGGCGTGAAGACGTTGAGGTTGAGGACGCCGGCGCCCGGGACGCTGGGCTCGGGGATGGTGGTGACCTCGGCGAAGGGGCGGCGCTGGGCGGTCGGGCCGTACGCGGTGGCGTCCAGCGGCTCGGTCCAGGGCTCGGGCGGCTCCGGGGCGGCGAAGCGGAGGTCGCCGACGGGCGGCTTGGCGTACGGGATGCCGAGGAAGCGGTACGTGCCGTCGGCGCGGCGCTCGCCGCGGACAGGCCCGCGGGTGGTGGCGACGAGGGGGCGGGGGGCGGTCATGGGGCGGCTCCTGGGTGGCGCGGGACGGAGGCGGGCGGGGTGTCGTCGGGGCCAGCGTCTGAGCCGCGACCTGCGGCGTCAAGGGAGGAAGGGCCAGAGGTGACACGAGTCACTTACACGAGTCAGCAGCGTGCGTGACCGCCGGGAACGCGACGGCCCCAGCGGGTGCGGCGGGCGGCGCGCCGGGGGCATGATGAAGGCATGACCGACCGGGACGACTTCCTGACGTGGGTCAGGACCGATCTCCAGGCCGCCGAGCGGGCGCTCCACGACGGGGACCCCGAGCCGCGCCGGGCGCTGTGGTCGCGGCGCGAGCCGGTGAGCGTCTTGGGCGCCTGGTACAACGCGCTCGGCCGGGAGGACGTGGACCGCGTGTTCACGGCGCTCGCCAAGCGCTTCTCCGCCTGCACGTCCTACCGCATCGAGGTGCTCAGCCACGACGTCGTCGGCGACGCCGCCTACACCGCCTGCTTCGAGCACGTCGCGGCGTCGGTCGACGGCGAGGCCCGCACCTACACGCTGCGCGCCACCCAGACGTACCGGCGCGAGGACGGCGCCTGGCGGGTCGTCCACCGGCACGGGGACCTGGTGCAGGCCTGAACGGAAGGGGCCCGCTCGAACCCGCCGCCCCCACGCACACAGAAGCGGCACCCCCTGAACCGACACCCCCGGCCCGGCGTCTTCCCCCGAGGAATCGACAGCCGGTCGATCGACAGCCGGTCAGGGGCGGCCGAAGGGGGAGGCGACGGCGCATGGGGTGGACCGCCGAGCAGGTCGTGGGCGGTGTGTTCCTGCTGGGGCCGGGGGTCGCCCTGGTCGTGGCGGGTCTCGTGTGGAAGGGGCGGGCCGTGCGCCCCTTCGCCGCCCGCCGGGCCGGCCGGATGGCCCACGCGGCGTACGTCCGGGACCTGGAACGGGCCGTGGAGCAGGCGATCGTGGCCGCCCGGCGCGCCGCCGGCGAGGGCGAGCCGGCGATCGTCACGGTGTCCGCCGTGGAGCGGCTGGCCCGGGAGCGGTACGGGCTCGAGCACGTCGAGCGGGAGCACGCCGCCGCCGCGCTGCGCCGGGGCTTCCGGCGGTACGGCTGCGCGGCGGACTGCGTGACGGACGCCTACGCCTGAGCGGTGCGGCGGTCCCCTACGCCCGGCCGGGCGCTTCCGGTACCGGCGTCGCCTGGTGGTAGAAGAGCCTCAGGGAGCCGGTGGCGTCGCGGCGCCACACCGACGAACGCCGGGCGCGCCGGCCGTCGATGGCGGTCTCGTAGGTGAGGTGGACGAGCCCCGGGGCGAGGACCGTGCCCGCGAAGGCGGTGGCGACGATCGGCGGCCCGTCCTCGCCGCCGTGCAGCCCGGCGAGCGCGGCGAGCATGTCGGCGCGCGTCCAGAGCCGGCCCGAGGCGCCGACCTCCGTGAACGCGGGGTCCAGCAGCTCCTCGCCCTGCGCCGGGGACATCCGGACGGCCGGGTCGTGGAGCAGGCGTTCGCGCCGGATGGCCTCGGTGACGTCGGGGTGCGCGGCGGTCGTCATGGCGGGGGTCACTCTCCGGTCGTGCCGTCGATGCGTTCGCGGAGGAGGTCCGCGTGGCCGTTGTGGCGGGCGTACTCCTCGATCATGTGGGCGAGGACGAAGCGGACGGAGTACGTCTCGTCCCCGAGGCGGCCGGTGGCGTCCAGCGAGCCGGCCGCGTCCACGACGGCGCGGGAGCGGGCGCACTCGGCCCGCCACACGGCGAAGTCGGCCTCGGCGTCGGCGTCCTCGACGTCGAAGTCGGCCCAGTCGGTGGAGCCGGGCGGGGTCCAGGGGCTGCGGCTGTCCTCGCCGGCCAGCACGTTCCGGAACCAGCCGCGCTCGACCTCGGCGGCGTGCCGCACCAGGCCGAGCAGCGACAGCCCGGACGGCGGCACGGCCCGTTCCTTCAGCTGCTCCGGGGTGAGCCCCGAGCACTTGAGCGCGAGGGTGTCGCGCTGGAACTGGAGCATGGCGCAGAGCGTGGCCCGCTCGTCCGCCCCGGAGGTGGGCACCGTCGTGCGCCCGTCGTCCTGGATCATGGCGGCATTCTGCCTGGTCGGGGGCATGGTGTCCGCCGCTTTTCGCCGGCCGGGCGCCCGCCCCCGCCGGCGCGCGGGTCCGCCGCCGCCCGGCGCGGTGGGCTCGCCGTCCCCCGCTCACCGTCTCCCGCCCGCGGGATCCGCCGCCGGAGGCAGCCCCGGGCCCGTTCGCGGATAGTGGAGTGATGAAGCGCTATCCGCTCATCGCCGAGCACGGTCTGGTGGGCGATCTGCAGACCGCCGCGCTCATCTCCGACGAGGGCGTCGTCGACTGGTTCGCGGCGCCCCGCTTCGACTCTCCCGGGGTGTTCTCGGCGCTCCTGGACCACGACCGGGGCGGCTACTTCCGGCTCTCCGTCGACGGCCCGGACGTGACGGTCAAGCAGCTGTACTACCCGGACACGGCCATGCTCGTGACCCGGTTCATGTCGCCGGACGGGGTCGGCGAGCTGATGGACTGGATGCCGCCGGACCGGACCGGCCGGGTCACGGACCGGCACACCCTGATGCGGGTGATGCGGTGCACGCGCGGCAGCGTCACGTTCACCCTGGAGTGCCGGCCGCGGTTCGGCTTCGGGCGGACCCCGCACGAGACCCGGATCGACGGCCGTACGGCGTCCTTCCGCGCGGCGGCGATGGCGGGCTTCCTCCAGACGAACGTACCGCTGGAGCCGGACGGGCCGTCCGACGTGCGGGGCCGGCTGCGGCTGGCCGAGGGCGGGATCGCGGGCGCGTCGTTCACCGTGGACGGCCCCGGGGCCGCGCCGCCGCCGCTGCCGGACGTGCGGGAGGTGGAGGCGGCGCTGTGGGACGCGGTGGACTTCTGGCAGCGGTGGGTGCGCACCGCGCGGTACCGCGGCCGCTGGCCGGACATGGTGCACCGGTCGGCGATCACGCTGAAGCTGCTGACGTACCTGCCGACGGGCGCGCCGATCGCGGCGCCGACGCTGGGCCTGCCGGAGCTGGTGGGCGGCGAGCGGAACTGGGACTACCGCTACACCTGGGTGCGGGACGGTTCGCTGGCCGTGCGAGCCCTGCTCGACCTGGGGTTCGCGGAGGAGGCCGCGGCGTTCACGGACTGGCTGACGGCGCGGGTCGCCGAGCGGTCGGCGGGCCCGGCGGGCGGACGGCCGCTGCAGATCATGTACCGGGTGGACGGGGATCCGCGGCTGCCGGAGGAGGTCCTGGCGGAGTTCGAGGGCTACCGGGGTTCGGCGCCGGTGCGGGTCGGGAACGCGGCGGCGGACCAGCTGCAGCTCGACGTCTTCGGCGAGGCGATGTACGCGCTGGCGCAGGGCGCCGGCCGGGACGTGCTGCCGACCTACGACGGGTGGCGGGCGGTGTCGGGGATGCTCGACTGGCTCGCGGACTCCTGGGACGCGCCCGACGAGGGCATCTGGGAGACCCGGGGCGGCCGGAAGGACTTCACCTTCAGCCGGGTGATGTCCTGGGTGGCCTTCGACCGGGGCCTGCGGCTGGCGGAGGAGTTCGGGCGCCCGGCGGCCCTGGACACCTGGCGGGCGGCGCGGGACGAGATCTTCGCGCAGGTGATGCGGCGCGGCTGGAGCGACCGGCGCGGCGCCCTGACCCAGTACTTCGGCGGGGACGTGCTGGACGCCGCCCTCCTGCTGATCCCCCGCACGGGCCTGCTGAGCCCGACGGACCCGCGGTGGCTGAGCACCCTCGACGCGATCGAGGAGGCCCTGGTCCGCGACAGCCTGGTGCACCGGTACGACCCCGGTGCCGCGCCGGACGGACTGCGGGGCGCCGAGGGCACGTTCAGCCTGTGCACCTTCCTGTACGTGGACGCGCTGGCGCGGGCCGGCCGGGTGCGGCAGGCCCGCTTCTCGTTCGAGAAGATGCTCACGTACGCCAATCACGTCGGCCTGTTCGCCGAGGAGATCGGCCCGTCCGGTGAGCAACTGGGCAACTTCCCCCAGGCGTTCACCCATCTCTCGCTGATCATGGCGGCGACGACGCTGGACGAGGTGCTGGACGCCGCCGCCGGCCGACCGGGACGCGGCGGGCGACGGCCTCCGGGTCAGGACGACTTGGCGTAGTCGGCGAAGCCGACCCAGTCGAGGGCGACGCACGCCTCGTCGCCGACGACCCAGGCGTCGTGACCGGGGGTGACCTCCATGAAGTCGCCGGGGCCGAATTCGCCCTCCTCGCCGGAGTCCATGACGACGTGGAGGCGTCCGCTGACCACGTAGCCCACGTGCGACGCCTGGCAACTGTCCGTCCCGGCCAGCGGCTTCACGTGCTCGGACCACTTCCAGCCGGGTTCGAAGACGGCGCGGCCGACCGCGCCGCGCTCGGTGTCGAGCAGGTCGAGCCTGCCCTTGCCGCCCTCGAAGGGGCGGGTCTCGTCCGCTGAGTCGAAGCTTCTTCGTACGATGCCGGTCATCGTCTCCGCCTCCCGGCGGTGCGCGGGTCCCCGAGTCCTCTCCCAGCCTACGCCGGGGCGGGCGACCGCTCTCGTCCCCGCTTCACATAAGGAACATATAAGAGCACAATGGGACTGCGGCCCCGTGCCGCGAGCGCGGTCCGACACGCAGCACGCCAGCAAGGAGGCGAGTCACATGGCCGACGTCTCTCACCGTCCCGGTGACATCTCGGGACACCCCGACGCGACGGAGATGCGCGATCGCTACGCGCAGATCCTCCAGACCAGAGGGGTGGCCGCCGTCGAGGAGCTCGTGATCCTCGCCGGAGTATGGATCGCGGTCTCCGCGTACACGGTCCACTTCGCGGCCGCCAGGCCGGAACTGGCCATCACCAACCTGGTCGTCGGCATCGCGCTCGCGGTCCTCGGCCTGTGCACCTCGATGGCCCCCGAGCGCTCCCAGGACCTCAACTTCGTCGTCCTGCTGCTCGGCGCCTGGACGATCGTCGCCCCGTGGGTCGTCACCCGGAACCCCGACACCGGCATGGTGCTCAGCAACGTCATCGCCGGCGCGTGCGTCTGCCTGTTCGCCCTCACCGCGGGCGGACTGCTGATGAGCAAGCGCAAGAGGTGAGGCACCCGCCTCTCCCCCCTCCCCCTCTCCCGCGACGGCGGCGGTCCCCGGACCGCCGCCGTCCGCACGCCACGCGCACACACCGCGCCCTCGCCGCACCCACAGCGCCCGCCGTGACGGAAACGTCCCGCACCCGAAACGCCCAGTGACGAAGCGGCGCGTTTCGCCGCCCCGCCTTGTGCAGGATGGCGCAGGCCCCGCCGCCCCGCCCCCGCCTAGCCTCGCCGCAACGAGAGCACACGAGGGGCGGTACCACCGGTGAACTGGCACATCCACGACTACCGCGAGAGCGATCTCGCCGCCGTCGTCCATCTGATCGACACCACGGCCGAACTCGGCCAGGAGTCCGTCTTCTCCCTCGCCGAGTGCATCGGCGCCCTCACCTCCCGGCAGCCGGCCGTCGTCGCCGTCCACCAGGGCGTGCCGATCGGGGCGGCACTCGCCTGCGTCTCCGGCGAGCGGGCCTGGGTGATGCGGATCGCGATCGCCTCCGCCTGGCGCGGCCGGGGCCTGGCCAGCGCCCTCCTGGTGGAGCTGGAGCGCAAGCTGGTCGCCGCGCGGGTGGGCCGGATCGCGTACGTCCTGCCGGAGGAGGAACTGGTCGGCGAGGGGCTGCTGAACGCCGGTTACACGCGCCAGCCCGCCGTCGCGTACTTCGAGAAGACCGAGCCGCTGCACGGGCCCGCCGCCGGCCTGCTGGACGACCTCGGCGGCCGGCTGCTGCCGGGCGACCTGTGGGCGAAGGTGGCCGGCATGGAGCGCGAGAAGGACCTGATCGAGCGGCGGGTCGTGCTGCCGCTGGCCGAGCCGGAGCGGGCCGCCCGGCACGGCGTCCGCCCGCCCCGGGCGATCTGCCTCTTCGGCCCGCCCGGCACCGGCAAGACGACCTTCGCGCGGGCGATCGCGTCCCGGCTCGGCTGGCCGTTCGTGGAGATCCTGCCGTCCCGCCTCGCCGACGGCGGCAACCTCGCGGCGGCGCTGCGCACCGCCTTCGCACGGATCGCGGAGCTGGACCGGGTGCTCGTCTTCATCGACGAGGTCGAGGAGATCGCCCCGGTCCGCAGCGAGCCGGCCGGGCCCGGCGGGCTGCACGGCGTCACCAACGAACTGCTGAAGCTGATCCCCGGCTTCCGGGAGCGCGACGAGCGGCTGCTGGTGTGCGCGACCAACTCGGTCCGCTCCCTCGACCCGGCCTTCCTGCGGCCGGGCCGCTTCGACTACCTGATCCCGATCGGTACGCCGGACAAGGGCGCCCGGGCCGCGATCTGGTCCCGCTACACCGACGGCCGGCCGGAGGTGGACATCGACGAACTGGTCCTCGCCAGCGACCTGTTCACCCCGGCGGACATCGAGCACGCGGCCCGGGTCGCCGCGCAGGCGTCCTTCGAGCGGGACCTGCTGGCCGTCGGCGCCCGGGACTCCGAGACCGCCGCGCCGGGGGCGAGCACGGCGGACTACCTGGCGGCGATCGCCGCCGCCCGCCCGACGGTGACGCCGGAGCTGGTCGAGGCGTTCGCGGCGGACATCACCAGCCACGCCCGGACGTGACCGTCACCCGGCGGCGAGCGCGGCCTCCAGCTCCGCGCGGTCCGGCAGCCGCGCCCCGGCCCGCCCGACGGTGACGCGGGCCGCGGCCCCGGCCCTCGCCAGCAGTCCGGCGAGGTCACCGGCACCGAGCGCCGCGAGCCCGGGCCGGTCGGTGCCGGCGAGGGCGTCCAGGACGGCCGCCATGAAGGAGTCGCCCGCGCCGACCGTGTCGACGACGGCGACGGGCGGCGCCGCGGCCGTCACCGTGTGGCCGCGGGTGACCGCCAGCGACCCGGCGGCGCCCCGGGTGACGAGGACGACGACGGGGCCGAGCGCCAGCCAGCGCGCCGCCACCGCCTCCGGCGCCTCGCCCGGATACAGCCAGTCCAGGTCCTCGTCGCTCGCCTTCACCAGGTCGGCCAGGCCCACGCACCGCTCGACCCGCCCCACGGCCGCCCCGCGCTCCCCCATCAGCGCGGGCCGCACGTTCGGGTCGTAGCTGACCGTGGCCACCGGCCGCAGCCGCCGGGTGAGGGCCAGCACGCTGCCCGCGCCCGGTTCGGTGACGGCCGCGATCGAACCGAGGTGCACGTGCCGCACCGGCCCGGGCGTCGCCGGCGGCGCGTCGGCGGTCAGCGTCCAGGCGATGTCGAAGGCGTACGCGGCCCGGCCGCTCCCGTCCAGGGTGACGACCGCCGACGGCGTGCGGGCGGGGGCGCCGCCGACCGCGACCCGCACCCCGGCACCGGCGAGATGCCCGCCGATCAGCCGCCCGGCGTCGTCGTCGGCGAGCTGCGTGAGCAGGGTGGTGTCCCGGCCGAGCCGGGCGAGCCCGTAGGCGACGTTGGCGGGGCTGCCGCCGGGGTGGACGGCGTCGGGGGCGCCGGGTTCGCGGACGATGTCGGCGACGCACTCGCCGATCACCAGGAAGGTCATGCGGTGCACAGCTCCTCGGCGTAGGGGTCCTGGTGGCCGGCCCGGTCAGGCACGGCGGCGGTACAGGATCTGGCGGGCGTCCCACTCCACGAACGACCCGGCGGGCTCCAGGCCGACGGCCTCCAGCAGGCGGCGGGAGCGGTGGTTGGCCTCCTGGGTGACGGCGACGACGCTCGGGGCGGTCTCCAGGACCCGGGCGACGGCCGCCGCCACCGCCTCCCGGGCGTATCCGCTTCCCCAGTGCTCGGGGAGGAACTGGTACGACACCTCGGTCTCGCCCCCGCGCCCGCCCTCCTCCACGGTGACGAGCCCGAGCAGCACGCCGTCCTCGGCCCGCACCACGGCGTGGCAGCCGGGCGCGCCGACGATCCGCCGCTGCCGGATCCGCACGACCGACGCGATGACCGGCCCCCCGAGGTGGCGCCGCACCTCGGGATCGGTCCAGAGCCGCGTCACGGCGGGCACGTCCGCCCGCCGCACGGGCCGCAGCACCAGCCGCTCGGTACGGAGCGGGGCCGACGATTCCGGGGACGACGGTTCCGGGGACGACGGTTCCGGGGACGACGGTTCCGGGGACGCGGACGGGTCGGCGGACGGGGAGGCGGTCATGCTCTGCATCATCGCAGCCGCCGGCGCCCACCGGCTCACGGGCCGGTCCCGGAGGTGCCCCGGCGCCCCGGTGACGTCGTACGCGGGCTGCCTCAGCCCGTGAGCAGGGCCCGTACGGCGTCCCAGCCGGCGTCCATCGGCCGGGCCGTCTCCCGTCCCGTGGCCACGTCCTTGTAGCCGCTGGAGGTGACGACGCAGACGACGGGTCCGTCCTCGTCCGCCGGGTCGGGCCCGTGCGCGCGCAGCCCGGCGAGCCCGGCGGCGGCCGACGCCTCGCACCAGATGCCCTGACCCGCCAACTCCTCGCGCGCCGCGGCGAACTGACCCTCCGTCACAGTCCGCGCGGCGCCACCGGTGCGCTGGATCGCGAGCACGCCGCGGTAGCCGTTCACCTCGCAGTCGATGGCGTACGCGGCGGTCGGCCCGACGGGGACGCGGGCGGCCGGGCGGCCGGACCGCAGCGCCTCGGTGAGGGCCCCCGCGGCGGCCGGCTCGACGCCGTACATCCGGGGCACGGCGTCCGTCACGCCCAGCCGCGCCAGCTCCTCGAAGCCCTTCGCCACCCCGAACAGCAACTCGCCGTAACCACAAGGCACATGGACGGCGGCGGGCGCCCGTCCGAGCGCGAGCGCGATCTCGTAGGCGATCGTCTTGTACCCCTCCGGGCCGAACGGGTGGCCGGTGTGCGCGGAGTCCGTGACGCTGCTGACCGCCTGGTAGCCGAGTTCGCCGGTGATCCGCCGCATCAGGGGCCGCACGTCCTCGTACGGGACGGTCAGCACGGCCGCGCCGTAGGCCCGGAGGTGGGAGGCGACGGCGGGCGGCGCGTACGGCGAGGTGAAGACGGCGCACGGCAGGCCCGCCCGGGCCGCGTAGGCGGCGGCGGACGCGCCGTGGTTGCCGGACGACGACACCACGATCCCGCGCGCCCCGGAGGCCGCGGCGGCGCTCACCGCCACCCGGTTCAGCCGGTCCTTGTGGCTCCACGTCGGGTTCCGCGACTCGTCCTTCACCCACACCCCGTCCCCCAGCGCGACCAGCGGCGTGTTCCCCTCGCCCAGCCCCGGCGCGGCGAGCGGCGGCAGCAGCGGCGCCCACCGCTCCAGCCCGTGCGCGGCCGGCCCGTCGAACAGGTCCGCGGGCACGGCGTCGTAGTCGTACGCCACCTCCAGCGGGTACGCCACCTCCTCGGTCGACGTCACCGGACACCCGCCGGTCAGCGGCGGCCACAGCGGATGCCGCACGGACGGATCGGCGAGGGACCGCTGGGCGCGGGCGAGCGACGTCACGGGGACCTTTCTGCGGAGGACGGACGGGCCGGGGGCCCGGGTCAGCGGGTGTGCATGCGGCGGCGGAGGGCTTCCAGGGCGCCGGGACGGCGGCCGGGGACGCGGCGGCGGAGGGCCAGCAGGGTGGGGGCGAGGGCACGGCCGCGGGCCGGGTCGGTGATCTGCTCCCACTGGTGGTGCGCCCGGTCCACCGCCCCTTCGACGTCCGGGTCGTCCGGCTTCTGGCGCAGTCCGAGCCGCGCCTCGGCGACCGCGAGCCACAGCTCGCAGCTGCGGGCCGGCTCGCCCGCCAGCCGGGCGAGGTCCGCCCGCACCTCCATCCAGTGCACCGCCTCCGCCGAACGCGGCCCGAACCGCCGCAGCGCGTCCCGCTCCCACGCGGCGGCCATCTCGGCGGCCTCGGCGTGCCGCCCGGCCATCGCGGCCGCCAGGATCGCGGGGTGCGGATCGTGCGGTACGGGCTCCGCCTCCGGGGCCCGGCCGTACCCGACCCGCCGTGGATCCGCCGCCGCCGGAGGCACGACGGGCGGAGCCTCGGGCATCGGAGGGACCACCGGCTCCTTCTCCTCCCGCCCACGGGGCGGCGCCAACTTCATGGTGCCCGGGCTCTCTTCGCCCTCACCGCCGGATTCGGGGACGGCCGTGGGACGTCCCCCCGGCGGGCTCCCGGGCTGCTGCTCGGGCGCCGGCGCGGCCTCCGCCGCCGGAGCCGGTACGGGCGGAGCCGCCGCCGTGTACCCCGCCGGGAGCGGCGGCACCCCGTTCGGGACGGGAGGGGCGGCCGGGACGGGAACGGCCGCGCGCACCGGGACGGGGCCGGGCTCCCCGGCGGACGCGGCGACGCGGCTCCGAGCGCGCGCGGGCGGCGCAGGTGCGGGCACCGGCACGACTACGGCGACCGGGACGGGCGCCGGACCGGCCCCGCTCCCCCACTCGCCCACCCGCTCCGGCCCCTGCCCCTGCGTCTGCGCCTGCGGCCGTGGCAGGAACAGCGCCTCCACCGTCACCGTGCGTGCCGCCGCCTCGGTGTGCAGTGCCGGGAAGGGGGCGCGGGTGCCGGCGCGCCACTGGTCGGCCCAGGCGCGGAGGTAGTCGGGGGTGGTGCGTTCGCCGCGGCGCGGGGGCGGGGTGACGCGGGCGTAGAGGGTCGGCGACGGGGTCAGGCGGAGCAGGTCGGGGGCGGTGCCGAGGCGGTCCCAGGCGGCCGGGTCGGCGACGAGGTCGGCGACGATCGTCGTGGTCCCGGCCGGGCGGGCGGCGGCCGCCTCGGCGAGCCAATGCCAGGGCAGGGCCGTGTAGCGGAGCGCGGCCGAGGTGCTGCGGGCCAGGGCCAGGTGCGGCAGCTGCTGGCGGCGGTCGAGGTGGAGCTGGCCCGCGAGGAAGACGACGAGCGGGCCGGGGCTCTGCGCGGCGGCGCGCAGCCGGGTGAGGACGGTCTGCGGGTCGACGGGGTCGGCGAGTTCGACGAGCGTCGCGGTCGCCGTGCCGGTGAGGACGCCGGGCGGGACCGCCGCGAGCGCGGGCAGCACGGAGGCCGCGTCCATGGTGCGGCCGCGTCCGGCCGGCGCCGCCGCGAGCAGCACCGCCGTACCGGCCGGGGCCGAAGTCACCGCCGCCGCCTCCCCCGTGTCCGTACCCACCGCGCCCGCCGTACCGTTCGCCTCGTCGCTCACCACACGTGCACCGTAACGCGTGGTGTCGCGGCCGCTCACGGCCGGGCCGTTGGCATATGCCAGAAGCACCACCGGATCGAGTGTTGCCAAACCCCTTACGAGCGCTCCTCCCCTGTGCCACAGTCGTCTCCTGGACCCGTCACCATCCGGGCCTGCGCCGCGCCTGTATCGGAGTACGACATGCCGTCCCCTCTGTTCGCGGACCGTTCCGCCCAGCCTCCGGAGCCGGGCGCCGTGGACGCGCTGATCTCGCAGACGAGTCGTCTGCGCGGTGAGGTCGACGCCGTCCGCCGGGACGCCGCTGCCCACGACGACGATCCCCGGCAGCGCTGGCAGCGCGCGCTGTGCGACCTGGCGATGCATCAACTCGACGACCTGCGCGCGCAGTTCGGCCAGCTCCGCGACGGCGCTCCGGCCGCGGCTCCCCCGGCCCCGAAGGACGCGCCCCCGGAGGACGCCGCGCCGGACGGGGGCAGCCCGCTGTTCGACGGCTCGTTCACCAGCGAGGCCGGCGCCGCCTACGGCGAGGCGCCCACGGCCACCGGTTCGCTCCTCGCCCGCGTCGGCAGCGCCGAGTGGAACCTGCTGACCGACGAGGTGAGCTGGTCCGACGAACTCTTCGACATCTTCGGACGCCCGCGCGAGCGGGGCCCTATGTCGCTCGACGAGATGCCGACGGTGGTCCTGCCCGACGACCAGCCGCGCCTCCAGGGCATGGTGACCGACTGCCTGATCGACGGGAAGCCGATCGACGGCGAGTTCCGGATCGTCCGCCCGGACGCCACGCGCCGCACCGTGCACATGACCGGCGAACCGGTCCTCGACGCCGACGGCTGCACGGCCTCCATGTGGGCCGTCTTAAGGGACGTCAGCGAACTGCGCCGCAGCGAGCGGGCCCTCCGCGAGAGCCGCGACCGCCTGGAGCAGAGCCGGCAGATCGAGCGCACCGAGCACCGGGTCGCCGTCGAACTCCAGGAGGCGGTCCTCCCGCCGTGGCGCGGCTCGCTCGGCTTCGCACACGACGGGCCGGCCCCGGTCGGCGTCGCCGGCCACTACTTCCCGGCCGCCTCCGCCAATCTGATCGGCGGCGACTGGTACGACGCGCTCGCGCTGCCCGCCGGCGACGCGCTGCTGACCGTCGGCGACCTCACCGGCCACGGCGTGGCCGCGACCTCCTCCATGGCGATGCTGCTCGGCGCGCTGCGCGGCATGGCCGTGGCCGGGATCCGGCCCGGCGCCCTGATGGGCCACCTCAACCAGCTCCTGGAGAGCTCCGGCCAGCCGGCCCTCGGCAGCGCCCTGTGCTGCCGCTACGACCCGGCGGCGCGGACGCTCGTCTGGGCGCAGGCCGGCCACCCCGCCCCGCTGCTGTTCCGCGGCGGGACGGGACGCCCGCTGCGCCGCCCCGAGGGCGTGCTCCTGGGCGCGACCGGCGGGGCCGCGTACGAGGAGACCGAGACCCGGCTCCAGCCGGGCGACGTGCTCGTCCTCCACACCGACGGCCTGACCCGGGGCGCCCACGTCCTCGACGACACGGGCGTGGCACGACTGCTCGCGCTCGCTCCCCGGCTGGCGGAGGCGCGGGACGCGCAGGAGTGCCTGCGGACGGTCCTGGAGGAGTTCGGCGACGAGGCACGCGAGGACGACGCCTGTGTGATGGTCGTCCGCGTCGGTTCCTGACCCCGGCACCACGGCGGCCCCGCGAGCACGGTGTGCCGCACGCCGGGCAGGCCGGAGCGCGGGCCGAGGGGCCCTGTCCGTCCGTCCGCGTCGCGCCGCCCGGGGTCGTACCGGTGCTCAGGCCGTCCCCGGCCGCGGCGTCTCCGGCGCCCGCGGCAGCTCGACCTCCAGCTCGGCCCGCAGGTCCTCGATCTTCGAGTAGCCCGCGTACTGGCCGGTGAGCCGGTACATCTCGCGCAGCCGGTGCCAGGTCCGGTGCGAGGAGGTCTCGCCCATCGAGATGAGGGCCAGCCGGGCGTAGCGGTCCGCCTGCTCCGGGTCGTCGGCGATGAAGCAGGCCGACGCCATCGAGATGTGGTCGAAGAGCTTCGAGCGGTTGTGCCCGTCGCGCCGCAGGTCCAGGGCGAGCCGGGCGTGGCGCTGGGCGGTGACCGCCGCCGCCGGGTCGTGCTCCGCGAGGGTCCGGTAGGCGAGCGCCTGCATGCCGTGCATGTCGGCCTCGTCGAAGCTCTGCATCCAGCTGGGCGTCTGCTCGTTCCGGTCCGAGACGAACAGGTCCTCGGCCTCGCCGAGGGTGCGGCGCATCGCCTGCCCCTGCCCCATCGACGCCTGCGCCCACGCCTCGATGGTGTGGAACATCGCCTTGGTGCGCGGCAGCAGTTCCTCCCCCGCGCCGGACTTGGCGAGGTTCATCAGGTCCAGGGCGTCGTCGGGGCGGCCGAGGTGGACCATCTGGCGGGCGGCGCGGGACAGCGCCTCGCCGGCCCGGGGCCGGTCGCCGCTCTCGCGGGCCGCGTGCGCCGCGATGACGAAGTACCGCTGGGCGGTGGGTTCCAGGCCCACGTCGTGGGACATCCAGCCGGCCAGGACCGCCAGGTTGGCGGCGACGCCCCACAGCCGGCGCTGGAGGTGCTCGGCGTGGCGGTACGCCAGCATGCCGCCGACCTCGTTGAGCTGGCCGACCACGGCCTTGCGCTGGAGGCCGCCGCCCCGGGAGGCGTCCCAGGCGCGGAAGACCTCCACGGAGCGCTCCAGTGCCTCGATCTCCTCCGACCCGATGGGGGCGGCCTCGTAGCGGTCGTACCCGGCGGGGTCGGCGTGGAGGGGATCGGTGGCGCGGGGAGCCGCGGCGGGGCGGGAGGGCTCCGTCCTGAGCCAGTCGTGCAGGGAGCTGTTGAGTGCGGATCCGGCGGTGAGCGCGATGCCCGCGCCCATCAGCCCGCGTCGGTTGAGCATGAGGTCCATTCCCGTGAATTCGGTGAGGACCGCAGCCGTACGGTCGGGAGCCCAGGGCATGCCGTCAGGGTTCTCGTCGGTGCTCCTGACGGCCTGCCGCGTACCGGCACGCCCGCGTCGTACGAACCCGAGGTCCTCGATGGTCACGACACGACCGAGTCGCTCGGTGAACAGGGCCGCCAGCACCCGGGGAACGGGATCGCGCGGGGTCTCCCCCTTGTCGATCCAGCGCCGCACCCGCGAGGTGTCGGTCGACAGCTGGGGGTGGCCCATGGCCGCCGCCTGCCGGTTGACCAGCCGCGCGAGTTCGCCCTTGGACCAGCCGGCGAGGCCGAAGAGGTCCGCCAGGCGGGTGTTGGTCTGTCCTGTCACGTCTAAGCCCCCAGGTTCTCGGCTGAGTTGACAGTAGCCCCCTGTCATAGGGCTGGCGACTATTCGCCAGGGTTCGCCAGGGTGCGCTCGGTGTTCCGCTACCCGTGCGCGGGTGTCAGGTAGGTATGCGCCACCCCGCCCCGTCGACCGGCCCTCATTTTCCCCAGGGTGCGGACCGGGGGCGGGCGGGGGCGACGCACGCTTTTCGTCGGCACACGAAGGGATCTGTCACCTCCATGTACACAGCATCGTCCTCCGTGTCCGCCCCGCCCCGGCCGCAGACCCGCCTGGCGCCGGCCGGGGCCGGACCGTACCTCGCCCCCGCGCCGCGGGGCGTCCGGCCGCGCCCCCGGGCCGCCGGAACCGGTACCGGACCCGGCGCGCAGATGAGCGGCAGGATCGACCTGTCGGGCCCCCAGGGGGCGCAGCTGAAGGTCGCCATCGCCTCGGTGCAGCGGATCTGCCCGGAGTTCAACCCGGTGCAGGTGCTGCGGCGCAGCGGCCGGTCGGTCCTGATCGTCGGGACGACCGGACGCACGACGGCGGTGGCGAAGTGTTTACTGGACCACTCGCCGGCGTGGGCGGAGCGCTTCCGGCACGAGATAGCGTCCTACCGGTCCTTCGTGCGGCACCGTCCGCCGGTGCGCGCGCCGCGGCTGATCGCCGCGGACCCGGACAACTGCACGCTGGTGATCGAGCGGATGCCGGGACGGGCGGCGGCGCTCTCGCGCCACCCGCTGGAGGCCCCGCCGCGGTCCGACGTGCGGGCGGCACTCGGCGCGATCGCCCGGCTCAACGCCTGGCGTCCGCCGGCCGGGACCTTCGACGCGCCGCTGGACTACGGGGCGCGCATCGCCCGGTACCACGAGCTGGGTCTCTTCACCGACCGGGACCGGGACGACCTCCAGAAGCTGCTGCACGGCCTGGCGCACGCGGGCGGGCGGCAGGGCATGGGGCAGTTCTGCCACGGTGACGCCCTGCTCTCCAACATCCTCCTGTCGCCCGCCGGGCCCGTCCTGGTCGACTGGGAGCACGCCGGCTGGTACCTGCCCGGCTACGACCTGGCGACGCTGTGGGCGGTGCTCGGTGACGCGCCGCTGGCGCGCCGCCAGATCAGCCAGATGGCGCAGCAGCAGGGCCCGGCGGCCCGGGACGCGTTCCTGGTGAACCTGATGATCGTGCTGACGCGGGAGATCCGCACGTACGAGACGGCGGTGCAGCGGACCATCAAGGAGGCCCCTCCGGCGGGCACGGTGCCGGTGCCGTCGGGGGCGCTGGCCCCCGGGGAGGAACAGCGGCTGCTGCTGAGGCGGCTGCACGACGACTGCGCCATGGCACGGCGGGCCGTGCGCGCGGCGGTCGGGACGCGCTGACGTCCCGGCCGCGACACGGGGGTGCGCCGCGCACCCGGTGCCGACACACCGGGAGTGCGGCGCTTCGCCGTCTCCGGGGAGAGTTCCCGGCCGCCCGCGCCGGGCGCGATTGGTCGAGACCACCGACGCGCCGCCGGTGGGCGGGCCGTCACCGCGAAAGTCGGCCCGCCGGGCCGCCGGAACGGCGCTGACGTGGGAACTCTCCTGCGGTGAGGGGTGATTGACGGATGGTCCGGGAGCGGCTACCCCTGTACGGGTTCGGTCCCGCACGCCCCCGTGTCACCCCCCACCCCTGGAGGCCGCCTTGCTCCGTTCCGCGTCGTCCCGAGGGCGGCTGCTGTCCGTCGCCGCGTCCGCCGCCCTGCTCCTGCCGCTGCTGTCGGGCGCGCCGCCCGCCGGGGCCGACGCGCCGGTGGCGGACTCGCTCCAGCGCCAGTTCGCGGCGGCGGCCGAGCGCCACGGCGTGCCGCAGAGCGTGCTGCTCGCGGTGTCGTACCTCCAGTCGCGCTGGGACGGGCACGCCGGCGCGCCCAGCGTGACCGGCGGCTACGGGCCGATGCACCTCACCGACACGGCGACGGCGCTGGCCCGTTCCGTACCGCACCACTCGGACGGCGACGAGGACGCGCGCGGGGACGCGGCGCGGCCCGCGCGCACCGGCGCCCACACGCCGCCGCCCGCGCCGGAGCAGCTGCCGCCGCGCCTGCGGACCCTGGAGCGGGCGTCGGCGCTCTCCGGGATCCCGGCGGAGGAGCTGCGGACCTCGACGGCGGCGAACATCGAGGGCGGCGCGGCGCTGCTCGCGGCGGCCCAGCGGGAGGCGGGGCTGGCGCCGAGCGCCGATCCGGGCGACTGGTACGGGGCGGTGGCCCGGTACTCGGGCGCCGACGACGCGGCCACGGCGGCGGCGTACGCGAACGACGTCTTCGACGTGATCCGGACCGGCGAGGCGCGGGTCACGGACAGCGGGCAGCGGGTGGCGCTGGCGGCCGCTCCGGCGGTGGTGCCGGAGACCGGCCAGCTCGCGGGGCTCGGACTGCGGGCGCCGGAGCCGGGCCCGGTGGAGTGCCCGACGACGGTGGCGTGCGAGTGGATCCCGGCGCCGTACGAGGAGTTCGGCGACGGCGACTACGGCAACCACGACAAGGCGGACCGGCCGGTCTCCCAGTCGATCGACTACATCGTCGTGCACGACACGGAGGCGACCTGGGACGTCACCCTCAAGCTGGTGCAGGACCCGACGTACGTCTCCTGGCAGTACTCGCTGCGCTCCTCGGACGGGCACGTGGCCCAGCACCTGCCGCTGAAGGACGTGGGCTGGCACGCCGGGAACTGGTACGTGAACGCGAAGTCCGTGGGCCTGGAGCACGAGGGGTTCCTGACGGCTCCGGACTCCTGGTACACGGAGGCGATGTACCGGAGTTCGGCGCGGCTGGTGCGGTACCTGGCGCAGCGGTACGACATCCCGCTGGACCGGCAGCACGTCATCGGGCACGACAACGTGCCGGGGACGGTGGCGTCGACGATCCGGGGCATGCACACGGACCCGGGGCCGTACTGGGACTGGGCGCACTACTTCCGGCTGCTCGGCCGGCCGCTGACGCCGAGCGCGGGACCGGCGGCGGGCGTGGTGACGATCCGGCCGGCGTACGGGGAGAACCAGCCGGTCTACACGGGGTGTTCGGCCGCCGGGCAGGCGTGCGCGCCGCACGGCAGCGGGGCCGTGCGCCTGCACACCGCGCCGAGCGCCGACGCGCCGCTGGTGAAGGACATCGGTCTGCGGCCGGGCGGGCAGGACTCCACGACGGGCGTCAACGACACGGGGGCGCGGGCGTCGACGGGGCAGAGCTACGCGGTGGCGGAGCGCCGGGGCGACTGGACGGCGATCTGGTACCTGGGGCAGAAGGCGTGGTTCCACAATCCGCAGGCGCGGCCGACGGCGGTGAACGCGCGGGGACTGGTGCTGACTCCACGCGAGGGCCTGGCGGAGGTGCCGGTGTACGGGCGGGCCTACCCGGAGGCGTCGGCGTACCCGGCGGGGGTGCCGGTGCAGGCGGTCTCGCCGCTGCCGTACCGGCTGCTCGCGGGGCAGCGGTACGTGGTGGGGCACAAGACGCCCGGCGAGTACTACTACGCACCGGTGTTCGACAGCAGCGGACACCGGGTGGTGCGCGGGCAGGAGGAGTACTACCAGATCCAGTTCGGCCATCGGATCGCCTTTGTGAAGGCCGCTGACGTGCGGGTTTCATGGGGCTGAGACGTTCTGGCCGAAAGGCGGGGGGTGGTGCCGGGGTCCGTCCCCCGCACCGCCCTTTCCTCTGTTCGTACGACTATTGCCGACGGGGGGTTCCTCGCTCCGGGCAGGGGTAAGGCTGGGCCGGAACAGCACCCTTCCCCCGGAAAGGCCCGTCCGCACATGCCTCAGCCCTTCGCCATGCCGGATTTCTACGTCCCGTATCCGGCGCGCCTCAACCCCCACGTGGAGGCGGCCCGGACGCACACCCGGGAGTGGGCCCGTGCGATGGGCATGCTGGAGGGCTCCGGGGTGTGGGAGACGGCCGACCTCGACGCGCACGACTACGCGCTGCTCTGCGCCTACACCCACCCCGACTGCGGCGAGGAGGCGCTGAACCTCGTCACCGACTGGTACACGTGGGTCTTCTTCTTCGACGACCACTTCCTGGAGGTCTTCAAGCGCACCCAGGACCGGGCGGGCAGCAAGGAGTACCTGGACCGGCTGCCGTCCTTCATGCCCGCCGACCCCGGCCACGGCATGCCCGAGCCGGTCAACCCCGTGGAGGCCGGCCTCGCCGACCTGTGGCGGCGCACCGTCCCCGCCATGTCCGACGGCTGGCGGCGCCGCTTCGCCGAGGCCACCGAGGCGCTGCTGTACGAGTCCCTGTGGGAGCTCGACAACATCAACGACGGCCGGATCGCCAACCCGCTGGAGTACATCGAGATGCGCCGCAAGGTCGGCGGCGCCCCCTGGTCCGCCGGGCTCGTGGAGTACGCCGCCGGGGCCGAGGTCCCCGACCGGATCGCCGGCTCCCGGCCGCTGCGGGTGCTCCGCGACACCTTCTCGGACGCCGTCCACCTGCGCAACGACCTCTTCTCGTACCAGCGCGAGGTGGAGGACGAGGGCGAGAACAGCAACGGCGTGCTGGTCCTGGAGCACTTCCTCGGCTGCTCCACCCAGGAGGCCGCCGACGCCGTCAACGACCTGCTGACCTCACGGCTCCAGCAGTTCGAGAACACCGCCCTCACCGAGGTGCCCGCGCTCGCCGTCCAGGAGCGCCTCACCCCCCAGGAGATCGCGGCGGTCGGCGCGTACACCAAGGGGCTCCAGGACTGGCAGTCCGGCGGACACGAGTGGCACATGCGCTCCAGCCGCTACATGAACGAGGGCATGCTCGACGGCGCCGCGCCCGCGCCCGCGCTCGGCATGTCCGTCCTGGACATCCGCAGCCTGCTCGGCGGCCGGTCCGGCGAGGCCCGGCTGCGCAGCCTCACCCACACCCCCCACCAGCCCGTCGGCCCGCTGCCGCTGCCCGACTTCGACCTGCACTATCCCCTGACCCTCAGCCCGCACCACCAGGAGGCGAAGCGGCGCTCCGAGGACTGGGCCCAGGCCATGGGGCTGCTGGACGACATCTGGGACCGGCCTCTGATGGAGGGCTTCGACCTCGCCCTCTGCTCGGCCGGCCTCGACCCCGACGCCACCCTGGAGGAGCTGGAGCTCAGCACCCTCTGGCTGACCTGGGGCACCTACGCCGACGACTACTACCCCCTGGTCTTCGGCCGGAAGCGCGACCTGACCGGAGCACGGGCCCAGACCGAGCGGCTGCGGGCGTGCCTGCCGGTCGACGACCCCGGCTCCGCCGCCGCGTTCGCGGTGAACCCGCTGGAGCGGTCCCTCGCCGACGTGTGGGCCCGGACCGCGGGCCCCATGCGGCCCGGGGCGCGCGCGGAGCTGTGGACGGCGCTCGACGCGATGCTGGAGAGCTGGATGTGGGAGCTGCACAACCAGGCACAGCACCGCGTGCCCGACCCCGTCGACTACGTGGAGATGCGCAGGAGCACCTTCGGATCCGAACTCACCATGCTGATGAGCCGGCTGCGCCGGAACGGCGCCCTGCCGGCCGAGCTGTTCCGGTCGGGCACGGTCCGCGCCCTGGAGAACGCGGTGGCGGACTACGGGGCGCTCGTCAACGACCTCTTCTCGTACCAGAAGGAGGTCGAGGCCGAGGGCGAGCTGCACAACGGCGTGCTCGTCCTGGAGCGGTTCTTCGACGTCGACCGGGACACCGCCGCCCGGATGGTGCACGAGCTGATGCGCGGCCGGCTGCGCCAGTACGAGCACCTGAAGCAGCGTGAAGTACCGCTGATGTACGCGCACTTCGGGCTCGACGCGGACGGCAGGGCGGCCTTCGGGGCGTGGCTGCGGGAGCTGGAGGACTGGCTCGCGGGCGTGCTGCACTGGCACCGCAGCGTGCGGCGCTACGGCGCCGGGGACGTGCACGCGGGCGCCGGCACCCCGCTGCTGCGCGCCCGCGCCAGGGCGACCGCTCCTGCGCCGGACTGGACCGTGCCGCAGGGGCTCGGTACCACGGCGGCGCGGGTGGCGAGCGCGTTCGCCGGCGCACCGGCCTGAGCGACCGCGAAGGGCCGCCCCGGACGTTCCGGGGCGGCCCTTCGGGTTTCCCGCCATGCCTAGGGGCGGCGGCCCCGCAGCTCGTCGAGTTCGCGGCGCTCGCGCTTGGTGGGGCGGCCCGCGCCGCGGTCGCGGACGGCGGCGAGGGCGACGTGCTCGCGCGGCGGCGGGGGCGGGGTCTTGTCGACGTACGCCTCGGCGGCCACCGGCGGGCCGACACGCTTGGTCAGCAGTTCCTTGACCTCGACGATCCGCTCGCGGCCCGCCACGTAGACCCGGACCTCGTCGCCGGGCTTCACGGCCTGGGCGGGTTTGGCCCGCTCGCCGTTGACCTTGACGTGCCCGGCCCGGCAGGCGGCCGCGGCCTGGGAGCGGGTCTTGGTGAGCCGGACCGCCCAGACCCAGGCGTCGACGCGTGCGCTCATCGGCCCCCGCCCCCGCTCAGCCCTGCTGGAACAGTTCGGCGGGCAGCGGCTTGAGCAGCGCGTACAGGTCGTCGGTGATCGGCCGGTCCCAACTGGCGATCGTCACCAGGACGTTGTCGCTGCGGTCGAACTGGACGCAGGAGATGCGGCTCTCGGAGAGCTTGAGGCGGCGCACGATGAGGAGGTTGTCACCCTGCATGACGGGGACGTCCTCGGTGTCGAGCACCTCGACCGGCTCGTCGTTCTCGAGGGCGGCGAGGAGCTGGGCGACCTCGAAGGGGATCTGGCCCTCGGCGAGCTCCCGGGCCGGGGAGCCCTCGGGGAGGTTGCCGATGATCATCGCGGGGCCGCGGCCGCCGAAGAGGTCGTAGCGCAGGAACACGCCCTGGCAGGAACCGTCGGGAGCGGGCAGCAGACCGGCGCCGAGATTGCCGGGCCAGTCCCCCGGATCCATGGCCAGGACGTCGAAGTCCGGACCCGCGGGAGTGGCGCTGCGGCGGCGGAGGAAGGACATACGGCCATGGTACGTGCCCGGGCGCGCGGTGCGGCGCCGGGCTCCGTCCTTCCGGCGCCGCGCGGGCGGCGCCGGCGGCCTCAGTCCCCCTGGTCCGCCGCCCCGGCGGTCTCCTCCGGCGCCTCCGGAGCCGCCCGCTCGCCGAGGTCGCCCAGGGCCTCGGCGAGCCCGGAGCGGTCGGTGCCCAGCTTGCGGTAGACGGAGGAGAGCAGCCGGGCCGCGGTCGTGGGGTCGACGCCGAGGACGGCGGCCGGGTCGAGGCCGCGGACGCTCGCGCGGGCGGCGGCCCGCTCACGGGCGGTGAGCGAGTTGCCGTCGGCGGTGTGCAGGGCGCGCGGGCGGAGCCCGGCGGCGGCCAGCTCGGCGCGGGCCTCCTCGACGAGACCGTCGGCGCCGCAGTCCTGGGCGGTCTCCAGGCCCCGGTACAGGTGCTCGGCGGCTTCGGCGTGCCGCTCGGTGCGGCGGAGGGCGGCGCCGAGGGCGACGAGCGAGCGGGCCAGCTCGTACGCGGCAGGCGACTGGTCGAGCCAGTCGACGGACTCCTCCAGGAGCTTGATCCGCTCGGGGCCCTCGGACACCTCGGCGGTGACGCGGAGCGCCTGGCCGATCGCGGAGGGCGCGCCGTACTGGCGGGCGCGGGCGACGGCGTCCTGCGCGGTCGTGAGGGCCTTGGCCGGGGAGCCGGTGGCGGCCTCGGCGAGGGCCAGGTAGAGCTGCCAGGGGCTGCACGACGGGTTGCGCTTGCCGCGGGGTTCGAGCCGGCGGCCGATGTCGGCGAGCGCGGCGCACGCCTCCTCGGCGCGGCCGGTGGCCAGCAGCAGTTCGGCGTGGACGGTCTCGCAGTCCGGGATGGTGACGGTGGCGGGGAACGGCTCGCCGAAGTCGTGCTCGCGGGCGACCCGCTCGGCCTCCTCGGTGCGGCCGCGGGCCAGCAGGACCTCGATCATGACGCCGGTGGCGTACCAGAGCGCGGGGGTGCGCGGGCCGACGCGCTCGGCGAGGCGGAGGCCGGCGCGGACGAAGTCCTCGGCCTCCATGAGCCGGCCGCGGCGGAAGCGGATGTACCCCAGGAGGGTGTACGCGAAGGAGAGGTGGGCGCCGCGCCAGCCCTGCTTCTCGAACTCGGCGGTGCCCGCGGCGAACAGCTCCTCGGCGCGCCCGGGCCGGTCGGCGTAGAGGTGGATGAGGGCGACGAGGACCGGGACCTCGAAGCCGCGGCTCTCGTCGCACCAGCTCAGGCCGCCTTCGAGGGCCCGTTCGGCGTGCCGGAGGGCGACGGTGGCGGGTTCGGCGCGGAGGGTGGCGTCCCAGGCGCGCAGGCCGATGATGTACCGCTCGGTGAGGTCGCGGCCGGGGAGCCGGTCGGCGAGGGCGGCCAGCCGGCGGGAGCGGGCCGGCGACTCCGGCTCGTCGGACCGGAGGGCGTCCCACATGAACCGCTCGGCCTGGATGCGGAGCCGGCTGCGGGCGTCGGTGGTGCGGCGGCTCTCGTCCTCCAGCAGGGCGGACGCCTCGGCGAGCCGGTCGCTGTGGGCGAGGACCTGCGACAGGCGGTAGACGATGCCCTGGCGCAGGACCGGGTCGGCGATCGGCTCCTCCAGGGCGGCGCGCAGGTGGTTGACGGTGGTGGCGGGCTCGGTGAGGAGCGAGGCGCAGCCGAGTTCGAAGAGGACGGCGGCGCGCTCGTCGGCGGCGGGAGGCTCCCGCAGGGCGCGGGCGAGGTGGCGGCGGGCCGCGTCGGGGGCGCCGGCCCGGAGGTTCTCCCGGGCGGCGGCCCGGAGCTGGGTGACGACCCACGGGTCGCCCTCCGGGTGGGTCTCCAGCAGGTGGCGGGCCGCGGCGGCGGGGCCGAGCCCGGCGTCGATGACGCACCAGGCGGCCTGGCCGTGGAAGGCGACCCGGATCGCGTCCGGGATGGCGCGGTAGACGGCGCTGGCGATCAGCGGGTGGACGAACTCGAGCGGGCCGTCGGGGGTGCCGGGGGCGGCGAGGACGCGGGCCTCGCGGAGGCGTTCGGCGCAGTCGGCCACGGCCTCGTCGCCGAGGCCCGCGAGGGCTCCGGCGAGCGCCGGGGAGATCTCGGTGCCGAGGACGGCGCAGGCCCAGGCGAGCCGGACGGTGGCGGTGCCGAGCCGTTCGAGGCGCTGGACGAGGCCGCTGCCCTTGAGGGCGGCGGCCAGGTCGCGGAGCTCGTGGGCGCCGTCGGCGGTGGGGTCGAGGCCGCGGTCGCGGACCTTGGCGGCGAGTTCGACGGTCTCGAAGGGGTTGCCGGCGGTGACGGTCCAGAAGTCGTGGCAGAACGCGTCGTCCGCGTGGGCCCCTATCCGGTCCCGGACGAGCTGGGCGACGGCCTCAGGGGTGAGCGGGGCCAGGCCGTGCGGGCGCTGGCCGGACCGCCGCCCGGTGAATTCGGCGCCCTCGTCGGGGAGTTCGTCGGGGCGGTAGGCGACGACGAGGAGCATGGGGAGGTCTTCGGCGCGCGGCGCGAAGGAGGCGAGCCAGCCCAGGGACTCGGGGTCGGCCCAGTGGGCGTCGTCGAGGACGACGACGAGCGGGGCGCGGCGGACGGCGAGGTGGGTGAGGACCCAGTCGAGGCCGTCGCGCAGGCCCTGGGGGTCGGGCGGGGAGCCGGCGGTGGCGGCGCGCAGGCCGAGGGCAGGGCCGACGATGTCGTACCAGGAGCCGAGCCGTTCGCGGAGTTCGGCGTCGGAGGCGTGGGCGAGCTGGGGCTGGAGGAGCTGGCGGGCGACGTGGAAGGCGACGCGCTGCTCCTGGTCGCCGCCGCGGGCGGAGAGGACGGTGCAGCCGCGGGCGCCGGCCCGGCGGCGGATCTCGGCGAGGAGGGTGGTCTTGCCGAGTCCGGCGGGTGCGGCGTAGACGAGGACGCCGCCGCGTGCGGCCGGGGTCTCGGGGCGGTGCTCGGCGGAGCCCGTACGGCCGTGGAGGGGGATGACGCGGGCGTCGCGCGGGGCGGGGACGGTCACGGGCGGGGCCGGAGGCTCGTCGGCGAGGCCGGTGAGCAGGTCGAGCGCGTCCTCGGCCGCGTCGAGCGCGGCTTCGCGTTCGAAGAGGCCGAAGCCCTGCCGGGCCTGCCTGCCGTCCTGTCGTGCCACGTTCCACCCCCACACAGGGGGCGCACGCCCGGCGCACGGTCGGGGCGCCTGGGCGATCACCCCGCGAAAGGTCCAGCGTACGCCGGAACGGGCCGTGTGTAACGGCATTCTCCCAAGCAGTTCGGGTGGTCTTGGGGTGAACGGGCGGCGGGTGCCCCGCGCGGGTCGGGGGTGTTCGACGGACAGATGTGCGGGGGCGCGGAAGGGGCGCGCGGAGCGTGTCGCCCTTGACCGGGATCGCGGCTCCGTCTCCCATATGACGGGCGGTCAGTTCATGATCGCCGTGGGTCCTTGACGAGGGGATGAGCCGGACATGAGACCTCCCATTTCCCGGGCGCGGTCCTGGGCCGCCCGGTCGGCGTGCTCCCTCGCCCTGTGCGCCGCCGTGGTGACGGCGCTGCCGTCGCCGGTGCCTGCCGCGGCGGAGCCCGCGCCGCCCGCGGCAGGCGCCGCCGGGGCGCCCTCGGCGGCGTACGCGCCGGGGGCGGCGCGGGCCGCGCTGGAGCGGCTGCTGCCCCGGCACGCACGCCAGTTCGACCTGGTGCTGGTGCCGCGGACGGAGGCGGGCGACCGGTTCTCGGTGGCGGGCACGGCGGGCCGGATCGTCGTCACGGGCACCACGCCGGCGGTGCTGCTGCGCGGAGTGCACTGGTACCTCTCCTACACGGTGGGCGTGGACCTCGGCTCGCCCGGCGACAGCCTGTCGGCGCTGCCGGACCGGCTGCCCGCGCCGGCCGGGAAGGTCACCCGGTCGGCCTCGGTGCCGCACCGGTTCGCGCTCAACGACACGGACGACGGCTACTCGGGCGCGTACCGGGACTGGAAGGCGTACGAACGGCAGATCGACCTGCTGGCGCTGCACGGCGTGAACGAGGTGTTCGTGCAGATGGGCGCGGAGGCCGCCTACCACGCCGCCTTCCAGGAGTTCGGCTACACGAGCGCGGAGCTGCGGGAGTGGATCCCGGGTCCGGCGCACCAGCCGTGGTGGCTGATGCAGAACATGTCGTCGTTCGGCGGTCCGGTGTCCGAGCAGCTGATCACCCGCCGGGCGGCGCTGGGCAAGCGGATCGTGGAGCGGCTGCGGGAGCTGGGCATGACCCCGGTGCTGCCCGGCTACTTCGGCACGGTCCCGCCCGGCTTCACGGCGCGCAACCCGGAGGGCAGGGTGGTGCCGCAGGGCCGGTGGATCGGCTTCGCGCGGCCGGACTGGCTCGATCCGCGCGGGCCGGTCTTCGCGCGGGTCGCCGCCTCCTTCTACCGGCACCAGGCGCGCCTCCTCGGCACCACCACGATGTACAAGATGGACCTGCTGCACGAGGGCGGGAACCCGGGCGACGTGCCGGTCGGCGAGGCCGCCGCACACGTGATGACCTCGCTGGACACGGCGCGGCCGGGGGCGACCTGGGTGCTGCTCGGCTGGCAGCGCAACCCGAAGGCGGAGCTGCTGGCGGGCGTCGACACCTCGCGGCTGCTCGTGGTGGACGGGCTCTCCGACCGGTACGACAACCTGGACCGCGAAACGGCGTGGTCCGGGACGCCGTACGCCTTCGGCACCATCCCCAACTTCGGCGGGCACACCACGATCGGCGCCAACACGTCGGTGTGGACCGAACGGTTCGAGGCATGGCGGACGAAGCCGGGCAGCGCCCTGAAGGGGATCGCCTTCCTCCCGGAGGCGACCTCCGCGAACCCGGTCACCTTCTCCCTCTTCACCGAACTCGCCTGGCGAGACGCCCCGGTCGGGCACGCCGACTGGTTCGGCCGGTACGCGGCCCGCCGCTACGGCGCGCCGGACCCGCACGCGGCCCGGGCGTGGGAGTGGCTGCGGAAGGGCCCGTACGGCACCGCGTCGAACGGCTGGAGCGAGTCCCAGGACAGCCTCTTCACCGCCCGCCCCAGCCTGACCGTGCGGACCGCGGCCTCCTGGGGGCCGAAGGCGATGCGCTACGACGCGGCGACCGTGGAACGGGCGCTGGACGAGCTGCTGCTGGTGGCGCCGGCGCTGCGGACCACCGACGCGTACCGCTTCGACCTGGTGGACACGGCGCGGCAGGCGCTCACCAACCGCAGCCGGGTGCTGCTGCCGAAGATCAAGGCCGCGTACGAGGCGAAGGACCTGACGGCGTTCCGGGCGCACGCGGCGCAGTGGCGGCGGTCCATGGCGCTGCTCGACGAACTCCTCGCCACCGACCGGCGGTTCCTGCTCGGGCCCTGGTTGGCGGGCGCCCGCGCGTGGGGCGCGTCGGACGCCGAGCGGGCGACGCTGGAGTTCGACGCCCGCTCGCTCGTCACCACCTGGGGCCACCGGGCGGGCAGCGAGGCCGGACTGCACGACTACGCCAACCGCGAGTGGTCGGGGCTCGTCTCCGGCTTCTACGCGCCCCGCTGGGACACCTACCTGGACTCCCTGGAGAACGCGCTGGTCACCGGGCGGGCGCCGGAGCCGATCGACTGGTTCGCCTGGGAGAACGCCTGGAACCTGCGCCGGGACGCCTACCCGGTGAACCCGAAGGGCGATCCGGTGGCGCTGGCGACCCGGGTCCGCGACAGCCTGCGCTGACCGGCGCGTCAGGCCGGCGGTTCGGCGCCCACCAGCCACATGGCGAAGAACTGGGCGCCGCCGCCGTATGCGTGCCCGACGGCCCGGCGGGCGCCGTCCACCTGGTGCTCGCCGGCCTCCCCCCGCACCTGGAGGGCGGCCTCCGCGAAGCGGATCATGCCGGAGGCGCCGATCGGGTTGGTGGACAGGACGCCGCCGGACGGGTTGACCGGCAGGTCGCCGTCCAGCTCGGTGACGCCCGCCTCGGTCAGCTTCCACCCCTCGCCCTCGGCGGCGAACCCCAGGTTCTCCAGCCACATCGGCTCATACCAGGAGAACGGCACGTACATCTCCACGGCGTCGATCTGCCGGCGCGGGTCGGTGATCCCGGCCTGCCGGTACACGTCGGCGGCGCAGTCGCGGCCCGCCCGCGGCGAGACGAAGTCCTTGCCGGCGAAGAGGGTCGGCTCGCTGCGCATCGCGCCGCCGTGCACCCAGGCCGCGGGCCGCGGGGCGCGGGCCGCGCCGGCCCGGTCGGTGAGGACCATCGCGCAGGCGCCGTCGGAGGACGGGCAGGTCTCCGAGTAGCGGATCGGGTCCCACAGCATCGGGGACGCCTGCACCTTCTCCAGGGTGATGTCGTGCTCGTGGAGGTGCGCGTACGGGTTCTTCAGCGCGTTGCGGCGGTCCTTGTACGCGACGAGGGAGCCGATCGTGTCGGGGGCGCCGGTGCGCCGCATGTACGCGCGCACGTGCGGGGCGAAGAAGCCGCCGGCGCCGGCGAGCAGCGGCTGCTGGAAAGGGACCGGCAGGGACAGGCCCCACATGGCGTTCGACTCGGACTGCTTCTCGAACGCGAGGGTGAGGACGGTCCGGTGGACGCGGGCCGCGACCAGGTTGGCGGCGACGAGCGCGGTCGAGCCGCCGACCGAACCGGCGGTGTGCACCCGCAGCAGGGGCTTGCCGACGGCGCCGAGGGCGTCGGCGAGGTACAGCTCCGGCATCATGACGCCCTCGAAGAAGTCGGGCGCCTTGCCGATGACGACGGCGTCGACGTCCGCCCAGGTCAGCTCGGCGTCGGCGAGGGCGCGCGCGGCGGCCTCGCGGACCAGTCCGGCGAGGGACACGTCGCGGCGGGCGGCGACGTGCTTGGTCTGGCCGACGCCGACGACGGCCACGGGCTCCTTACCCACGGGGGTCTCCTTCCAGGACGGCCACCAGGTTCTGCTGGAGGCAGGGGCCCGAGGTGGCGTGGGCGAGCGCGCGGTCGGAGTCGCCCCGGTGGATGCGGGCGGCGGCCTCGCCGAGCCGGACGAGGCCGGCCGCCATCATGGGGTTGGCGGCGAGCGCGCCGCCGGAGGGGTTGATCCGGACGTCGGCGCCGAGGCGGAGGGCCCGGGTGAGGACGACCTCCTGCGAGGTGAAGGGGGCGTGCAGCTCGGCGGTGTCCACGGGCCGTTCGAACGCGCCGGCACGCTCGGCGGCCAGCCGGGTGGACGGCGAGTCGGTGAGGTCGCGGACGCCGAGGGAGTGCGCTTCGATCCGGTGGTCCATGCCGCGGATCCAGGCGGGCCGTGCGCACAGCTCGCGGGCGCGGTCGCCGGCGGCGAGGATCACGGCGGCGGCGCCGTCGCCGACCGGCGGGCAGTCGCCGGTGCGCAGCGGCGCCACGACGTGCTCGCCCTGCGGGCGGGCGCCGGTGACCTGCGCGTACGGGTTGGCGGAGGCGTCGGCGCGGCTGCGGGCGGCGATGCCCGCGAGCGCCGTCTCGTCGGTGGCGCCCGCGTCGATGAGGGCCTGCGCCTGGAGCGCGGCGAGGGCGACGGAGTCCGGCCAGAGCGGGGCGAGGTAGTACGGGTCGAGCTGGCGGGTGAGGACGTCGCGGAGGGAGCCGGGCGACGACTTGCCGTAGGAGTAGACGAGGGCGGTGTCGGCCTCTCCGGTGAGCAGCTTCACCCATGCCTCGTACAGCGCCCAGGCGCCGTCCGTCTCGACGTGGGACTCGGAGATCGGCGGCCAGGCGCCGACGCCGTCGAGCGTCATGGTGAAGGAGAAGGCGCGCCCGGCGAGGTAGTCGGAGGAGCCGGAGCAGGTGAAGCCGATGTCGGAGGTCTTCAGGCCGGTCCGGCGCAGGACCTCGTGGAGGACGGGCATGACCATCTCGACCTCGGAGAGGTCGTCGGTGCGGCGCCGGTGGTCGCTCTGGGCGAAGGCGACCACGGCCACGTCCCGGGCGGGGGCGCTCACAGCAGCTCCTTGTACGTGTCGTAGTCCGCGTCCGGTTCGCCGGTGGGGCGGTAGTGGTCGGGGTAGCGGCCGTCCTCGCTCCACACCGGCTCGACGCGCAGGCCCATGCGCACCTGGTCGTACGGGATGCCGCCGATGCGCCCGTGGAGGGCGAGGCCCGCGCCGTCGAGGGCGATGTGGGCGTAGACGTACGGCACTTCGATGTCGAGGTTCTTCGCCTTGATGTTGACGATGCAGAAGGTGGTGACCGTGCCGCGCGGGCCGACCTCGACCTGGTCGGTGGTGGCGACGCCGCAGGTGGGGCAGGCGCCGCGGGGCGGGACGTACACCTTGGCGCAGGAGGGGCAGCGCTCGCCGACGGTGCGGCGCTCGGAGAGGGCGTGCAGGTAGCGGGTCTGGGCGCGGCCGGGACTGTAGGTGTAGTCGAGCCGGGTGGGGGTGACGATGCCGGTGACGGGGTCGTCGAACGCGCCGGTGTGCGGGACGGGTTGCCCGGGGGCGGGGAGTTCGGCCTCGTCGTCGTACGGCTCGAAGCAGGCGATGTCGGTGATGGCGCCGGTGCGGGCGGCGGCCCAGCGGATCCGGACCCGCATGCCGGTGCGGACGGCGTCCGGGCCGGGGGCGTCGAGGGCGTGCAGGAGGGCGGTGTCGGCGCCGTCGAGGCGGACCAGGACCCAGGCGAAAGGGCCGGGGAGCGGCTGGTTCGGACGGGGGGCGGGATTCCAGGCCCAGGTGGTGACGGTGCCGGTGGGCGCCACCTCCACGAGGTCGCGGAGGTCGGCGGCGGTCTCGGGGTCGTACTCCACGGGCGGGACGAGGACCCGGCCGCCCTCGGTGCGGACGCCGAGGACGGTGCGCTCGCGCAGTCCGGTGAGGAAGGCGGACTGGACGGGGCCGAGGGACCGGGTGAAGGGGAACTCGACGACGAGCGGGGCGCGGAGGATGTCGGGGGGCGGGGTGAGGGTCATGGGCCTTCCTCGGAGGAGAGGGGGGAGACGGAGATCGGGGGGGACTCCGGGGCGCGGGTGGGGCGGAGGTCGCGTCTCCGGGGACGTCACTCGCGCCGGTACACCGGGCGCCGCTTCTCCGCGAAGGCGCGGGCGCCCTCCTTCGCGTCCGCCGTGTCGAAGACCGGCCAGCCGCGCTCGAGTTCGGCGGCGAGCCCTTCGGTCTCGGTCAGTTCGGCCGTCTCGTACACGGACGCCTTCACCGCCTCGACGGCCAGCGGCCCGCAGGCGTTGATCCGTTCGGCGAGGTCGAGGGCGGTGTCGAGGGCGGTGCCGTCGGGGACGACCCGGCCGATCAGCCCGATCCGGGCGGCCTCCTCCGCGGAGTAGGGGCGCCCGGTGAGGAGCATTTCGAGGGCGTGGGTGCGGGGGATCTGGCGCGGCAGCCGGACCGTGGAGCCGCCGATCGGGAAGAGGCCGCGCCGGACCTCGAAGAGGCCGAAGGTGGCGGAGGTTCCGGCGACCCGGATGTCGGTGCCCTGGAGGATCTCGGTGCCGCCGGCCACGCAGGGTCCCTCGACGGCGGCGATGACCGGTTTGCGCGGGCGGTGGTGGCGGAGCATCGCCTTCCAGTGCAGGTCGGGGTCGGCCTTGAGCCGGTCGCGGTACGCGTCGCCCGCCATGCCCTTGCCGGCGAGCGCCTTGAGGTCCATGCCGGCGCAGAAGGCGCCGCCCGCTCCGGTGAGGACGATCGAGCGGACGGAGTCGTCGGCGTCGGCTTCGGTCCAGCCGTCGTGGAGGCCGACGAGCATGGGCAGCGAGAGGGCGTTCTTCGCCTCGGGGCGGTTCAGGGTGAGGACGAGCGTGGCGCCTTCGCGCCGCACGGTGAGGTGTTCGGTGCCGGCCATGGGCATCTCCCGTCTCCAGTTCTGGAACAGGTTGCAGGAGCGGCGTGGGCAGTTCAATAGTTCTCTGACACTCAGTCAGATTCTTTGACGCGCCCTCTTCCCACCTGTCCCCGGCGGTGCTCTGATGACCGCCCGAGTCCGAACGAGCCGGGATCAGGAGGAATGGTGGAGTACAACCTTGCCGACCTGTTCGAATCGGTCGTGGACGTGGTGCCGGAGCGCGAGGCGCTGGTCTACGTCGACCACCCGGGGACGGGCGCCGAGCGCCGGCTCACCTACGCGGAACTCGACGAGGCCGCCAACCGGCTGGCCCACCACCTGCTCGACGCGGGCGTGCGCCCCGGCGAACACCTGGGCCTCCACCTGTACAACGGCGTCGAGTACCTCCAGACCGTACTGGCCTGCCTGAAGGCCCGGATCGTGCCGGTGAACGTCAACTACCGGTACGTCGAGGAGGAGTTGGTCTACCTCTACCGGGACGCCGACCTCGCCGCCCTGGTGTACGACGCCGAGTTCACGGACCGCGTGGCCGCGGCCCTGCCGCGGTGCGAGAAGCTGCGGCACCTCGTCCGGGTCGGGACGCCGCCCGAGGGGGCCGCCGCGCTCGGCTCCGCACCCCTGGAGGAGGCGGAGGCGGCCGCGGATCCCGGGCGTGGCTTCGCCCCCCGGTCCGGCGACGACCTCTTCATCATCTACACCGGCGGCACCACCGGGATGCCGAAGGGCGTCCTGTGGCGCCAGGAAGACCTGTTCTTCGCCGGCCTGTTCGGCGGCGACCCCTCCGGCGAGCCGGTCAAGCGGCCCGAGGAGCTGGCAGAGCGGGTCGCCGCCGGCGGCGCCGGCCTCACCTTCTTCCCCGCGCCGCCGCTCATGCACGGCACCTCCACCCTCACCACCTTCATCGCCTTCCACTACGGGCAGCGGGTGGTCCTGCACCGCAAGTACGTGCCCGAGGAGGTGCTGCGGACCCTGGAGAAGGAGAAGGTCTCCAGCATCTCGCTGGTCGGCGACGCGATGCTGCGCCCGCTGATCGACGCGCTCGCCGGGCCGCTGCGCGGCACCGACCTGTCGGCGCTGTTCAGCCTCTCCTCCTCCGGCGCGATCATGTCGGAGACCGTACGGGCGCAGCTGCGCGCGCTGATGCCGCACGTGCTGCTGCTCAACAACTTCGGTTCCACCGAGTCGGGTTCGAACGGCCGGGCGACCGACGACTCCGGCCCCGAGAGGGGCTTCCGGCTGCACGTCAACGAGCGGACCCAGGTCGTCGACCCGGTGACGCGCGCGCCGGTCGCCGTCGGCGAGATCGGGCGGCTCGCCCAGCGCGGCCACGTGCCGCTCGGCTACTACAACGACCCGGCGAAGACGGCCGAGACCTTCTTCGAGCGGGACGGCGTGCGGTGGGTGCTCCTCGGCGACATGGCGACGGTCGACGCGGACGGCGTCGTGACCGTCCTCGGCCGCGGCTCCCAGTGCATCAACACCGGCGGCGAGAAGGTCTACCCGGAGGAGGTCGAGCAGGCCCTCAAGTCGCACCCCGACGTGTACGACGCACTGGTCGCGGGTGTCCCCGACCCGACGTGGGGCAGCCACGTGGCCGCCGTCGTCCAGCAGCGCGAGGGGACGACGCCGCTGGACCTGGCCGCCGTCCAGGCGCACTGCCGCCGCCACCTGGCCGGCTACAAGGTCCCCCGCCAGCTCGTCCTCACCCCCCGCATCCAGCGCTCCCCGAGCGGCAAGGCGGACTACCGCTGGGCGAAGGCGGTCGCGACGGAGGCGGACGCCCAGGAACGGGCCTAGCGATCCCGGCGGGACGTGCCGGGGGTGTCGAGGAAGGCGGTGACCGTGCGGACGAAGGCGTCCGGGTCGTCGATCCACGGGTAGTGCCCGGCGCCGGGCTGGACGACCGGTTCGGCGGCCGGGAGCAGGGCCGCCGTCGCGGCCGCCGCCGCGGGCGTGGGCCCCGCGTCCCGCTCGCCCGCCAGCACCAGCACCGGCGCGGTCAGCGCGGTGAGGGCGCGGCGGGTCGCCTCCGGGTCGTAGGCGCCGTCGCCGTGGTAGGCGACGGCGGCCTCCCAGTGGGTCTGCCGGGCGCCTCCGGCCGCGTGGGCGCGGGCGGCGGCGTCCCAGCGGCCGTACGAGAACGGTGCGGCGGCCTCGTACACGCGCGGCAGCGGTGTGCCGGGCCCGATCGCCTCGAGCGCGGCCCGGGCCTCGGGGTACCAGTCCTGGCCGGCGAAGGCCGCCACCGCCCGGTCCCACTCCTCGTCCGTGGCCGACAGGCCGAGGCCGCGGGTGACGGAGGCGACGAGGACGAGGGACCGGATCCGCGCGGGGTGCGCGGCGGCGTAGAGGAGGGCGAGGTTTCCGGCCGCCGAGTGGCCGAGGAGGTCCACGCGGTCCAGGCCGAGGTGGGCGCGGAGGGCCTCGACGTCGGCGACCTGCCGGTCGCAGCGGTAGCTCCCGGGGTCGGCGGGGACGGCGCTCGCGCCCGTGCCGCGGGCGTCGAGCAGGACCAGACGGCGGTGGGAGGAGAGCCCGCCGAGGTCCCCGAGGTAGACCGCGTCCCGCATCGGACCGCCCGCCAGGCACACCAGCGGCTCCCCCTGCCCGAGCACCCGGTAGTGGAGCGCGGTCCCGTCATACGTCGTGAACGTCGGCATGGCCATGATCATCCCGGCTGCCGCGGGCGCCCCGCAAACGGATTCGGGCGCCCCCGGAGCCCGCGCCGGGGCGCGGTACGGTGGGCAGATCGTCCCTCCCGAACCGTGAAGGAACCGTTCCCCCGTGCCCGAAACCCGGGATGCCGCGCTGCGCGGTGACTGCGCGCAGTGCTTCGGTCTGTGCTGTGTGGCCCTGCCGTTCGCCAAGTCCGCCGACTTCGCCGTGAACAAGGCGGCCGGCGACCCCTGCCGCAATCTCCAGGACGACTTCCGGTGCGGGATCCACGCACGGCTGCGGCCGGGCGGATTCCAGGGCTGCACGGTCTACGACTGCTTCGGGGCCGGGCAGCGGGTGTCGCAGGCGACCTTCGGCGGGGTGTCGTGGCGGGAGGCGCCGGAGACCGCCCGGCAGATGTACGACGTCTTCCCGGTGGTACGCCAGCTCCACGAACTGCTGCGCTACCTGACCGAGGCGCTGCGGCGGCCCGCCGCCCGGTCCCTGCACGGCGACGTGCGGGCGGCGCTGGCGCGGGTCGAGGCGCTGGCCGGCGCGCCGGCCGCCGAGCTGGAGAAGCTGGACGTCGGGCCCGTGCGCGCCGAGGTCAACCCGCTGCTGCTGCGGACCAGCGAGCTGGTCCGGGCCACGGCCGGCGGCACCCCGCGCAGCCGGCGGGGTGCGGACCTCATCGGGAAGCGGCTGCGCGGGGCGAAGCTGCGGGGCGCCGACCTGCGCGGCGCCCTGCTGATCGCCGCCGACCTGAGCGGCGCGGACCTCACCCTCGCGGACCTGATCGGCGCCGACCTGCGCGACGCGGACCTCTCCGGCGCCACCCTCACCGACGCGCTGTTCCTCACCCAGCCGCAGCTGAACGCGGCGCGCGGCGACGCCCGGACCGTCCTCCCGGAGGGCTTCGAGCGCCCCGCGCACTGGGCCGCCTAGGCGGCCTCCTCCGGCGCCGCCGCGCCGCGGGCGTACTCCTCCTCGTACGCCTCCGGGCCCAGGGCCGCCCGGGCCCGGGCGGTGATCCGCAGCACGTCGTCGTGCTCGCCCTCCGGGAGCGGCACGCCGACGCCGGCGCGGGTGGCGGCGGCGGCGCCGAGCAGCCGGGCCGCGCGGGCGGCGTCGCCCGCGAGCGAGACGGCGCCGGCCAGACCCTCCATGCCGAGCGCGAGTGCGCGCGGGTCGCCGGTCGCCCGGGCGGCGGCGAGGCCCGAGGTCTGCAGCTCCAGGGCCCGCTCCGCGTCACCGCGCAGCTCGGCCGCGAAGCCCAGCTCGGCCAGGATCAGCGCGGGCATGCCCGGTTCGTAGCCCATCCGCCGGTGGGTGTCGAGGACGTTGCGCATGTGGGCCTCGGCGGCGTCGAGGTCGCCCTCGCGGCGGGCGCCCATGCCGAGCCCGATCTCCGCGTACTGCTCGCCGAAGCTGTCGGTCTGCTCGACCGCGATCCGCCGGGCCCGCTCGTGGAACTCCCGCGCCCGCCCGTACTCCCGGGTGAGCAGTGCGATCCGGCCGAGGCCGGACAGCTGGAACGACACCTCGCGGCGCAGGTCCAGGCGCTCGGCGATGTCCAGGCAGGTCCGGTGGAGTTCCGCGGCGTACGCGTACTCCCCCACGATCTCCGCGCGCGTCTGGAGCGGCACCATGGCCTGCAACCGGCCCCACTCGTCGCCGAGTTCGCGGAACAGCTTTAGGCTCCGCTCGCCGTCGCGCAGCAACGCCGGGAAGTCGCCGCGGAGTTTGGCGTGGAAGGAGCGGGTGGCGAGGGCCGCCGCCGTGCCCCAGCGGTCGCCCAGCTCCTCGAAGCGGGCGAGGGCCCCGTCGACCAGGGCGGCGCTCGCCTCGGCGTCCCCGATGCCGTAGAGGTGGGAGCCGAGGAACCACGCGGCGCGCGCCTGTTCCAGCGGGTCGTGCACGGTCTCGTACGCCCGCAGGGCGGAGCGGTACTCGGCGAGCGGGTCGGCGCTGCCTCCCGAGGCCAGCCGGACGCCGCCGAGCCAGGCCGCGGCACGGGCGCGGAGCGCGGCGGGCGCGGGGCCGGGCACGGCGAGGGCGGCGGCGAGCGAGCGCTCGGCCTCGGCGGCCCGGCCGCGCAGCCGCCAGTACCAGCTGAGCGCGGTCGCGAGGCGGAGCGCGGTCTCCGCGTCCCCGGCCGCGACCGCGGAGTCGAGGGCGCCGCGCAGGTTCGCCGTCTCGTCGTCGAGACGGCGGAGCCAGGACGCCTGTGCGGCTCCCCGCAGCAGCGGCTCGGCCCGTTCGGCCAGCCGCAGGTAGTGGGCCCGGTGCGCGGCGCGTACGGCCTCCGTCTCGCCGGCCTCGCGCAGCCGCTCCCCGGCGTAGGCCGCGACCGATTCCAGGAGCCGGTAGCGCACGCCGCCGTCGGGGCCCGCGGGGGCGGCGACGACGAGGGACGCGTCGACCAGCCGGGACAGCAGGTCGACGACGTCGGCGGGGTCCGGCCCCGGGCCGGGGACGCCCGCCGTGACCTCCTCGGCGGCGTCCAGGGCGCAGCCGTCGGCGTGCACGGCGAGGCGGCGCAGGACGGTCCGCTCGCCGGGGCCGAGCAGGTCCCAGCTCCAGTCGAGGACCGAGCGGAGGGTCCGCTGGCGGGCGGGCGCGTCCCGGGAACCGACGGCGAGCAGCCGGAAGCGGTCGTCGAGCCGGTCCGCGACCTCGCGGACGCCGAGGGCACGCACGCGCGTGGCGGCCATCTCCAGGGCGAGCGGGATGCCGTCGAGCCGCCGGCAGATCGCGGCGACGGCGCCGGCGGTGGCCGCGTCCAGGGTGAAGCCGGGCGCGGCGGCGGTGGCCCGGGCGACGAACAGCTCCACCGCGCCGAACCGGCCCGGGTCCGCCGGATCCAGGGACTCCCCCGGCCGCGGGCGGGGCAGCGGCGCCACCTCGTGCAGGTGCTCGCCGGTGAGCCCGAGCGGGACCTGGCTGGTGGCGAGGATGCGCAGCGCGGGCGCGGCGGCGAGCAGGCGGGCGGCCAGCGCGGCGACGGGCTCGACGACGTGCTCGCAGTTGTCGAGGACGAGCAGGACGGGGGCCTCGCCGAGGGCGCGGGCGATCCGGTCGACCGGCGGGAGCGGGTCGGTGCCCGGGGCGGGCGGCACGTCGTCGCGGACGCCCGCGGCGCGGCCGACGGCCTCCCGGACCTCGGCGGAGGCGGTCTCCCGCCGCCCGTCCGCGGCGCGGTCGAGGGCGGCGAGCTCCACCAGCCGCACCCCGCCGGGGAACGCCGTCGCGGCGCGGGCGGCGACCGCGAGGGCGAGACGGGTCTTGCCGACGCCGCCGGAGCCGGTGAGGGTGACCAGCCGTCCGGTACGGAGCAGGGCGCCGAGCTCCTCGACGGCGGCGTCGCGGCCGATGAGCCCGGTGAGCGCGGCGGGGACGGGCGCCGCGGGGACGGCCGGCGTGCCGGAGGGCGCCGGTGCGGGGCCGGTGCCGGCGGGCGGCGCCGGGTGGGGCGGGGCGGGGGCGAGGCCAGGGGCCTGGGTGAGGATCGACCGGTGCAGGGCGGCGAGTTCGGGGCCCGGGTCGACGCCCAGCTCCTCGGCGAGCCGGGTCCGCACCTCCTCGTACCCGGTCAGCGCCTCGCTCTGGCGGCCGGCGAGGTAGAGCGCGCGGAGGTGGACGGCGCGCAGCCGCTCCCGGAGCGGGTGGAGCGCGACCGGGCCGCCGAGTTCGTCGGCGACCTCGGCGTGCAGGCCGAGGGCGAGGCGGGCCTCGGCGCGCTCCTCCAGGACGGAGAGCCGCTGCTCCTCCAGCCGGGCGGCGGTGGCGCGGGCGAACTCCTCGTCGGCGAAGTCGGCGAGCGCGGGGCCGCGCCACTCGGCGAGCGCGTCGCCGAGGAGGGCCGCGCGGGCGGCGGGGCCGGTGGCGGTCCTGGCCCGCTCGGCGAGGGCGCGGAAGCGGTCGGCGTCCACGCTGCCGGGCGGGGCTTCGAGGACGTACCCGGGCGGCCGGGAGACGAGCAGCCGCCGGGCCCCCGGTTCGGCCTCCTCCAGGGCCCTGCGCAGCCGCCACACCTTGTTCTGGAGGACGCCGGCGGGCCGCGCCGGCGGATCGTGCGGCCACACCTCGCCGACCAGCCGGTCGGCGGGCACGACCTCCCCGCGGTGCGTCAGGAGGCAGGCGAGCAGGGCGCGGACCTTCGCCTCGGGGACGGTGACCTCGGCCCCGTCGTCCGTCCACACGGCCAGCGGCCCCAGCACCCCGAAACGCATGCCGCTCACCCTAGATCACGCCGCCGGCGGCGGGACCGGGAACGGACCGGGAGCGAACCGAGAGGGGACCGAGAGGGGACCGAGAGCGCCTCCCGGCAGGGTCGTCCCCGAGGTCAACGAGACCATCTCTCCCCCGGTTCAGCAGGAAGGGACGACCATGTCCGTCATCTCACCGATGGACGCCCCGCCGCGCGCGGGGCGCCGGGAGTGGGCGGGGCTCGCCGTGCTGGCGCTGCCCACGCTGCTCATCTCGCTCGACCAGAGCGTGCTGTTCCTGGCCCTGCCCCACCTCACGGAGTCGCTGCGGCCGACCGGCACCCAGTCCTTGTGGATCATGGACGCGTACGGGTTCCTCATCGCCGGCTTCCTCATCACGATGGGCGCGCTCGGCAACCGGATCGGGCGGCGCAGGCTGCTGCTCGTGGGGGCCGTGGCGGTCGCGCTGACCTCGCTGCTCGCCGCGTACGCGACCAGCGCGGAGATGCTGATCGCGGCCCGGGCGCTGCTCGGCGTCGCGGCGGCCACCCTGATGCCGTCGACGCTGTCGCTGGTGAACAGCATCTTCCGGGACCCGGGGCAGCGCGGCCGGGCGATCGCCGTGTGGGCGGGCTGCTTCATGGCGGGCACGGCGCTCGGGCCGGTCGTGGGCGGTCTGCTCCTCGAACGCTTCTGGTGGGGCTCGGTGTTCCTGCTGGGCGTGCCGGTGATGCTGGTGCTGCTCGTCGCGGGGCCCCGGTTGCTGCCGGAGTACAAGGAGCCGGGCGGCGGGCGCCTGGACCCGGTGAGCGTCGTCCTGTCGCTGGCGGCGGTGCTGCCGGTGATCCACGGGCTGAAGGAACTGGCCCGGCACGGCTGGTCGGTCGTGCCGCTGCTGACGCTCGCAGGCGGGGTGGCGGTCGGCGCGGTGTTCGTGGCGCGGCAGAAGCGGATCGCGCACCCGCTGCTCGACCTGGGGCTGCTGCGGGGGCGCGGGTTCGCGGCGGCGCTGGCGATCCTGCTGGTGTCGATGATCGCGACGGCCGGCAGCTACCTCTTCATCACCGGCTACCTCCAGCTCGTCGCCGGCCTGTCGCCGATGGAGGCCGGCCTGTGGATGGTGCCGTCGGCGGTCGCGTCGATCGTGGCGGCGCAGCTGGCGCCGACGCTGGCCCGGCGCTTCCCGGTGCACCTGGTGGTCGCGGGCGGGCTGCTGGTGGCGGCGGTGGGCTACGGGCTGCTGGTCCTGGTGGGTCCGGCGGGCGGGATGCCGCTGCTGGTCGCGGGTTTCGTGGCGGCGTTCTTCGGCGGCGGGCCGATCGGCGCGCTGGGCACGGCCCTGGTGGTGGGGTCGGCGCCGCCGGAGCGGGCCGGGTCGGCGGCGGCGCTGTCGTCGGTCTGTGGCGACCTCGGCGCGGCGCTGGGCGTGGCACTCCTCGGCAGCCTGGGCACGGCGGTGTACCAGGGGACGGTGGAGGTCCCGGACGGGGTTGCGCCGGGGCTGGCGGAGGCGGTCGGGAACGGCGCGGACGCGGCGCTCGTGGCGGCGGAGGCGCTGCCGGCGGGCGCGGCGGAGACGGCCGCCCGGGTCCTGGACGCGGCCCGCGAGGCGTACACGAACGGCCTGAACGCGGCGGGCGCGGTGTGCGCGGTGATCGCGCTGGCGTCGGCGGCCGTCGCGGCCACGGCCCTGCGCAAGGCGTCCGTCTGACGACCGCCCGGGTCCGCCGCGGTCCCGGCCCGTCTCCTCCGGATCGTGCCGGGCCCGCCGGGCGTCGCCGTACGCAACCTTTCCGCGCCGGGCGCGGTCTGATCATCCGCCGGGGCACCACCGGGACGTGCCCCGGCGGACGCCCACGCCCGGATCCTGCCGCGGAGGACCGCCATGACCGACAGCACCGCCCCCGAGCCCTCGCCGGAGGCCCTGTCCGAGCTGCTGGACGCCGACCGGACGCGGGCGCTGCGGGCGCTGATGCCGCCGTGGCCGGCGTTCGCGCTGTCGGTGGTCTGCGCCGCCGCGGTGTGGGTGCCGGACGAGGGCGTGGCGCGGACGGTGGCGGTGCTGTCCGTGCTGGCGCCCGGCGCCTGGGCCCTGCTGCGGAACGGGGCGCTGACCCGGGAGGCGACCGTGTACGCGCCGGACGACCCGGAGGACGGCCCCGCCGATCCGGTGCTCGCGGCCCGGGTGGCCGCCCGGATGCTGGTGGTCACGAACGTGGCCGTCTCCGCGGTGCTCGCGGCGGCGGTGCTGTGGGCGCCGCTGACCTGGCTGCGGGTGCTGCTCGCGCTGTTCTGCCTGTGGGGCGCCGCCGACCTGTTCCGGCAGGCGGGGGCCGCGCGCCGGGCCCGCGAGGTGATCGCGCGGAGCCGGCGCGAGCCCTGGTACCCGGCGTACCGCGCCCGGATCGCGGCGCGGCGGGCCGTCCTGGGCTGACAACCCGGCCGCGGGGCGGGGCCGTCACCACGTGCGGGGGGCGATCAGCTCCTCCGGGTCGGCGCCGGCGTAGCCGTACGCGACGGCGACGAACCGGAAGTCGCCGCCTATCTCCTCGCGGGCGACGGTCTCGATCTCGCTCCCGGCGGCCTCGAACTCGGCCTCCAGGCGGTTGAACTCCTCCGTCGCCGCGTGCGTGAGCCGGTAGAGCTCCGGCAGGCCGGCGGGGCGCTCGGCCTCGATCCGCTCGCAGAGCCGGAGCAGGATCTCCCGGCCCTTGTCGACGACGTGGTCGGGGAAGTACCCGTCCTCGTACAGTCCGCGCAGGAACGCGTGCTCCCCCACCGTGTCGTTGGCGATCCCCATGGTCCGCTGGTCCCCTCCCGTGCGTGCGCTCTCTCCTCCCGATGATGCCCGGGGGCACCGACAACGCGGCTCAGGCGTGCGTGTACGGGGTGGTGGTGGTGAGCGGGACGAAGCCGAGGCGCTGGAGGATGGGGCGGCTGGTGGGGGCCGCGTCGACCTGGACGTACCGGTGGCCGTGGGCGGCGGCGACGCGGGCGCGATGGGCGACGAGGGCACGGTAGAGGCCCCGGCCGCGCCACGCGCGGACGGTACCGCCGCCCCAGAGTCCGGCGAAGTCGGTGCCGGGGTACAGCTCCAGGCGGGCGGCGCTGACGGGGACGCCGTCGGCGAGGGCGAGGACGGCGGGGACGGTGCCGGGGTCGGCGGCGAGCCGTTCGAGGAGGCGATGGGCGAGGTGGGAGGCGTCGGTGCCGAAGGCCTGTTCGTGGACCCACGCGACCTGCCGGACCCCTTCCTCGTCGGTGACCTCGCGGAGTTCGACGCCGTCCGGCAGCGCCACCGGGCCGCCCTGCGCGCTCGCCTCGGCGACCAGCAGGGTCTCCGGCTCCTCGGGGGTGAAGCCGGCCGCGACGAGCCGTGCGGCGAGGTCGGCGGGGCCGTCGTGGCCGTACAGCTTCCACTCGAAGGGGACGCCCCGCGCCCGGAAGTGGGCGAGCTGGGCGGCGATGGCGGCGTCGGCGGTGCGCGCGTCGAGGCCGGACCAGAGGACGCCGTTCCAGGCGTGGGCGGGGCCGGTCTGGCGGACGACGGCGCCGTCGCGTTCGACGCGGCAGCCGGGTCCGTCGGGGCGCGCCGCCTGCCGCAGCTGCCGGTCGTACAGGTCCAGGAGGTGGGGTGCGTGGCTCATCGTGGCCATTGAAGGACGGTCGCCGGGCGCGGGCAACGCCTTTTCCCGCGGCGGGGGCCGCACGCCGCTTCCGGTGCCGCGTCCGCCGGCGCCGTGCCCGCCGGCGCCGGGGCGTCCCTGCGTACCTCAGGCGCCGGCGTCGTGCCGGAGCGGGGTGATCTGGTCGATGTCGTAGCGGACGCGGAGCCGGGCGATGGCGGCGTGGTCGACCTCGCCGCCGTCCCCGGCCTCCGCCAGGATCTCCATCAGCTCCTCGAAGTACCGCTCGTGGTCGGGCGGCGGCGACGCCTGGAAGAGCATCCGGGCCGGGGTGCCGGTGGGGTTGGCGAAGGCGTGCGGGCAGCCGGGCGGCACCAGGATGAGGGTGCCCGGGGTGGCCCGGACGACCCGCTGCCCGGACGCGGACTCCCAGTCGCGCCAGCTGTCGCGGGTGCGGACGAGCGGTTCGAAGGCGAGGACGTCGAGTTCGCCGTCGAGCAGGTAGAACAGCTCCTCGCTGTGCCCGTGGGCGTGCGCCCCGACGTCGAAGCCGGGCGGGACGACGACCTCGAAGGTGGAGGCGGCGCGGGAGTGTTCGCCGGTCACCTTGAAGGTGACGTGCTGGGCGGCGGTGGTCAGGGTGCGGCCGTGGCCGGGCGGGACGACGAGCCCGCCCGCGGCTCCGATGGCGGTGGCTGTCACGGGGCGCCTGCTCCTGTCACCAGGTCACGGGAAGGGTCTCGGGGCCGCGGATGAGGGCGCCGCGCTGCCAGCGGAGTTCGTCCTCGGGGACGGCGAGCCGCAGGTCGGGGAAGCGGTTCCACAGGGAGGCGAGGAGGATCTCGGACTCGATGCGGGCGAGCGCGGAGCCCGGGCAGTAGTGCGGCCCGTGGCCGAAGGCGACGTGCGGGTTGTACGCGCGGTCGAAGTCGAGCCGCTCCGGTTCGGCGAAGACGTCCGGGTCGCGGTTGGCGGTCAGGTACGAGACGTAGACGGGGTCTCCGGCGGGGATGAGGACGCCGCCGACCTCGACATCCTCGGTCGCGATCCGGGAGAGGCCGACGGCGTTGCGGTGCGGGATGTACCGCAGCAGTTCGTCGACGGCCTGCGGGATCAGCTCGGGTTCGGCGCGCAGCCGGGCGAGGTGTCCGGGGTGGGTGAGCAGCGCGTAGACCATGTTGGCGCTGTTGTTGCGGACGGCGTGGGCGCCGCCGATCTGGATGAGGACGGCGAGGCCGACGGCCTCGTGCCCGGTGAGCGTCCCGTCGGCGACGGCCTCGGCGAGGACGGCGGCGAGCTGGTCGCTTCCGGCGTCGTGGCGGCCGCCGATGAGTTCGGTGAAGTAGGCGCCCATCTCGGCCTTGGCCCGCTCGCTGGCCTCGCGGCCCGCGCCGGCCGAGATGATGGTGTCGGACCAGTGGGCCATGAGGTGCCGGTCCGCTTCGGGGACGCCCATCAGTTCGCTGACCATGGCGAGCGGGAAGGGCCGGTTGACGGATTCCATGAGGTCGGCGGGGGCGCCGTGCTCGGCCATCCGGTCGAGGAGCCCGTCCATGACGGCCTGCGCGTGGTCGCGCAGCGAGGCCAGGGCGCGGGCGCTGAAGGCGCGGGCGACGACCCGGCGCATCCGGGTGTGGTCCGGCGGGTCGGCGAAGCCGACGGCGCCCTCCATCGGGATGAAGTGGGGGGCGAGCCGGGTGATGGAGCGGCCCCAGACGGCCTGGCGGCTGAAGCGGGGGTCGACGGAGACGAACTTGACGTCCTCGTAGCGGGTGACGAGCCAGGCGTGGCCCTCGCCGTGCGGGAGCCGGACGCGGGTGACCGGGTCCTCGTGGAGGAGCCGGGCGAGCAGCGGGTCGAAGTCGAGGCCGGTGAGGTCGGGTACCGCCCAGAAGTGGACCTGTGGGGTGTCGGCGGTTCCGGTGGCCGTGGTGGTCACGGCGTCACCCCCGCGGGGGCTGGGGGCTGCGGGACAGGCATGGCGTTCGCTTTCGTCCGGGCGCGCGGTCGGGCCCGCCGGTCCCGGGGCGGGGCGGCGGGGTGGGCCGGGGCCGCGGGGCCCCGGTCGGTCCGACCGTCCCCCCGGACCCCCCGCCGGTATGCGTGGACGGCGCCGATCCCACTCCAAGGGGTGACACCGGCACCGCCCGCCGGGGGTGCGGCGGTGTCGGAAAGGTGACCCCGGGCCCTTGCCAGGACCGGGTCCGGGAACGTTTTACTGGCCCCCACACGTATCTACCGAATGATCGGTCGTCCGTTTTCCGTTGACCGGCCGGGCGGCCGGGCGAGTGGCGAGGAGTGGCAGCGCATGAGGGAACTGCTGGACGGCGGCGAACGGCTCGGGCGCGAGGAACTGGCGGCGCTCCAGCTGGAGCGGCTGCGGAGCACGCTGCGGCACGCGTACGCGCACGTGGAGTTCCACCGGCGCGCCTTCGACAAGGCCGGGGTGCATCCGGACGACTGCCGCTCGCTCACGGACCTCGCCCGCTTCCCCTTCACCACCAAGGCGGACCTGCGCGACCACTACCCGTTCGGGATGTTCGCCGTCGACCGGTCGCGGATCCGCCGCGTGCACGCCTCCAGCGGCACCACCGGACTGCCGACGGTGGTGGGCTACACCGAGGGCGACCTGGACGTGTGGGCCGACGTGGTGGCCCGCTCGCTGCGCGCGGCGGGCGCCCGCCCGGGCGACCGGGTGCACGTGGCGTACGGCTACGGCCTGTTCACCGGCGGCCTGGGGGCGCACTACGGCGCCGAGCGGCTGGGCTGCACGGTGATCCCGGCCTCCGGCGGTATGACCGCGCGTCAGGTGCGGCTGATCCAGGACTTCGAGCCCGACGTCATCATGGTGACGCCCAGTTACATGCTGACGCTGCTGGACGAGTTCGAGCGGCAGGGCGTGGATCCGCGCGCGACCTCGCTGCGGGTCGGGGTCTTCGGCGCGGAGCCGTGGACGGAGGCGATGCGCGCGGAGATCGAGGAGCGGTTCGCGATCGACGCGGTCGACATCTACGGCCTGTCGGAGGTGATGGGGCCCGGCGTGGCGCAGGAGTGCGTGGAGACCAAGGACGGCCTCCACATCTGGGAGGACCACTTCTACACACACGGCTCTGACCTGCTGGTACCCACAGCCTAACATTCCACTGCCAAGACCCCCCATCCCCGACGCCGGCAGTAGCCCGCGAGGGCCCGGGGCAGTTCAACTCCCCTTTTTTTAAAAAATTCTGAGGCACCGTCGACCGCATGTCAGTCGGGGCTTCCACCCTTTGTGTCCGATTTCTCCACATTTGACCAGAACTCGAAGCATTCTTCTAATCGAAACGAAGTGATCCCCATGACCGACGAGGAGTTCGAAGCGACCTGGGCGGAGATCCGCGAACACGTCCGCCACACGTCCTTCCCGGCCCCACCGACGTCAGCCGAGGAGCGCGAGTACGCGCCCCACGGACATCACGAATTCGGCGAATCCCGCCACTGAAAAGACTCCACGGTCCTCACCTCAGACATCCAGATGATCTCCGAGGGAACGAGCTGGACACTCCGAGGACCGTGGCCCCACTCCCCCGCTCCGCTCCGGTGTCACGGGCGTTGAGCAGGGGCCGCTCCCCCTGCCCGTGACGGGCCCAGGCGTAGTTACCACTGGGCTGGGCGGGGGTCGAGCAAAGGTCCCGGCCGGGCTTTGGGATGGGCCCGGCCGGGACCGCCTACTTTCCATCCCTTCACCGAAAAGGAATACCGCCATGGCCGCACGTCAGGGTGCCAAGCACCACGCCGCGAAGATGACCACCGCGAAGGTCCGCCAGGCCCGCAAGTACTACGACGCCGGCAAGTACACGGTTGCCGCGCTCGCCAAGAAGTACGCGGTCTCCTGGACGGCGATGAACATGATCGTCCGGCGCGAGTCGTGGAAGCACGTGTCATGACCGGCACCTGGCCTGTCGACCCGAACGGCGACATGGTCCCCGTCCTGGAAGCGTCCGTGGAGGCGGCGAAGATGCGACACCCGAGCAGCATCAGTCTGACCTCCGCCGACCGGTGCGACGGCTGCGGCGCCGCCGCTGCCTACATGGTGGAAAAGCGGGTCACCGATCCGGACGACCCGTTCAACACCAAGCTCACCGCCAGGCCCACTCTCCTCTTCTGCGTCCATCACTGGCGGAAGCACTTCCCGAGGATGGTCGACGAGGGGTGGGTCGTTTCTGGCGGCAACGCCGACGTCATTCAGGGGCGGCTGTGAATACCCCCTCCTGGCCGGAAACGCCGGAAGAACGTCAGGCCCGACGGGCAAAGGTTCGCGCACGGAAGCAGGTGGCTTGCAAGTGATATGCGAATCGTGCAAAGAACTCGCCGATCTCGCGAAGCGATTCCCCGGCACGGGAGCCGCGAGGATCAAGCACACACGCAAGAAGAAGCCGCATTGCAGTGCGCCTCTCACCTGCACCTGTCAGCACCGGCGTGTTTCCGATGGCTACGTCGCCGTGCCCCCGGAATAGGCACCTCTGGTACTCCGCTACGTTTCCAGTCCCGATGAAGTGGATTCGCCGGGACTGGTGCTGTCTGTGTGGGCATAGGAGAGACGACAGTGCCACGCCCAGTGAACCGGAAACTGAAGAAGGAAGTCCGGGAGGTAGTTGAGTGGGCCGAACCGCTTGGCTGGACCCTCCTGGAGGAAACCGACAGCCATAACCATTGGGTTCTCCGCCATGTGGCGACAGGACAGCATGTGCACCTGCCATGCACTCCCCGCAATGCGCGCACCCTGGAGAACTCCAAGGCCAAGATTCGCCGCATATCCGGCACCCCCAATGACAGCGGGCCCGCCGCCCGGTATCGGCATGAGTCCCCCCGAAAATCACGATTCGATATGCGATCCGCTATTCGAGAGGCGAAGGAGAGGGCCGAAGAACGGGAACGAGCCAACTCCGAATATGCCGCCTGGCAGGCCGAGGTCACCGACACCGAGAGCCAGCTCGACAAGGCGATGCGCGCCCTTCTCGCTCTGAATCCTCGCCGTCATCCCCTACAGGTTCGAAAGCTGGCGGCTCATGTAGTCGAGCTGGAAGAGAAGCTGGAATACCTCACAACCGAATAAGGCTTCATGACAACTAAACAGTGCAGGGATTGCCTGGCCGAGTATCTTGCCGGTGAGATCCCGAAGATGCCGAAGCGCCCTGCTCTTGAGCAGGGTCCTCGGTGCTCCTCTCATTGGCGGCAAGTCGTCAAAGAGCGCAAGGCCGCCAATCATGAGAAGCGCGTGCAGAGGGTCTACGGCCTCAAGGCCGGAGAGTACGCCCAGCTCTACAGGTTCCAGGGTGGCCGATGCGCATTGTGCCGCCGCAGTACCGGAGCTTCGAAGAAGCTTGCCGTCGATCACAATCACGCGACCGGCGCCGTCCGGGGACTCTGCTGCTCCATCTGCAACAAGTGGATCCTCGGGCACGCCCGTGACCGCATCAGCTTCTTCGAGCGCTGTATCGGATATCTCCGCATGCCGCCCTATGAGGCCATGAGGCAGGGCTGGACGGAGTGGTACGCCGATGAGTGACCGCATCACGTGCCCCAGTTCCGAATGCGGCAAGAGCCTGGCTCCCACCACCAACGGCAGATACCGCCAGCACCTGCTGCCGGCGTCGAGGACCCCCTGCGACTTCGGGGGGACCGTCATACCCCCCAAGGAGGAGGGATGCCTGAACGACTCGACTTCGACTGGTGCAGCGTCCCCGACTGCCACGTCTGCGCCACCACCTCAGGACGATGCGAAGGAGCGTGCCGAGCATGCGACCTCTTCGACGCCCTCTTCACCTTCGCCGCCGGAAGCGGAGGCAGGTTCCACTGCCTCGATACCTGCCCCTGCGGTCGCTGCACTTCCCGGCGTCACGGAGTACGCGGAAGGCCTGAACGGCCTGGTGTCGACCCAGCTCGCCGAGTACAAGGCGACGGTTGAGGCGAGGCTGACGCCCTTCTCGCAGCCGGCGCCGCCACTCGACGACGCCGCCACGCAGGTCCCGCTTTTTAGCCAGCCGGCCTCCGGGCGGATGTCGGAGCAGCCAGCGGAGCCGATGACCGACCTCGGCCGGGACCTGACCGCCCGGCTGAAGGAGATGTTCTACGCCTTCGACAACCGACGATCGGAGGACAACCGTTCCGCTCAGACCACTATGGGCCCGAGTGAGATGGGGACCCCCTGTGACCGTCGACTGGCGCTGTCTCTCATGCGGATGCCGCCGGTCAACCCCGGTGGGGACGGATGGGCCGCCTTCGTCGGGACCTGCATTCACGCGGGTCTGGAGCAGATGTTCATGTGGGCGGATCACGGAACTGGACGTTTCGCCTGCGAGACAAGGCTCGCGTTCGACAGCAGGTACGTCCCGAAGGGGACGGCCGACCTGATCGACCGGACCCTCTTCATGCTGGACGATCACAAGTGCCAGGGCCGCTGGAGCCGGAACAAGCTCAAGTCGCAGGGGCCGTCCCAGACCTACCGCGTCCAAGCCCACGTCTACGCCTACGGCGCCCGGCAGCGCGGTGAGAGGATCGAGCACGTCGCGATCATCTCCTGGCCCCGGGACGAGGCAACCCTCGACGACCTCTACGTCTGGACCGAGCCCTACAACCCCGCCATCGCCCAGAAGGCGTTCGAGCGGGTGCACCGGATCGGCGACGAGGTCGAGCAGCAGCAACGGGAGCTAGCCGAGACGTACGGCGTCCCGAGCAGGGACGAGCAGCAGCTCCTCCAGAACAAGGCCCGCGTTGGCGCCGGCTTCGACGTCGCCGACGACTGCCGCTTCTGCCCCTTCTATCTCCCGAACGCCCGCGACATCACGCACGGCTGCAACGGCGAAAGGTGAAACTATGCTCACTCTCCGCAAGGAAGACGGCCCCGCCGACCTCGGTGGCGTCACCAACATGGCCGTCGGCGCCTCATGGGACACGACGGGCGGGGCCGACGGCGGCATCGTCGGCTGGGCCCGGCGAAAGCGGGGTACCGACCTCGACCTGATCGCCATCCTCATGCAGGGCGACGAACCGGTACGCCAGGCAGGACTCGACTCTCTCGACCCCCTCCAGAACGGTGGCGTCGTCCACTCCGGCGACAACCAGACCGGTCACGGCGCCGGAGACGACGAGACCGTGCGCGTCGACTTCTCCAAGGTCCCCGGCAACGTCGACAGCATCGTCTTCATCGCCGCCGCCTTCAAGAAGGGCAGCTCACTCGACAAGGCCGCGAACGTGTCCTTCAAGGTCTACGACGGCACCGGCGGTTCCGAGACCCAGGTCGCGGACATCTGGCCATCACTCCTGGGCAACGACAACGCCAACGCCGTCTGCAAGGCCTTCCGTTCCGGTGGTGGCTGGCAGCTCGAAGTCCTCAACGTCAAGGGCAAGGTCCGGCAGGGCGACATCCAGTCCCTCCGACGCTTCGCCCAGGGGAAGTAGCCGAAAGGCACGATGCCAAGCGATGACCCGCTGATGCGCCCCGAGGAGGTCGCCGAGCTTTTCGGAGTGGACACGCGAACGATCGCTCGGTGGGCTGACGAGGGCAAGCTGTGCAGCGTAAGAACACTGGGAGGGCACCGCCGCTTCCGCAGGTCGGAAGTCGAACGGCTCCTCGACGACAACTGAACACACAACAGAATGAGGGACAGTGACCTACCCGCCCCAGCAGCCGTTCTCGCAGCCCTCATCGGGGGGCAGCGGCGGTGACACCTTCAATGCCGCCGACCACAAGGGGCACCTCATGCTGGTGTACCCGAAGCAGTACCAGCCGGAGGTCCCCACCAAGAACGGCCCTTCCTCGGCGGCCGACGTGGACGTGATCGTCGTCGACAAGCCCGGCCCCGACAGGAAGCCGCTCAGCTTCATCGGCGCCCGCTTCTTCGGGAACCTGGCCAACTCCGTCCGCAACGACATCGGCGGCCAGGTGCTCGGCCGGCTGGACCAGATCAGCACGCAGGGAGGCCGGACGCCGTGGGTTCTGACCCCGTTCACGGAGCAGGACGCGGCGCTGGCCGGCCCGGTGCACCAGCAGTACGTGCAGGGTCTGTTCAAGCCGGCGGCGAACCCGATGGCTGCCCCGCAGGGTGCTGCGGCCCCGGCGCCTGCTGCGACCTATGCGCCCCCGCAGCAGCAGTGGCAGGCACCTGCATCGCCGGCTGCTCCGGCTCCGCAGCAGCAGTGGCAGCAGCCCCCTGTGGCAGGCCAGCCGAGCTACCAGGCCCCTGCTCCGCAGGGGAATGGCGCTGCACCCCAGCAGCAGTGGACGCCCCCTGCACCTGCGCCGGCGGCCCCGGCTGCACCGGCCGCCCCTGCCCCTGGTGGTACGCAGGTTGACCCACAGCTCGCCCAGTTCCTGACGGCGCACGGCGTCAACGCCGCAGCCGTCCCCGACATGGGAACCGCCGTGATGATCGGCAAGACCTTCCCCGACTTCGCGCAGCAGTTCCCGCAGTACTGACCCGAGGAGCCCCGTGCCCCCTGCGACCCGCAAGCCCGCCAAGAAGGCGGCACCCCGTAAGCCGAAGAACGACACCTCCGTGGAGAGCCCCGTGAGCGACACCGTCGAGACCCCCGAGACCGAGACCGAGACCGAGACGCCGGCACCGAAGCGCAAGGGCCCGAAGCCCAACCCCGTCTCCCGCGTCCGCCGTGCCAAGGCCCGACTGGAGAAGGCCCGCCGTGACGCCGCGAAGGTCCAGAGGGCTGCTGAGGCACTGGCGGAGGCCGAGGCCGAGTACGCCGCCGCGATGGCCGCCCTCCAGGCCGACCTCGACGACCTCGCGGACATCGACACCGACACCGTCGCCGACGTCGATGAGTGAGCCGGTCGTCGGTCCCCGCGAACCGTCCTCCTCCCCGGCGATCTACATCCGGATCCCGGTGGCTCCCGAGCTGGAGCTGACCGACGACGAGACGCGCGAGCTGGGCGTCGCTGCTGAGCTGGCTCTGAGGAAGATCCTCGGCCGACGGTAATCGTCACCCCTATTGACGCATTTCGGCATAACGGGCACTCTATGCCGTATCGGTCAGGTGCGAAGGCGCCGGGTACTTCACTGCCAATGAAAAGATCCCCGGCTGCCGATCTCGATCTCTGACCCGCAAGCGCCGATGCCAGGTGCGCAGGAGACGGTTACTTCCACTGCTAATGGGGTGGTCGCGGGTTCGAGTCCCGCCGCCCTTCGGGGCGTAGCTCAGTCGGCAGAGCACCTAATGTCCCCGTCCCCGTTTTGATCTCTGGCATCTCATACTTGTATTCGCGGTGCGAAGGCGACCGGGTACTTCTTTTGGTGAAATCTCCCCGGACTGCCAAATAGATCTCGCGAACATCTCTCAGGACGCCCACCCCGATGGGCGTCCTTTTCGTTGCCCCGAAGGACCCGCGCATGTCTCGATTCAACGTCCGCGACGCCAAGGCGAGCGGGACCTCCCCCATCAAGACGACCGGCAAGGCCGCCACCCACGAAGGCGGCGCCGGCTACCTCCGCGATGAGAAGTCCGAACTCTTCCTGTTGGCCGTCGTCAACCTCGTCAGCCAGCAGAGCTTCTACGAGACCGGCAAGGACCGCGACGACCGGTACGCCCAGCTCGTTCGCACCCTGGCCGTCCAGGACCCCGAGTGGACCGCCGCTCTCCTCGGCTGGCTCCGGGGCGAGGGCAACATGCGGACCGCCGCCGTCGTCGGTGCCGCCGAGTACGTCAGGGCCCGCCTCGGCAAGGGCATCGCCGGCGGCAACCGGGCCGTCGTCGACTCCGTCCTCCAGCGGCCCGATGAGCCCGGCGAACTCCTCGCCTACTGGACGTCCCGCTACGGCCGCAGCATCCCGAAGCCCGTGAAGCGCGGCATCGCCGACGCCGTTCGCCGCCTCTACAGCGAGCGGTCCCTGCTGAAGTACGACACCGCCTCCCACGCCTACCGGTTCGGCGACGTCATCGAGCTGGTCCACCCGACGCCGACGGCGGCCTGGCAGGGCGACCTGTTCCAGCACGCCATCGACCGGCGGCACGGGCGGGACGCCGAGGCCCCGCAGTCGCTGACGATGATCGGCCATAACGGCTGGCTCCGCTGGAAGGCGAAGACGGACCCCGACCTCATGCTCAGCCCCGAGCATCTGAAGGCGGCTGGAATGACTTGGGAGGACGCCCTGTCGCTGGTCGGCTCGAAGGTCGACAAGGCGCGGTTGTGGGAGGCCATGATCCCGTCCATGGGGTACATGGCGCTGCTGCGGAACCTGCGCAACTTCGACGAGACCGGCGTCAGCGACGCCGTCGCCGCCAGTGTCGCCGCCCGTCTCGCCAACCGCGAACAGGTCGCGCGCTCCCGCCAGTTCCCGATGCGGTTCCTGTCAGCCTTCCGGGCGGCCCCGTCGCTGCGGTGGGCGTGGGCGCTGGAGCAGGCAGTGAACCACTCCCTCGCCGCTGTCCCCGCCCTCGCCGGCCGCACCCTGATCCTGGTGGACCGGTCGGGCTCGATGGAGTGGGCGCACTCGAAGGGAACGGACCTGACGTTCGCGGACTCGGCGGCGATCTTCGGGTCGGCGCTGGCGCTGCGGGCTGAGGATGCGACGCTCGTCGAGTTCGGGACGAGCAGTGCGGTGGTGCCGTTCCGGAAGGCGGAGTCGCTGCTGCCGATGCTCAGCCGCTTCCACGGCCTGGGCGGCACCCGGACCGCCGAGGCGATCCGCACCCACTTCAGCGGCCACGACCGCGTCGTCATCGTCACCGACGAGCAGGCGTACGGCTCCTACTACGGCAGCCCCGCCGACGCGATCCCGGACAGCGTCCCGCTGTACACCTGGAACCTCGCCGGCTACCAGGTTGGGCATGCCCCTTCGGGCGGACGGAGCCGGCACACCTTCGGCGGCCTCACCGATGCCGCCTTCCGGATGATCCCTCTCCTGGAGGCCGGGCGGAACGCCGCCTGGCCCTGGGAGAAGTGAGACCGCCGGGGACCTGCCCGGTACAGGTGGGGAGGCAGGGCCCCGACCCCCAAGACGCGGTGCCTGGTGGGAAGCCCCCCGTAAGGGGGTGGGCCCCGGCGTGGAGCCGTACCGCACCCGATCCCTACCCAGGCAATGGGGTCGGTCGCCGAGTGGGATCCGGTGGAGGTTATGAGCTGGGAGACGTCCCAGTGCCGGTGGGGGAGGGAGTCCCGACCCCGTAGATCCGCGACCGGCCCCTTCAACTGAATAGGACCAGCATGGACGAGGACGAGAACCATATCGGCGAGGAAGTGGCCGAGAAGTCCCCGAAACGGAAGAAGAAGCGGAAGCGGAAGAAGGACCCGCTGAAGCAGCTTGAGACCGACCCAGTCACCGCCACGATGCTCGACCGCCTCGACGCGTGGAAGGCAGCGGAGAAGCTTCTTCACGAAGCCAAGTGGGGAACCGGCATCGAGGACGAGGTCGTCGTCATCCTGCCTTCCAGCGTCCTCGACCTGGCGAACTGGCTGCTGTACGGGCCGGCGGCGATGACGTTCATGGACGACGAGGACGGCTGATGTCTTTGCTCGGCTACGCGGCACGGGCCGTGAGCATGGGGTTTTCGATCTTCCCCTGTAACCCCCTGGGGACCGAGGACCCGGAGAACCCTGGCCAGTACATCGAGAAGATGCCCCATCTGCTCCGCCCCGGCCGGCCCTGGAAGCTGAAGTGGGGCGAGGCCGCCACCACCGACATGGACAAGGTCATCCAGTGGTGGCAGTACTCCCCCGATGCCAACATCGGCGTCGCCTGCAAGCCGTCCGGCATCCTCGTCGTCGACTGCGACGTCCCGAAGAAGCAGGGCCTGCTCCGCGACACGCCCTGGGCGTATCTCCATGACCGGCTCGGGCCGCTGGTGGACGGCACTGACGTCCTGCGCGAGATGTGCGCCCGGTTCGGCGACACGTACGAGCGGTTCGAGCGGACCTACCGCGTGTGTACCGCGTCGATGGGGCTGCACCTGTACTTCCGGTGGCCCGAGGACGCCCAGGCGTCGCAAGCGTCCCCGGTCCCCGGCGTCCTGGACATCCGCTGCAACGGAGGGTCCAAGGGCGGATACGTCCTCGCCGCCGGCAGCGTGACCCGCAAGGGCTCGTACGTCGCCGAGAACGACCTCCCCATCGCCGACGCCCCGCCGTGGCTCGTCGAGCTGTGCCGGGAAAAGCCGAAGCCGAAACCGGTGAAGCCGCTGTTCTCCCAGCCCGGCCACGCCTCCTATGGAGGCCTGGTCGATTCCGTCCGGTACGCACAGGAGGGGAATCGGAACAACTGCCTCCTGTGGGCGGCCCGTTCCATGTGCGAGGACGGGGCGACCGAGGAGAAGTGTGTCGAGCTGCTGGTGCCGGCCGCCATGGCGTGCGGCCTCGACGGCGGCGAGCGCCAGGCCCTCGCCACGATCCGGTCCGCCTACCGCCTGCAAGGAGCGAAGTCGTGAACATCATCAACGCCGGCGCGGCCCTCGTCGCGCTAGCCGCAGGCCTGTACTTCACGACCCGAGGGGACTGGATCGCCGCCGCCTTCTTCTGGGCCGGCGCCGTCCACTCCGCCTGGTGCGTCGACTGGCGCGACAAGCCTCCGGCCCGCGAGGTCGAGGACGTGCTCCTCCCGGACTACCTCGGCAGGGGCGTGGAGCCGGTGGAGACACCGACGGACGTCCCGCCGCTCACGTGGGCCGACCATGACCGCGACTGCGAGACCTGCCGACGGAAGGAGACGGCGTGACGAAGCCCAAGCTCAAGATCCGCATGCTGCCGTGCGCCAGGTGCGGCGGCGTGCACGCCCACTGGTGGTCGACGTCGTCGGCGCCGCCGCCGTCGTGTGCCGAGCGTCAGACGACCGGCCGCCGTGGGAGCGGCGGTGTTCTCCGCTCCCACGGCGATGCCCGTTAGCCGTCGTGGTCGCAGCCGTTGCTCCGCAGCGCGCGCCATGTGTTCACGCCGACCTTGCCGTCGATGGTCAGGCCCATACAGGCCTGGAGGAGCATGACGCGGTTCTCAGTGTCAGGCCCGAAGTCGCCATCCAGAGCCAGCTCGTATCCCCGGGACCGCAGCAGGCACTGCACCTCCAGCACGCGCGGCCCCGTGTGGCCTCGAACGGTCAGCGTCGTGCCCCAGTAGAAGTCACACGTCCGCTGAACGGCGACTTCTCCCGACGGGGCAGAAGAGGCTGCGGAGGCTCCACTGGCAGAGATGAGTGAAGTCGCCAGGGCCAGCGCAGCCGCAGCAGCGCCGAGCCCCCTCTTGGTCCGGAACATCACGACGATCCCCCTTCTTCCTGATGAGCGGTCAGGCCGGAGGATACCTAGAACCGCCCGTCGATTTGAGGCCAAATTTTCAGCCCACTGCTATTCGTCGGGTAGGTCCCCATGAAGAAGACCAAGGCTGTCCTGGATGCGGAATCGAAGGCTGCAATGATCGCCCATATCCGTGAATCTCTGGTGGGCTGGCACGCCGGTAAGTGGGCGGAGCTGATGAACTATGGCCCCGCCTGCCACTGCGGCCTTCGGGGGGCGAAGGAGGCGTGCACCCGTCATGGCGCGACCGATACGGACGCTGTGGCTGCCGGGTGACGAGGTCTCCGTCGTCGACTTCGAGCGGCGTCGGGCCGTCAAGCGTGACGCACGCCTGACGGTCGCGGAGATCCACGTCATCGTCCTCGTCCGCGCCTGCCGCGCCGCGAAGGACAGCTACTCCTGGTGGCACTGCACTGCAAACCATCCATGCGTGTTCTGCGAAGAGCTGGCCGAGTTCTGCCAGGAGACGCCGAACGGATAGCGATGCCTAACAACTCAATAGCCGGCCCCCGGATCTTGTCGATCGACATCGAGACATCCCCGGTGGTCGCGCACGCCTGGGGTCTGTTCAAGCAGACCGTAGCGATCAACCAGATCATCGAGCACCCCCGCACCATCTGCTTCGCCGCCAAGTTCATGGGCGAACGGAAGGTCCACTTCTACAGCGAGTTCCAGCATGGCCCGGACGTGATGTTCCATGCCGCCCACGGACTCCTCAGCGAGGCTGACATCGTCATGCACTACAACGGTGACGGCTTCGACCTCCCCCGGCTGAACAGCGAGTTCCTGCTCGCCGGCCTGGCCCCACCCGCCCCGTACCAGAGCATCGACCTGCTGAAGGTGATGCGGAAGAACTTCGGGTTCCCGTCCAACAAGCTCGCGTACATCACGGGACGCCTCGGGCTGGAGGGAAAGATCAAGCACTCCGGCCACGACCTGTGGATCCGCTGCCTCGCCGGCGACCCAAAGGCCTGGTCCGAGATGCGGCGCTACAACATCCGCGACGTGAAGCTCCTCGAAGATCTCCACGACAAGGTGCGCCCGTGGATCAAGAACTACCCGCACCACGGCCTCTACACCGGAGACCCCGACTGCTGCCCGAACTGCGGCGGCAGCGACCTCGTCCGCCAGGGATACGCGCATACCGCCATGGGGCGGTACCAGCGGCACCAGTGCCGTGGCTGCGGTACCTGGTCGCGATCCAGCCGGCGCCTCGACGGCGTCGGAAACACCCAGACCAAGTAGGAGTCGCCATGTCCGAGCCCACCGGGTACAACCAGAACCTCCGCTTCAACCTCGACCAGACGATCTCGGTCAACCTCGTCGCCGACGGGACGACGACGGTCGCCCAGGTCGTCGACAGCGAAGACGACACCCTGGTCCTGGCAGAGGGTGTCGCCCGTCGCCGGAAGGGCGACCGGCGGAACCAGGACGTCGGCGACCTCCTGGCGCTGTCCCGGCTCCACGCGGACATCTCCCAGCGCTTCCGCGCCGAGGCGGACCGGCTCCTGTCGTGACCCGGCATCGGCGCCCCCCACGGCGGGCCCCCTGGTACCTGGGCGGTGCCGCCGTCCTGATCCTCGGCGGCCTCGGTGTGGGGGCGTCGATGATGCCGATCGGAGATACGTCATCGCTACCGTCGACTGCCCCTGTAGCTGTCACGCCCTCGTCACCGACTTCGGTCGCACCCTCACCGCCGACTGCACCGACTGCGACGGCACCGGCCGCATCATCGTCGGCGGCGCCGTCATCGACGCCGTCCGTGAAGCCGAAGCCGAAGTCGCCAGGACCGCCGTCCCGGACACCTTCAAGGCCCCCAACCTCTGCACCGCCTGCGAAGAGCAAGGCCCCTGCGCCGACCCGGGCGCCGGCTGCATCGTCACCCCGCCCTGCTGCTTCCAGCCCCAGCTCTGCGGCGGTCCCCACGAGGACTGCCCCGAAGCGCTCCGCGCCGTTCTCTCGGCCCCCGGCGCAGAGGCCGGCGAGCACGCCTGCGACGCGCCCCACCCCTACTGCTCCCTCGACGGTCACGCCGACGTCCCCGCCACCAGCAGCTACCGGTGTGACCACGTTCTACCGCTCTGCCCCGGCGGAGGCTGCTGCGGCACGGATGGCGGCGGCAGGGACGCCGGGTGACCCGGCCTGCGTCATGTCGTACGCGGGCCAGTTCGTAGAAAGCGACGTCCCCGCCCGGGCTCAGGGCCGGCGGGTCGGCGTCGGTACCGCAGGCGGCTTCGTCTGCCTGATCTGGAGGTGAGCCTGCGTGTCTGCGAAGCAGGGCGAGAAGCACCACAAGGCGAAGCTGACCGCTGACGACGTCCGGGACATCCGGGCCCGCCGGGCAGCCGGCGAGACGATCGAGTCGATCTGGCTGTCGTTCCCGGAGATCCAGTCGGCGTCGACCATCGGCTACATCGTGCGCCGCCGGACCTGGAGGCATGTCCAGTGAGGCACCTGATCAAGTTCGGGTTCTGGGCCTGCGTCGGCGCGGGTGCCGGGTCGCTCCTCGCCCGCTGGGCGGGGCCGTACGTGTTCGCCAGGCTCCAGGCCGCCGGCCTCGACGACGCCGGGGACGTCTTCAACGAGGAGTGATCATGACCAGGAAGATGGTCGGCGACGGCATCGGCCGCAGCGCGGACACCGGCGGTCTGTCGCACGCCGGAGTGCACGACTGGAACGGCTACTGCGACGTCGAGCCGAGGTGCTTCGAGTACGACGAGCGCGTCGCCTATGCCCCCAAGCCCCAGTCCCCGCCGTCAACGTACGACCCTCCGCCGAGCCACTACGCCGCCAGCGGTATCGAACCGTGGGACGTGATCGACGCGTTCGGGCTCGACTACTACCTCGGCAACGTCCTCAAGTACATCTGCCGGGCGGGCAAGAAGGAGATCGCGCCCCGGCTCGAAGACCTGAAAAAGGCCCGGAACTGCCTGAGCAGGGCCATTGAGCTGGAGGAGAAGCGCGATGGATGACGACGTCACCCGCGTCTACACCGAGGGCGGCACCGTCACCCACTACCTGGACACCCTGCAAAGCCCGAACGCCCAGGACTCGGAGGCGATGTGCGGGCGTACACCGTGGCCAGGGATGTGGCACGGGACGGGCAGCCAGGAAGAGGAGGAGAAGGCGGCCGACCTCCGGGTCTGCTCGCAGTGCCGGGCCGTGCTCTGCCACCGCCGGAACGGGTGGCTGACGCAGTGACCGTCGCCTTCGACGACCCCGCCGCCTGGGGGTACTGCCAGTACTGCGCGTTCAACGTGGCCCTCGACCTGGACACCGGCCGGATGCTCGCCCATGAGCGGATGGACCTGGGCTTCATCAACCGCCGCTGCTACGGCAGCCTCATGCAGCCGTCGGCGCAACCTGGACCGGAAGCGGAACCGGTCACCTATGAGGATGTGATCGCTGATGCGATTCGGGGAGATGAGTGACCGCCGCTGGCGAATGATATGGGCTGGCTGGGTCACGTATTTCGCGGCTGCTGAATACGCCGCACTGAAGGCGCGAAACCCCAAGGCCCCTTTCTCCTATTTCATGCGGACGACGCTCGGGATACGGCAGTCACCGCTTCACCACCGTGCGGGGCAGGTGGTATTCGGAGCCGGGATCGTCTGGCTCGTCTCCCACCTCTACGAAAGGGCGAGTGATGGATAGGGAGGAGATACCCGCACACGTCATCAAGCGTCGTCGGGACCAGAAGCGCCGACACACCCTGCGGATGCAGGGAAGGCCGCAGAGGGTACTCCCCCACGAGTTCGAGGAGGCTCGCCGCCTGCTCGTGGAGGCGAACACGGGTGGGATGTCGCGGCAGCAGATCGCGGACCAGATCGGGTGCTGCCCCACCAACATAGACAAGATCCTCCGGGGCAACACCAAGACCGTCAGGCGGAATACCTACGAGGCGATACTCCAGCTCCGCTTCGAAGCCCCGGTCAAGAAGAAGACGCGGCACCAGGGCGCCCGCCTGGACGCCCGACCCTCGGTGCGCAGGATCCAGGCCCTGATGGCGATCGGCTTCACCCAGGTCTTCCAGGGCGACTACCTCGGGATGAGCCACAAGAACCTCAACCTGATATCGCTCGGGAAGACCGAGTTCATCTACGCGGTGACGGCCGCCGAGGTCGCCGAGATGTACCAGAAGCTCCACAACGCAGACCCGGCCGACTTCGGGATCCCGCCCGACTCCATCCGGCGAGCCAAGTCGGGTGCCGCCGGCAGGCTCTACGCCCCGCCGTCGGCGTGGGACGAGGACACGATAGACGACCCGGACGCCTTCCCCGAGTGGACGGGCGCCTGCGGAACCGACGAGGGGTACCGGATCCACCTCCGGGAGGAGATCCCCCTCTGTGAGCCGTGCCGCCGGCTCGTTCAGCTCGACGGGCCGTCCCAGCGCTTCTCCGGCACGAAGCTGCGCATCCGCATGGACCAGCTCGGGCTCGACGCGCACCAGCTGGCCGCGCGGACGGGTATTTCCCTCGACTCCATCCGTCGCTGGGCGTGGGGGCAGCGACGGCCTCACCACAAGTCCATCGAGGCCTTGGCCGCCGCCCTCGACTGCGGCTTCAACGACCTCATCGAAGGCGAAGAAGACGTGATCCAGGAGCAGGACTTCAACCGGATCAAGTTCGCCGTGGCCATGGAGGACAAGGGCGTCACGTACAAGGCCCTCGCGGCCCGGATCGGCATCTCGCACATGGCCGTCTACTACTGGCTCAACGGCAAGAACACCCCGAAGATCCCGAAGATCGTCCGGGCGGCCGAGGAGCTTGAGGCCGACTGGAAGGACTTCTACCGGTGAGCTACATCTGGCATTCCCGGCGCCGCCGCCGCGAGCCGAAACCGACCACCGCGTTCGTCGTCCACCACCAGGGCCGTCCTGTCGCCACCGCCGGCGACGCGGCTGCCGCCCGCGCCTTCGTCTACCGCAGCGCGGAGATGTCGGCGACACACACCGTCGGCTGGACGGGGACGGGGAAGTTCCTCGTGGAGGGTCTGTGGACCGGCTGGGAGCTGCGGGAGGTCCAGGCCCTGTGAGATTCGAGCAGCGCGTTCAGGTCCGCATCCTCGGCGCCCAGCGCCCCTACTCCTACTCGTGGTGGTTCGACCCGGCGGCCGGCGTGCTGCCGTTGCAGGTCGGTGACCGCGTCGAGCTGCCCCCGAACCAGGTACAGGAGGACGGGAGCGCGGGGACCGTCGTCGCCGTCGGCACCGGTTACAAGGGCGAGCTGAAGAGCATCGTCCGCAAGATCGAAGACGCCTACGAACGCGAGGACGACCTGTGGGCCGGCTTCGGAGAGGGGGACTTCGCATGAACTGGCCCCTGATCCGCCGGGTCGTCACGGACGCCGAGCTGCGCGAGGGCAAGCACGTCCACACCGAGAACTACAGCCACAGCGAAATGTGCCAGGGCGGCGACCCCGAATGCCCGCTCTGGCAAGCCCAGTTGGAAGAAGCCATGGAGGCATGGTCATGACCCGCACCATCATCCCCCAGCCCAAGCTCGCCGACATCGGCCAGAACGAGGACACCGAGATCATCGAGTTCGAGCCGCTGCCCGAGACCGCGCCGGTCGAGCGCCCCATCGAAGAACCCGTTCCCGCCTAGGAGCCACCGTGTCCGAGCGCAGCGACTACGGAGACAGCAGCAGGGCGCGAAACAAGCTCGTCCCTGCCGCTCTCACCGCCTACCGGCACTTCCAGATGATGCTCACCCCCTCGACGGGTGCGCGGCTGACGCCCATGACCGGAAACGACGGCTACGAACGCGAGAAGGTCTACGTACCCGGCGCACTCGCCGAGGAGCAGGAGTTCCACGCGACGTGCTTGCCCTTCGTCAGTCCGTACGGGGGTGCGCTGGCGACGCGGTCCACCAGGCACCCCTACTTCAAAGAGCACCCCACGCCGTCGCTGGAGTGCACCTGCGGCTTCTACGCCCACTACTTCCCCGAGACGGACTTCTACCGCGACGGCCAGTGGGCCCTCGACGAGGGCACCATCGACCTGACCGGCGTCCGCTTCATCGTCCGCGCCGTCGTCGAAGTCAGTGGCCGCGTCGTCGCCGGCGACCTCGGCGTGCGAGCCGAGAAGATGAAGATCAAGGCCCTCGCGGTCGACTGGGACAAGTGCATCGTGCAGAGGCCGTATCCCTCGCCGGACGCCATCGGGTGGCGGCGAGGGTCGCTGGGGTACTGGAGGGCGGAGTACAGCAGCCGATACCGGGACATCTGGCCGGACCATGACCGCCTGATCATGGACAACGCGGAAGGCCTCCTCGCGCACACCGCCGCGAAGTACGCGGCGAAGGCGTACACCTCCGTCGCGGACATGTATGCCGACCACCCGCAGCAAGATCTCTCCGCCCTCGGCATCACCGCGATGACGCAGGACGAGCTGGCGGAGAAGAAGCGCCGGGAGGCGGAGGAGGCGCGGAAGGCCCGCGAGGCCCAGATCGCGATGTACGCCACCGACATCGCGGTCGACATGAAGTCCCTCGCGGACGTCATCAGCAGCTTCACCACCGGCCTCTCCAAGATCTCAGTCGACCTTTCCGGCACCGACGCCAGCCCCACGTCGTCCCAGGCCGTGGCCCGCGCGCAGCTGGACCGCCTGATGGAGAAGAAGCGCAACCGCCCGGCGCCGCCGGGCACCGGCATCGACCGCAGGAAGAGGAAGCTGTGACTCCTGACGAGATCAACACCCGGGCCCGGCAGGCGCTCCTCGACGCAGCGGAGATCATCGGACGCGACGGCTGGCACCAGGGCGCCTACTACCCGGGGCACACTTACGGTCCCGAAGCGGAGGGCAGCGAAGCTGCCCGCAGCGCGCCCGTCTGCGCCGTCGGCTCCATCCGCCGTGCCCTTTGGGGCGTAGCCTGCGTCCCTCTCCACATCTATCGGGACCCGCGAATCACGGTGGCGAGGCAGGCCGAGAACCTGCTCGGGCAGCACGTCGGGGACGAGGTCCCCAACTGGAATGACCAGCGCGAACGCACCGCCGAGGAGGTCATCCTCGCGATGAAGCGGGCCGGCCATGACTGACGAGCGGGAACGTTTCTCCCGTCACGAGTGGATGGGCCGGCGCGTGAAGGTCCGGTTCAAGCCCCACTGGCCGGTGCCGATCGGCAACTACACCTACGACGGCTTCGACGACGCCGGCATCTGGGTCACCCACGACACGAACGGCCAGCGGCGGATCATCTGGCACGACATCGACGAGGTGAGTCTCGCATGAGGGTCCTGTTCTGCGGCGGGCCGGCCGATGGGCAGTGGCGTGACGTGCAGCCCGTGCGCGCCGGGGGTGCCGTCGTTGAGGTCGAGGTCGTGGCCCCGCCGACCCCGCTCGAATTCGTCAACGGCACCGGCACCCTCGCCAAGGTCAGGTACCGGCTCTGGCCGATCACCCTTCTCGGGCACCACATGTACGTCGCGGCGCCCCGGGGTGATCACAACGAGTCGGACTCCGTCCTGTACGGGGTCCTGCGCCGCGATGTCGCCGATCACCTTCGGGGCCGGTGAGCTTAGGCCGCGTCCCACTGGTGGGCCCTGCCCCCGCGCCATTCGACCCACGCCGGGTCGTCGATCACCAGCTCGGGGTCGAGGATCCCTGCGCCCTCCAGGAACACCACCAGGTCGTGGTCCGAGTGGGCCAGGCCCAGGATCTCGTCCCGCCCGCCTCGGCGCACGGTCACCCTCCGCCCACCGGAGGGTGATGGACGGTGCACGGTGATCGGCGCGGCGCTCATACCCTCCAGGGTGCCCCGGGCGCGTCAACGTGGCCATCGGGGACATCATCGTCCGCTGCCGGCAGCCGGAGCGCGAGGTCGTGCGCGAGGTCGCCTGCTGCCCGCCCTTCCTCCGTCTCGTCCTGGAAGTGCAGCAGCAGGGCGACCGCCCGACGGGCTTCGTCGAGCGTGATCAGCGGCAGGCGGGGCCCGGAGGTGTAGGTCGTCTCGTCCACCCCCTTTCCAACGCCGGTGGCCCGACGCGGTCACGGAAGGAAGCTGCATGTGAACCCGGAAACGCACTGCGCGGGGTCTCCCGACACGGTCTACCTCACCGAGGAGCCGGCCGAGGAGTACGTCCAGTACCTCCGCGACGAGAGCAGCATCAAGGTCATCATCTGGCCCGGCGGCGCGGTGGCGCTTCCGTGAGGCCGCGCCCCGACCGCGACGCATGGCACCTGCGTGGGGCCGCGTGGCTGGCCGAGATGGGCGACTGCACCCGGCGCAGGGTCGGGGCCGTGATCGTCGGCCCGGACAAGCGCTTCTGGGGCATGGGCTACAACGGCGCACGCCCGGGCGGTCCGAGCTGCCTCGCCGGGGACTGCCCGCGAGGGCGGCACTACAAGGAGACGGCCACTGTGCGCGAGTGGCACGCCGACGGCGACGGCTGGCGTGACGTGGTCAAGGAGCGCTGCGCCGGGGACTGGAACCCCTGGCCCTGCCCCGACGCCGTCGCCCCCGGCTCGTCGTACGACACCGGGCCCGGGGCCTGCATCGCCAGCCACGCCGAGGCCAACGCCGTCGCCGACGCCATGCAGCGCGGTGGAGGCCGGCTCGGCGGGGCCGTCATGTACGTCTCATGCGAGCCGTGCGAGGGGTGCGTTCGTCACGTCCGGAACACGACCGACATCAAGGCCATCATCTGGCCGAAAGGAACGGTGACGCTGCCGTGAAGCGACACCACCGCCACCGCCGTCATCGACGAGGAGGAAGACGATGACCCCCGATGAACTGCGACGCCGGCACGTCCGGCAGCCGAAAGCGGAGTCGAAGGTCGCGCTCGTCGTGTCTTCGTTCTTCGCCTACGACCAGGCCGGCGCCTACAAGGGCCTGGTGAAGCTGACCCCGGCCCGAAAGCAGCAGTACGAAGCCATGGGCTTCACCTTCAAGCGGCGCAACGGTGTCATGCCGCCCGAATGGAAGGCGGTCGAGGACGGTGTATGAGTACCGAGCCCGGGTGCTCCGCGTCATCGACGGCGACGCCCTCGCCCTGGCCGTCGACCTCGGCTGCGACGTCACGATCAACATGACCGTCCGTCTGTGGGGCGTCAACTGCCCCGAGCGGGGAACCGCCGGCGCGATCGAGGCCATGACGTTCACCGCCCACTGGGTCACGTCCGCCGCCGACCAGAACTTCACGCTCAGGACGGTCAAGGACAAGAAGGAGAAGTTCGGCCGCTACCTCGGCGTCCTCTACCGCGCTCAGGCGGAGACCAGCCTCAACACTGCCCTCGCCGAGGCCGGCCACGCCGTGAGGTACCTGCCGTGACCCCCGAGTGGATCGCCCTCATCGTCATCGGCGGCGTCTTCGTCGCCGTCATCACCGCCGTCATATGGAAGGGAGTCGACTGATGCCCGAAATCGACAAGGCCGAGGTCTACCGCAAGGCCGCGGAGATCATCATCCGCGACGGCAAGCACGAGGCCGAGCTGGTGCGCAACGATCGCGGGATTCCGGAGGACGAAGCCCTCAAGGACCCGTCGCGGCCGGTGTGCGCCCTCGGGGCCTGCGCCCGCGCCGAGTACGAGCTGTACGGCACCCTGCCGAAGTCCGCGTACGAACGCTACGGCTTCAAGGTGCCGAAGCCGTCGCCGCACCGGTACAGCGGGATCTACTGGCAGCCCGTCCAGTACTTCAACGACGACGACAGCACCAGTGCCGAGGACGTCGCCCTCGCCCTCAAGCGTGAGGCAGGAGCGTGGGACGGTGCCTGAGCGCTACCTGTCCTGGAACCCGGATCGGCGCCGCGTGTGGACGGAGCACCCCTGCTTCCCCAAGGGCGCCGTCCGGTGGCGGGACTACTGCCAGAAGTGGCGGGACGAGCACCGGGGCAGCAGCTACGCCCCGCAGCTCCAGCTCCGCATCTACCGCATCAACGAAAGCGGCGACACCATCACCGAGATCCCGCCCGGCGAGTGGGACGAGCATGCCTGACCCAGTCCTCGACGCGCGCGGTGTCGCCATGGATAGGCACTGTCGGCGGGGAACGCCTGGCGGCGCCAGGGGCGCTCAGGTGCCCTGCTCACACATGGCCGCGACCAGGAGCAGAAGGATCACGAGCCCGGCCAAGCCTGCACAGCCCATGCATCCGCCGCCCGAAGACTTGGGCGCCTCCGGCGACGAGGTGTACCTGGCCCGCCCGGTGCCGCCAAGCAAAGTGCCGGGGTGCTCGGCGCGGTAGTGCGCACTCAGGAGGTCGAGCGCTTCGGACTCCTTCTTCCAGCCCGTCACGTAGTTGCACTCACCGCACGCGTACTCGAACTGCGCCATGACTCCCCCAACGCTACGCGGCCAACTAGAACGTTTTTCTAGTATTCCACGCGGGCCGCCTCATGTCTCCCAACTGACCCTCAAGAGAAAGTCTTTGTGATGGCACCACCCTCCCCGGGCAAGCAGCCGGCATCCGCCCGCAGGAAGAAGAACAGCCAGCCGACGCAGCGGTCCCCGCAGCAGCGCGTGAAGGTCGTCGGGGCCGACGGCAAGGTGACCTGGATCTGGCGGCCATGGCCGACGAAGTGACCTGGGTCAGCGACAGCAACAGCTTCTTCGCCCACATCTCTGCGTGGGGCGGCAGTCCCACCCGCTCCACCGCGTGCGGCATCCACCTGGGCGACTTCTCCTACACCTCCTGGGACCTCGTCGAGGCAGCCAAGGGGAAGCCGCAGTGCTCGTCCTGTCTGGCCGGCGCGCGGGTGATGCCGGGGTGAAGCCGACGGTCTACGCCGTCCGGGATCCCCGCACCGGCACCTGGGCGTACGTCGCCCGCTGCCAGGACTGCGCCTGGAGCTACAGCTCGGGCCCCGGCGCCGACGGCTGGGAGTGGACACTGATCGTGGCCATGGCGCACGCCTGGCTCAAGGAGTCCACCGAGTAGAGGAGAGATCCCATGGTCTACGCACGCTTCTGCGATGGCGACGTGCAGGTATTCGGCACGTGGGGCCCCGATGCGGCCCAGGTTTTCGAGTGCGCGCAGTGCCGGTTCGTCGAGACCCGACAGCTGAACGACCCGGTCTTTTTCGGCGGCCGGATCGAGCCCGCCGCCGGGGAGCCGGCCAAGTACGTCACCGAGTCCCGTGCCGACATGGTCGCCCACCTCCAGCGGCACCACGACGCCGGCCACAGGCTGCCCGCCAACGCAATCGAGCGCCTGGCCGGGGAGGCTAGCTGGGGGAAGCCGTGAACCGGACCCTCGTCCGGGGCCGGCGGGGCGCCGGGGGGTGGTGGCGGTACCGGGCCACCTGCCCCTGCGGCTGGAGCTTTGAGACGCCCGCCGACTACTTCGGCAGCATCCTCCCCAACCTCGCCCAGCACCGGGAGGTGTGCCGACGGTCTACCACTCCCACGGCATCCCGGACTGGATGATCACGAACAGGATGAACCCGAAGAACGCCAGCCCGGCAGGGATGGCACAGCAGCTCGCGCATCCGTCGCCAACGTCTTCGCCATTCCCTCGTCGGACTCCGCGCGCTACCGCGTCCTCGATTTCCCATCTGTCCATGCCACCGGTGTGCCCGCCGCGCAACAGGAACAACCGCCTCCACCGTTCAAGTGGCCCAGCACGTACCGGACTTGAGCTGAAAGGACATGGCCGTGCCCCGACGCATGCAGGCCAACCCGGATGCGCCCCGCGCCCACCACGCCGAGCACGAAGAGCTGTGGGACTGCGACCGGCACCCGCCGTGCGCGCCCGCCGAGGAGCAGCCGGCGCTGACCCTCGCCGAGAAGATCGACGCCGTCCCTCGGATCAAGGGACACCCGTACCACGACATCGTCCGCAAGGCCGATGTCCTCGACGCCCTCAAGGGCACCGTCGGCGTCCCCGACACCGGCACCGTCCTCGTCGTCGACGGCGTCGTGCAGGACGTGAAGCCGACCGACGTCCTGGTGCACCGGTGCGGCGTCGGTTGCAGCGGCACCCACGGTGGCCCCGGCACCGTCCGCTACACCGTCGTCGTCCCCCCGGCGAAGCCGGCGTTCTTCGAGCCCGGGAAGAAGTACCGGCGGTTCGTCGACTGGAGCATCCGCGCCCAGGCCGCCGAGGTCACGGAGCGGTTCGAGTGCACGGTCGTCGAGAAGGACGGCGACGGCAACGCGGTCGCCTTCGGCCGGCTGACCGTGCCGTGCACGACAGGCAAGACGAACGGCGTCGACCACTGGACCCTGATGGGCGGGTACCAGTGGAAGAACGACGGCTGGGAGGCGGCGTAGGCCCGGCGCCGGTCAGGGGACGCGGAGGTCGTTGAGGGCGTTGTGAGTGGGCAGCTCTCCGGCGGTCTTGTCCTGCTGGTCGCCGTTCCCGAAGGTCTGGTTCAGGAGCCCAGCTCCGGGGAGGTGGTTGCCGACGCTGTCGGCCGACGCCGCCCCGGCGGAGACGAGGACGGCGGTAGCGGCGACAGCGGCGGAGGCGAGGACACGGCGGTTGAAGATCGTCATGCTGGGCTCAACGACGAGGGCTCCGACAGGGCACGCCTGGCTACGCCGCCCGCCGCCACCACCGGCGCTGCACCGGCACGGGCGCCGGGGCGGCGTCGTCCTCGGAGCGCAGCGCGGCGCGAGCTGCCGCCACCAGTGCGGACATGTTCTCGGCAAGCTCCGCTTGGAGCCTCCGCCGAAACGGCTCAGAACTAGGCGAGCTGTCCACGTGAGTCGCCACCATTACCGCTTCCAAAACTGGCGCATTCGTAGCAGCACGTAGGGCCTCAATTGCATCTCGGTACCGCCGCATTTTATCGTCCGCTGAGTTTACAGAGCCAGCAGCCTCCTCACGCAATTCATCAAGAGCTTCGAGGGCTCTCCGGGCGAGTTCAGATTCAGCTGGGTCGTCGCTAAACGCTTGGCGACGCAGGATGCTAAAGAAGTATTCTGCTCGGCCAGCTATTTGAATCGTCGCCGCAAAAGGCTCAAGATGGCGATGGACTCCCTTCGCCGCTTGAGCAACGTCGAAGGGCATAATTAGTTCAATCTCGGCCAGCTTCTGCGCCACCAAGTGATGCGCTTCCTGCATCTGGCCGTCCACACTGTCAGCATCCTGGCTGGAGTACAACGCAGCGACGCGTTGCACTTCACGGACGCCTCGGATGAACTCAGCCATCTGAACCTGCCGGACACTCCAGAGGGCCGCCACCCGCTGAGCCTCGGCCGCGATCGTCGCCGCCTCCCTGGCCGCAGCAGCCTGGTCTCGCCCGCCGTTGGCCTGGATCTTGGCGCCGATGATGCTGCCGAGGAGGCCGCCGAGGATGGCGATGGCGGCAACCAGGGCGGCGAAGATCTCGGGGTTGTCCTCGAAGTACTGCCTCAACGCGGCCACGGGCCCATCATGCCGAACTTGCGGGAGTGGGTGCAGAGTTACACCGCCATCGACGGCGGGGAGGGGGCACTCTGACCGGCGAAGCAGATTTCAGCATGCTGCGAGTGGCGACAACAAGGTCATCCACCTTCTCGTCAACCTCCCGGTCGGTCCGCTCCCGCCCTTCGACCATCGCCCTGAAACCAGATCCCAGGGCCGGCAGGACCTCCACCACTAGGTTTCCGCTCAAGCCAGTAGATTCACGAACAGCTTCATACGCGCGCCGTTCGGCTCGATCCCTCTCGATCAGATCAGGTCGGTCCTTGGCGAAGTGGTACTCCTCCACCGCTTCCAAGGCCTGAGCGGCTGCATCGCGATCCCCAGGGTCATCACTACGCATTAGCATATGCAGTCGACCCTGCACATAGCACACAGGACCCGCTACAGCGGCATACTCACCTGCATACAAGACTGCGTCGCATACTTCCGTCACCGCTTCCACGACATCCTCAGAAGCAACTAGTCGGATTGCCGCTTCCCTCTTAAGCACCGCTTGCTCAGCTTCACTCAGGCGACTTGTCAGAGTACCTTCGAAGGAGTTCTGCTTGTAGAAGTCGTCATGTATAACCCTGACTTCGCGGACACCTTGAATGAACTCGGCGATCTGCACCTGTCTAACTGTCCATAGCGCGGCCTCCCGTTGCGCTTCGGCCGCGATCTCTGCCGCCTCACGAGCCGCCGCCGCCTGGGCCCGGCCGCCGTTCGCCTGGATCTTTGCTCCCAGGACGGCGCCGACACCAACGAGTAGCGCCACGACGGCCGCGAAGATCTCGGGTCTGCCTTCGAAGTAGTTCCATACGTCCACCGCGCCATCATGCCGAACCCCAGGGAGAGTTGTGATCGATCCGGAGAGGGCGAACGAGATCGCCATGGAGATGGCCACCGAGACGACGTTCAAGGTCTTCTCGATGTACCGCAAGGCCGGCTTCACCCGGCGGGAAGCCCTCGAACTCACCAAGATCAACCTGGCGGCGTCACTGCAACGCGGCATCACCCGGGGCGGGAAGTAGCGGCCGGCCTACATCGGCGAGCGCCCCCGGCCGGAAGCCGTCCCGCAGCAGCGGCACGGTGCGGTCGACGTCCTGGAGCAGCCCGCCGCCGGCATACGGCCACAGGTCGGGGTCGGCGACCGCGATGCCCACATAGGCGCGGCCGGCCTCCCACTCCCAGGTCGGGTCCAGAGCTGTGCCGTCCGGCCGGACCACCCACGCGTGCGAGAGGAACAGGTCGTCGCCGGCGAACGGCTGGGCGAACCCCTCCGCGTACAGGAACCCCTCGGAGCGGGCGTAGAGGGCCGCGTTCCGGTAGCAGTGGCGGGCGGGCATCGCCTCGGTGCCGTCCGGCAGGGGCCCGACGTCGTGCCGCCGGCCTTCGGCGAGAAGCAGGTGGTACGGGCTCCGGTAAGCCCAGCCGGCGGTCCGGAGAAGGCCCGCCTCGGGCAGCCCCTGAGTCATCGTCCGGAGGTAGCGCAGCAGACCCTCCTCACCGGCGAGGAGGGTCGCGTCCGGGAGGGCGCCGTTCGTCATGCCCTCGACCCTAGCCGCGCCCCAGGACGGCAGGAATCCGAGTGCGAAAGGGAGACCGATGACCGCCCCGTACCGGATCCTCGTCACCGGCAGCCGCGACTGGGCCGACACCGTCACCTTCCACGCCGGAAGAGAGACGACAGGTGAGGAGGTCGTCCGTCGGCGGCTCGACCGCCCTGAGGAGCTAGGGTCAAGGCATGGACGACGAAGCAGAGTTCGAGAGCAACTTGTTCCTGGTCGGCGAGCCAACGGACGTCGTGTTCGACGCTCTTTCGGTGACGTACAGCCAGTTCTGGCTGGCCCTCGCTGCGGCCGACCACTTTGTGGACGTTTCGACCGCCGTCCCTGCGGCCGACTCGATCGTCACCAACGGTGATGCTGTCGGGATTCCAACGAAGATCTCTGCGGGCCACGTGAAGGTCGCTCTGTCCGCCTGGCCGGCGACGCCACCTGACGGACAAGGGGTCCTGCTCGGCTCGTCCTCCATCGAGGTGGAAGGCCGCGAGCTGCACCTGGTCAACGTCGAAGGGCGGGAGCCCGGCCCCGCACTCGTCCTGGAGGACGACGGACCGTACGAGGTCCGGGTCTGGAGGTCGGAACCGGCAGGTACGAGTACCACTGAGTACTTTGACATCCGCGTTTGCCGGGACCCCGCCTCCGGCTGAGGCGAGATCCCGGCAATCGATCTATCCGACAAAATCGCTAACTGGTAGCGATCCTGACGAGGAATCCGTCACGGTGGAGAATTCGCTCCCTCGCGTAGAAGGCTGCGAGTGATCCACCAGCGGAACGATTCTGGGCCAGGTCGAGGTACTTGACGGAGAAGTCGTACTGCAAGCTCGCCGGCCCTTCCCAGGTGGACCCGAAGGGAAATTCGTCGCAGTCAAGCCCTGTAGCGTTAGCAGGCTTGATCGGAGTGCACGCGGCGTTCTTCTGCGCGATATTCGCGTTCCGCCACCTCTGAGCATTGGCATCCCACTGCTCATACAAACGAGTAAGCGGTTTGGCCCGCGAGGTCCCAGGTATCACCTTCCCGGTCTTCCGCGGATCCGTGAGGTCGGGGTTGGTGAGAGCCAGCTGGATATGCCTGGCTACGGCGCCATGGCTAGTGGAAGTGGTGTTGTAGACCAGAGTCGGAGAGGCAACAGTGAACATTCCACCGCTCTCTCCATACACATAGGATGCCGAATCGAATCGGATCGGGGTGACTCCGTCGCGGTAGCCTATGCCTTGGGTGAGGGTCGAGATCTGGCACTCGTTGACATAATCGCGCCCTTCGCCCTTTGACTTATCCTGGAAGAATACGATCGAGGCGACAGCTGCGCCGTTATTCCGCCACGCCGAGAGGGTCTTCGGGTTGTCCGCGCTGTTGATGACCTCACAGGCAGGTCCGGGCCCCCCAGTGCCCTCCGTCCAGGGAAGCCCCAGAGATTCACCCTTCACTTCGAACGGGATGTCTCTGACGTGGCCGTCAATGTCCCAGTAGCCGAGGTTAACCATGTAGTTGATTTCCCGGCGGTCCCGAGGCGCCTGCCCTGCAATGGTCTGAACGTAGCTGGTGGTCCCGACGACGGTTCCATTGCTGTCTCTCCAATAGAACGCCTGCTTCTTCACGGAACAGTACGTGAAGCGCTTTACGATCAGACCCGTCCCCGCCCCACCAGCAAGTTGGTTCCGGCACTCGTTCAGAGGGTCCCAGGGCGATGCCGCCGCAGATTCCTGGGCCTGAGTCCTGGCAACCCCTTCCGGGGTGTAGTCGTCCAGGTTGACCTCATACGGGACACTACCCCGCTCCGGCATTTCAGGCCATTCCGGACTAGCAGCACTGCGGGCTGCTCCGGATCCTGAAATCAGCTCATCGGGAACTTTGTCTCCGATTTTGAGCATCGGATGATCTGAATCCACGACGTGAGCCAGAGTCGGAGTCGGCTCCTCCGTACCGTCGTCAGCACCAGCGGCCGGCTGCACTCCGAAGGCGACCACAATGGCACACGTCGTCAACCAGCGTAATTTTCTGTGCTTCACAGTCCCCCCAATTTCAGGCATGCTGCATGCCTTCACCAGCATGCTATATAGGCGTGTTCGGGGGCACTATCGATTTTTCAGACACTTGATCAGACACAGGGCCTGTTTCGACCTCAACAAGAAGTCAGAACGCACCAACTGGAATTAAGGAACAACTCGTGCCATACGAGGACGTGCCTCATATGATCGCCAGTTCGTACCGCGTCCTCGTGACCGGCAGCCGGGACTGGCGCGACCAGGACACCGTCTACGAAGCCCTGGCTACCGCCTGGCGCGATGAGCCCCACGCCATCACCCTCGTCCACGGCGCCTGCACCAACCGGCGCCGACGCCATCGCTCGACTCCTGGGCCGTCGCCAACAGCGTCGCCGTCGAACGACACCCGGCGCAGCAGCACCCCACCGAAGACTTCGGGCCGTGGCCCGGCGCTGGCCCTCGCCGCAACGCCTTCATGGTCGGGCTCGGCGCCGACCTGTGCCTGGCGTTTCTCGGCCCCTGCACGAGTCGGCGCTGCCGCCGCACCGACCCACACACGTCGCACGGCGCGACCGGCACCGCCCAGTTCGCCGAGGCTGCCGGCATCCCGACCCGGTGGTACACCGCCTGAGCAACTGCGACGACCGGGTGCAGTGGATTCCGGTGTCGCGACGACCGGCTACTCGGGGCGTTCGTTCGGTTCCAGCGACCAGAAGAGCACCGACGCGTTCGTGGCGCTGCGGCGACCCGTCAGCTCTTCCATCACCTGGAGCAGCACTTCCTCGTAGACGGTCAGGCGGTCGTGCCCCTCCGGCCAGTGGGAGAGTCCCGACCGTGTTGCGCGCCGGAGCACGTCATCGTCGCCGACCCACTCGACCGTGATCACGTAATGAAACAGTCTCATGGGCGCCGACCCTAGCCCCAGCACCGGCACCTGGGGGCGGTTTCTCGCCTGCTGCGAGAACCGACTCACCGGCGCCGGTTCTGTGCCTTGATCTGCCCGGTCAGCGACGGCGCCATCGTCCACGGGAACTGGTCGTCCCGGCTCGTCGCCTCCGACAGGACCCGCCACAGCCACAGGGTCCAGCTGCGGGGCATGGGCAGCGTGAACTTCTGCCGGTCCGAGATCGCCGCGTCGTAGACCGCGCGCGCCCAGGAGGCGACGGCCTCGCGGGAGCTGTCCTGCTCGTACGGCCAGGCGCCGTCGCACAGGCCCCAGTCCTCCAGGCACTCCGCGACGACCAGCCACTCCAGGGCACCGTACGAAACGCGGTACGACTCGCGGCGCATTTCTACTTTCACCCAAGCACCATAAACCGTGAGGAAATGATCATTTATGCAGCCTGAGTGCCTGATCGAGGTGCGGGAGGCCCGGCGATGACCACCGACACCGTCACCGCCGCTGCCGCCTTCGCCGACATCGTCGCCGACGTCGTCCCCGACGCCCACTGGCAGTGCTACCGCTGCTACCCCGAGGGCAGCAGCAAGCCGAGGGCGATCTGCGGCGTCCCACTGATGGGCGTCGACCCGGAACCCGACGCCGGCATGTGCAGCGACTGCGACCATGCCTGGCCGGACCACTTCGCCGGCCACTGGGCGGGGGACTCATGACCGACATCCCGTACGGCGTCGGCGGCTGCCTGTGCTGGGGCGACGACGACAGCCACAACCGAGCCAGCCGCTGGCGCCCCAACGGCACCTGCCCCTACCACGGGATTGTCGCCGACGGCTTCGGCGCCAACCGCACCGACACCGGCATGTACCGGGTGGTCCGGGGCGACGACGGCCAGCCGGCCCAACTGGATGACGTCCCCGCCGGCCGTGTCGGCGGGCGCGTCATCGCCGGTCAGAACGGCAAGGGCACCGCCCTGGAGCCCGACGAGATTCGCAGCCTGTTCTGGGACGACCACGACGAGGACATGAAGGACCCCGAGTATCGGAGGGCCTTCGAGGACGCACGCGACACCGCCAAGCGCCGCCGCTACCGGCAGGGCCGGGGCCACTGGGGCGTCGGCATCGCCCGCAGCCCCGGCGGCTGGCACGTCACCGTCGGGCCGTGGTGCTGGACGACGGAGCCGAGGTGAAGCGCGCCAAGGCCGAACCCGTGCGGTTCGGCATCAGCCCGGCGCCCCGGCGGCGGTCAGCAGGGGATGCTGAGCGTCATGCTGGAACCCTGGTAGTGGGTCTCGTACGCGTTCTGCATGCTGCCGTTGACCATCCCGGAGTACCGGTACATGGTCACCCCCTCATCCGACACCCACTCACCCTCGTAGACGAAGGTCACCTCGTACGAACGGATCTCGCTGTCCCATACGTCTCCGCACCCGCCGCCGGCGACCGCAGTGCCCGCGCCCCCCAGCACCAGGCTCAGTCCGAGCAGGGCAGATGCGGCGGCGCCCAGCGACTTGACCTTGAACGTCATGGTTCCCCCTATGTCCGTGCCCCACGCCATCCGCGCGGGACGCGTGGGGAACGTACCTCGGAGGAATCGGCTCCGGGGTGGGTCATTCACGCCAGAGAAGGGAGGAAATCCGACATTCCGGCTGCCGGCTGACACCCTCACCGGCCGTCGCGGTCCTCCTTGGTCCAGCGGCCGTCAGCCCAGCGGATCACGATCTGCTGGCCGTCGTTCTCGTCCCGCACGAGATCGTCGAAGTCGCGGATGAGCGCCGCGTGAGCTTCGTGGTCGAGGTCGCCGGGCAGGTGGAGTTCCCACCGCCCCTCTTCACTCTGCACGACGATCAGCTCCACCTCCGCTCCCTGCGGCACCACCCGGCGCAGGCGAGAGCGAAGCGAGGTGAAGAACCGGCGAGCACCGTCATAGGAGTCGCTGGCGGCTCGTTGCAGAGCCTCCTGAAACATGGCAGCCGCTATGAAACCCACACCTGTGACCGCCGCCTCGGCCACGTAGTGCATGACGATGCCGTCATAGCGTTCGCCACCGTGCAGCCGTATGCCGTCCTCGCCCTCATACGGATCTTCGCTGGTATTCCCCATGAGCCACCCCCCAGTCAGAAGACGAGCACAGCAGACGGCACCAAGCCCCGGCAACCCGAACGCCCCGGAAAGGACCCCGAGTTCGTCATCACCGAACCCCAGGAAGGAGTGACGATGAACGGGACGGGAGGAGCTGAATCCGACACCAGCCTCCGCCAGCGCATCGCCCAGGCCATCCACCGCTACGACGCCGAGCAAGCCCTGTCCGGCAACGACACCCCCGGACTCCACCACTACGGCGAGGCCGACGCCGTCCTGGCCGTCCTCGGCGACACCGGCCCCTGCGGCTGCCCCTGCACCGCCTGTACCGAGTACTGGGAGCAGTGCCCGCCGGCCTGCGCCGACGGGCATACCCACACCGGCGGCTGCCAGTTCGGCGTGCCAGACAACGATGCCCCCCCGGCGGACTCGCGTCTCGCCGGGGGTAAACAGCCTCGGTGACCGGCCCCCCGAGGATTACTGACACGGAGGACGCCGGTTCACGGGCCAAGCAGCACGAACACTGCACCGAGCCGCCACGCGGCCTGGGCGAGCACCAGGCCGTGCACCACACAACTGAAGAGGAGAGCGATGACGTCCCCGGTGTTCTCGCAACCATCCTCAGATGGATCCGACGACGATAACGGGCCCTCCTCGACCCTCATCTCCATGGCCGCCCAGCTGGCGCACACGCTCGGGCAGCGGGACCAGATCCGCGAACAGCTCCCGGAAGACATCCGGGGGCTTTTTGATCTCTCGTACGCGGTCCAGCACATCAAGATCCAGGCGGAGGGCCTGGACAAGAAGCGGGAGGCCGACCAGCGCCTCGAAGCCGAGACCGCCCGGCTCCGTGCCGCCCGGGGGGCCGCCGAACACCTCGCCGCCGAGGAAGAAGCCGCCCTGCGCGCCGCCGGCGACACCGACGCCGGCAACTTCGGCAGCGTCCTCAGCTCCCTCGACCTGGAAGACCTGCCCGAGGTCGACCCCCTGATCGAGGGCTTCCTGAACAAGGAGACGGTCGTCCGTCTGTACGGCCCGCCGAAGTCGTACAAGTCGTTCGTCATGCTCGACATGGCGGGCTGCGTGGGCACCGGAATCCCCTGGATGGGAAAGCGGGTCACCTCCGGGAAAGTCCTCTACATCGTCGCCGAGGGAATCCGGGGGATCAGGCGCCGGGTGAGGGCCTGGGAAAAGCAGAACAACCGCCCGATGACCGGCGTCGATTTCTACCCGAAAGCCGTTCAGCTGGGCAAGAGGAATGAAGTCCGGGCACTTATTGCGTTTTCCCGCAAAAAGGGATATGACCTGATCATCTTCGATACTCAGGCGCGCTGCACCGTCGGCATCGAAGAGAACTCCAACACCGACATGGGGCTCGTCGTCGCCGCCCTCGACGTCCTCAAGGAAATCACCGGGGCCTGCATCGCGCTCGTCCACCACAGCGGGGCCGACGGGGCCAGGGCGCGCGGCGCCACCGCCATCCTCGGAGCGCTCGACGCCGAGTTCAAGGTCGAGCCCGACAAGGACACCATGAGCGTCCGGCTGGAGACCGTCGCCCAGAAAGACCTCGGGGAGCACCCCGTCGTCGAGATGGACCTCGTCACCCCCGGCCCCGGTCTCGCCCTCGCCGTCAAGCCACGGCCGAAGTGGTACCAGCAGCGGGCCGAGGATCTGCCGCCGCTGCCGGTGCTGGAGCACACCGTCCTCAACGTCGTCGTCGCCTTCGCCGCCGCCGGCGCCACCGAGCAGATGATCAACTCCAGGACCTCCGGCAGCGCCGACAAGGCCGCCGTCCGCGAAGCCCTCGGCCAGCTCCTGGTGAAGGGATGCGTCGCCCGGCAGGGATCGAGCTGGAAGGCGACCTCGCTCGGCCAGCGCCGCATCGGCGGCTTGACGGACGACGGCTAGGGCTGTACACGCACGCGCTCGCGGCGCATGCGGGTGTCCGCATGCGGGTGTCCGCATGCGGCGGATGCGCACGCCGTTGCTCCGCAACAGGGGGTCGCTGACGCTCCCCCCTAGTTGATCAAGAAAGGCAGTCATGTCACTGACCCCCGAAGACCGCGCCATGAAGGCGCGGGAGGCCCGGCGGATCCACCACCAGATCGAACACCGGGAGCAGCGGATGAAGGACGCCCAGCAGGAGCTGGACGCCTTGAAGGCCCGCTACGAAGCGCTCGTCGCGGAACTCATGGGCGACGAGGCGGAAAGGCAGGAACGCGCATGATGATCACGAAGTGCATACCCTGCGGTACCGCCTGGCCGGGCAAGAGGCCACAGCACTGCCCGGCCTGCCACCTCACCTTCGGGGGCACAACGGCCGGAGACCGCCACCGCGTCGGGCTCTTCGGCGCGGAACGCCGGTGTCTCACCGAGGTGGAGTGCGAAGAAGCCGGTCTGGTGCCCCGCCTGGACTCAGAGACCGGGACCATCGTCTGGGGCGGTAAATCGCCAGTGACTACAGCCTGGGGTCGGGATGGCTGACCACCTGGTCGACACCCCGATACGCCTCGCCACCTGCAACCGCTGCGGGGCGTACGTCTACCTCGCCCACTCCTCCGGCGTCCGCGCCGCCGCAGACGTAGCCGTCGCCGACCGCGACGCCTACATCTCCGCCGTCCTCGCCGGCCGGCGCCTCTTCGACCTCGCCGAAACCGCCGGCCGGCCCCAGAAACTCCTCGTACGCACCGCCAGCTCCGCAGTGCCCGCCTTCGACGACCACGGCACCCAGCAGACGGCACCCGGCCGGCGGAAAGTACTCGCCGAGCACGGCTGCGGCGCCCACGCCATGGACGCCACCAAGTTCACCGAGGTCGCGCAGGTCCCTCCCCCAGCCCCTGCGACGCCTGGCAATCCCAGGGGTGGAACCCCCCACGGGACTGCCCCCGTCGCCGGGGCGGCACCGTCACGTCCTGCCGGGCCTGCGACCCGCCGCCGTTCTGACCTCGGCCCCGAGGCGCAGGCGGCCTGGGAGGCCATCAACGGCTCGGTCCCCCAGGTCACGCTCCTGAAGCCTCCACGGTCATTCGGTGACGCCGCGACGGGGCACCGCAGAACCGCCCGGTCCCGCCGGCTCACGGAACGACCCCCGCGCTGCGACATCTGCAACGCCTACATCGGCAGCGACGAGCTGTACGTCGGCATCCAGCACGGGTCCGCCTGGGTCTGGGCCGTCCACGACGGGGACTGCCCGTGAGGTGGTGCCTTCACAAGGGCTTCGCGTGGTGCACGGAGCACCGGAAATTCCACGATGAGGTGAGGGTGGAAATCACCACCCTCGGCGATATCCGGAATGTTTACCTCTGCCTAGTCTGCGGGGGGACCAGAAATGAAGAGCGGGAACGGTATGACTGGTGAGGAGAGCCCGAGGATATACCTCTGGGTGACGCCCGTCGATAACGGCATGGTGAGCCTGTCCATCCACTACGAGCACAACCAGGAAGAAATCGCCCGAGTTTTCGTCACCGGCACCCACGCGCGCGCCACCGCGGAACGGCTGACGATGGCTTCCTTCAGGAGCGAGAAGGCACTCCTGGAAAAGATCCAGGAACAATTCAATAATGAGGGTGATGGCACGTGACCGAGGCGCTGCTGGAACGACTCCGGAAGAACTGCGAATCCCTCGGAGAGGGGTACAAGGAGCGGGTCGAGTACAAGCTCCCCGTCAAGTACCACGACAAGGCCACCTGCACCGGCAGCGCCGAATGCCCCTGCCCCGTCCAGGAGGAGAACCGCGTCCGCGTTGTACGCAGGTCCGGCCTCCTCGACCAGCTCCGCGAGTTCCACCAGAACCGCGACACCGACCGCAACCCCAAGGCCGCGCGCGCAGCCCCCCGCATCAAGACCGCCGGCCGGCCCCCCGGCGACGTCTCCGGCTTCCTCACCCTGGACGAGATCACCTGCGACGCCTACATGTCCCTCGACCTCATCTTCATCGAGGCCGGCCGTGACCGGACCTGGCTGTCCGCCCCTCTCAAGAGCGTCTTCCACGGCCTGCCGTACCAGGTCGCCCAGTTCATCGACGCCCGCCCCGACCTCGCCCGCGACACCCTCAAGCTCACCGACAAGTGGGTCCGGCAGGCGAAGACGGCACTACGGGTGAACGCGTCGGACGCCATGTTCGGCGACACCGTCTGCGGCAACTGCGGCGGGGGCCTGTCGATCACGTGGGACAACTCCAGCGACGTGCGCTGTGTCGGCACGCCCGAGGCGCCACCCTGCGGCGAGACCTACCCGATGTCGGAGTGGGTGGCGCTGTACGAGAAGGGGAAGCGCGATGTGTAGCGTCTGCCGGATGCAGCGCACTCACGCCGTGTGCGTCGGTTGCCGGTACGACGTGAAGCGCTGGAAGCTCGCACTCGGCCGCTGCCCTATGTGCAGGACCGAGCTGGTCGACATGGGGGTGAAGTTCCGAACACCTCGGAAGACCGACGACCGGGCCTGGGAGCGGATAACGCCGCCAGACGGGCCGGCACGAGGAGCCCGCACGCCGTCGGCATGACGTCCTCGTTCATCTCGCGCACCAGGGCCTCGTCGACCAGGTCGTCGCGCAGCAGGATCTCGAAGAACCAGGGGCCACGACCACCGAAGTACATCCGCATCGGCTCGCCGTCGGTGAAACGCCCATCCACCCGCTCGAACCAGACGAGCAGATCCGGGCGCTGCGTCACATGGCCGGGGTCCAGCTCGAAGGGGCCGACCTCGGCGAACGCGTGGCTGAAGGCTGCCATCTGACGGGCGAGGGCGGAATGGATGTGGCCGTGCCTGAGGGCGAGGGCGATCACGCCGTCGTCGATGTCGATCTTCACCTCGGCCAGGCGGTCATCGGACATCACGTGGCGAACGATCCAGAGGGTTCGGTACTTCATGCTTCGCACCCCTCAGGTGGAATCCAACGAGTTTACAAAACTTGCGGGGAGGGGGCGAGTTGACCCCGAAGTTACGCGATCCCGGAAATTTTGCGCTCGTCAAAAAAACTTGCGGGGAGGGGGCCACAACCCCCTGAAGTTTTTCAGGCAAGAATTTTTTGCACTTTTTCGGAGTGAGAATGCAGAACAAGCAGTCGCTACTCGACCTCGTCACCAGGGCAGAAGGGGGACGGCTTCTCTCAGGTGAAGCACAGATCCTCCGGGACGCCATCGAACGGCTCGACGAAGTCTGCATGTGCCTGGACGCCCTCCAGGTCCCGCCGGCCGTACACGACGGGTACGACGCATCCACCACCCAGACGTTCCGCGCGGTCGATGAGTTCTCGGCCGACGACAGTCCCCGCACCAGGGACTGCGAGTGAACCAGATCAGCTACTACCGGTTCTGCTGCCGGATCCGCATCGCCGACGCCGACGCCGAGGAGGTGCCCGGCGGCGAGTGGCTGGCGATCGAGGTCGGGGACATCCGTGAGCGGCACGAGCAGTTCGCGGACGCCCGCCTGAACCCGTTCTCCGACTGGTTCAACGAGACGCCGGCTCTCCTCGCGCACGTACGGGCCCTCCAGACCGACAGATCCTCCGACGTGCGCCGGCGCCTGGTCGACACCGAGGCCGCCGTCCTCTATACCGGCCGCGACCGGCAGACGCTGTACCGCTGGGCCCGCGAGGGTCGGATCACGCGGCACAAGGTCGGCGGCGCCGGTCGGCGCGTCATGTGGGACGTCCTGGAGCTGCCGCCCAGCGGGTCCGGCCGGCCGCCGCAGGGTCCGGCCAAAAAATCATGAATCACATGATTGACGCATAGTTCACAAAAAGTGCATCATGAATTCGTGGCGGAGCTGTGCCTGCGGGCGCGGTCCGCCTTTCGCTTGGGCGAAGTCGCCGCCAGGCGCCGGCCCCGGTCCGCACGCGTCCCCGCCCCGCGCGGTCCGGCGCCGGCGGTCCGTCGCGGCACGCGTGGTCCGGGCCGGCGGTCCGGCCTCTCGATCATCTCCACCCATGAAAAAGCCCCTGTCACCGTTGCCGGTGCAGGGGCTTTCGTGTGTCGGGGGCGGTTTTCAGGTGGTGAACGTCGTCTTCGCCGACTGCGCATCGGTGGAGGTGACCTCCCCCAGTCCCATGGCGTTCGCCAGTAGCTGCGCCACGTGTGCGTAAGGGTCTGCCACATCGTGCGGGTAGGGGATCGTCAGAACGGCGCCCGTGTCGGCGTCGGTCGCGCGCATCCGTTCCCCCTCCCTGGACGTGGCGGGAAGCTTCCGGGTCTTGATTGTCATGGCTGCTCTCCTCATGGGTGTGCCCCCGCCGGTGGAGTTCGGCGGGGGCGGTTGTCGGCGTCAGCCTCGTTCCAGTGCCCGCAGCTGCCGCCGCTGTGCGAGTGCGCGGCGAGCCTCTTGGATGACGCCGACGCGTTCAGCTTCCGGGCGCAGTGTCCGCACTAGGTGCGCGCACTCTTCCTCCGTCAGGTAGAGGAACTGCGTTTCGATGGCCCGTCCTGCCCGGATGATCAGGCCGCGCCCGAGTGCCTGCGGGGCGGGGGGCGCGTAGCCGAGAGTCCACGCAAGGGACTTCCACGATTCGTTGGTGTGTTGGATGAGGATGCGCGTCCCGAACGCTTCGATCACCGCTGTCGGTATGAGCCGCTTGTCGGGGAACTGCGCGAACGCCACAACGTGGATGTTGACGGCGCCACCGAGGTTCAGGATGTCCCGGAGTGCCTTCCGTGGCTTGTACACGCCGCGCGGGGGTAGCCCCTTCTCGAACTCTTCCAACTCGTTCATCATCGAGTTGATCTCTTCGGCGATCAGGACGATGCGGGGACCGACGGGCGCGTCGGCAACGGCCCCGGGGAAGTCGTCGACGACTCGCATGCGCCGCTTGAGTTCGGCAAGCACGCTGACGATCACGTTGGCAATCTCGTGCGTCTCCACTGCGTACGAGACACCGGGGAGGTTCTTCGCCCACCGGTGGCTAATCCGCTTCACGTCCAGGAACACCGCCGAGCCACCCTTGACGAGTGTCTGCGTGGCGATGCTGGCGGCGATCACGGACTTACCCGAACCGCTGGGGGCGGAGACGAACAAGTGTGGGGAGTCGCCCCCCTCACCCCGGGCGAGATTGAACGACTCGTACTCACCACGGCCGTTCACGCCGAGCATGTACTCAGTCGGATCCGTCCTCCACATGTCCGCGCGGACATCGTCATACGTGACGATGCGCGGAAACTCGGTAGAGGGCACCGCGCTGTCCATGCCAGCAAACGGGCCCACTTCGGGGTTGAACTCCATTGCCTTACCTTTCGAGTCGCCGTGATGCTGCGCCAACGCCCCGACAGTGCGGGGCGCTCGCGTTAGTCACGGATCTCCGTTCGTCAGTACTCACAGACGGCGGGGTGCCCTTCGAAGATGAGGACGCCGTAGAGGTAATCGGCGTCATCCCCGTATTCAGCCCACGCTGCCGCTTCCGCCTTTTCGCGGGCCTCACCGGGACCAGTCGCCCAGACCTGAAACGAGACAGCTTCCCGGTCATCCTGGGATGAGTCCCAGTCCATGACGACCGTGTAGGGCTTCTCGGCAGTCACGCTGCCATCTCCAGAATCTTCCGGACGGTTTCTGCGTCCGACTTCTCGATGGTGCCGTTCACGGCGTTGAGCATGTTCCGTTCCTGCCGGGACATGCCGCGAACGATGCCCTCATGCTGGCCGTACGTGTTGAATGCCTGCCAGGCACCGAATGCCGTACCGGCCCAAGGGGCGACGCGTTCGTCATGGCGCCACAGTCGCATCATGACTTCCCGCTTGGTGGTGGCCATCGTCGCGGCCCGCTTCGACTGCACGGGGTCATCCGGCATGGGAACCAGTTCCTTGACGATGCGCTCCCACATTACGTCATCCACCTGAACGGCCGTCAGCCGCGAGACCTCCGCTTGGAAGTCCTCAGAGATCTTGTGGACGATACCGAGTGCGTCCCGCACGGACTGAATCCGCGTCAGACTCTGAGACGAATGCCGGACCTTGACGGTTGCCCCGTCTTCACGGAGTGCCGCCGACATCGTGTTGTCGCAGACGACCGACGTCACGACTTCCTTGTACGTCGTGGCGATCGAGCCGTCAAACGACGTGCATGCCAGCAGGAAGGGGCGGAATTCCACCCCTTCCGGGGTCTCCACCGTGTCCGGCATCTCCACGGAGACCCAGGCGACGGCCCCGCCCCTCAGCAGACCGGCCGACCCGACTTGCAGATCGGCGTCCAGGATGCTGGCCACGTTGTCGAGCAGCCATTCCCCGTACTGGTGAGGCTGGTATCCGTCACGGAAGATTCCCATGACGTCGCCGGTGTCGCTGCGGACGATCGCCTTGCGTCCGGAGACCTCTTCCGCCCAATTCTTCGGGTAGGGGCCGGAGCCGCCGACGTAGAGGGGCCGTTCTTCCGCCGTCCAGGAGAACAGCCGCTTGTGCACATGCTCGACCGGGATAGCGTCGGCGTAAGTGTTGTCGTCTCCGGCGCGGTGGTGCCAAGCGTGACCCCGCTTTTCGGTGAACCCGATAAGGGTGTTGTTGCTCAGCCATTCGAGAGTTTCGCGTGACATGATGTCACCTTTCCTGGTTGTGGCGGGAGTTCGTGATGCTGCGCCTATGCCCCAACTCGCCGTTGGGGCACACGCGTTAGTCACGGACCTGAATTCGAGCATTCGGACCAAAGGGCATCCACCCCTCAGCTTTGGTGTCGGCACGGGTGGCGCGGAATCGGATGAGGTTCATCCCGAAGATGGGTTCTACGTACGGTTCGGGGTCACTCAGAACCTGAACCTCTACGCCCCGATACTCGAATCGCATTCCCGTACGGATCTCATGGGCGGGAATCTCACTCATGGGAGTACCTTTCGAGCGCGGGGCGACGGTTGCGACCGGCCAGAGATTCCGTCCAGACAACCCACGTGACTGCCTGCACCTGACTGGGAAGCACGCCGAGGATTGCGGCGGCATTGCGGTAGGCCAGTGAGAGCGCTGCGTATCGCCCCTTGGAGGAGAGACCGCGATCACGGTTCCCGTGAGCCTTGCCGACAGCGACATCGTGCGCGTGGCGATCTATGCAGACCGCTTCGGCGTCGTCGGGGTCAAGGATGCACCGGTAGAAGTTCCCTGTCTTGACGCTCATGGGGAGCACTTCGGCAGGGTCAGCACCGGCCATGATCTTGACTACCTTGCCGAGTGCGTCTCCGGTGTGACCGTGCACCCTGCCCGCGAAAGCGTCATGGGCCAGCCGGCGATTTGCCGCCCAAGCCTTGTTTGCCGACAACGCTGCGATGACCCCGGCCCCGGCGACGACGTTCCCGCCGCTCATCATGTCGGCAAGCTGATGTGCCGTCCGATACCAGGACTTCCCGCGCTGCTCCTGATCTTCCGTAGCCTGTCGGTAGACCTTGACGATGTTGCGGACGTATCGACGTCGGGTTGAGTCGCTGGGATCGATGGGGATCATGGCGCACTTCCTGGGGTGGTTCTGGGGAGGGTTGAGCCATCTCGCCAACTCCCGTCGCGGGTACGGGAGTCACCGGCTAGGTTCAAATCTCCAACTCTTCGATTCGATCAATCGGCGGGATGTCAGGATCGAACATGGCTTCCTGCCAGTCGCCCCACTCGGCCTGCGCGTCGATTTCGACTTGGGGGAGCGGGAGAGCTGGTGCCGTGAGTAGCAACTCGTCCTGGCAATAGGGGCAGTTGACGTAGTCCGGCGCTTCGGCGTGGTATGCGTCGTGCCATCTGTCGAGCATGCACGTCATGGCGGATCACATCGCTTCCCGCATGATCTCTGTGTAAGTGAGTTCGTCGGGCGACAGGAGTTCATGGCGACTGTCGCCATAGATCGTGGCCACGAAGTAGTGAGCCCAACTCTCGCGAGCGAACTCCCTCGTAATTACGCGGCCGGTAGTGCCGTTGCGGTACCGCGCGTAATAGACGTCTGAGAGAGCGTCATACGCGAACCATTCTTCGGGGTGGAACATGACGTCACCTCAGTACGGGAGTCGCCAACCACTCGGAGTGCGAGTGTCGATCGGCTGCGGCTCGTGGGGCTTGCGGGTGGACTTGCGGACCTGAATACGTCGCATGATCACTCCAATGGGATGGTTGTTTGCAGCGCGATGTTCTGTTTCAGGCGCGGGCCCATCGGACTGGCTACCGCCGGGTGATCAAATGCGCCCCGGTATCTTTCAAGCCCTGGTAACGGCTGTGTCCGCATCGCGACTACCGGCAATCTTGACAACGCGCGTGCTAGACGCGCGCTATCAGCTATGTCGGTAGATCAGATATTGACTTGAGAAGGATCATGGAACGTGGGGCGGATCGCGCGCGCCATACCAATGGCATAGCCTTCGCTCCCGCTCTCCTCACTTCCTCATATATATATAATCGCACTTCACCCCCAATGGGGCAATATATATGGGACAGGAAGTCCATGATTCTTTGATATGTATATGCAAGATCACATGGCTGAATGACCTTGACATTGGGGGCAATGACATGAAAGGGCGCGATGGGCGACAGTGGCGGCGACTAGTGGCATGGGCGAGGAAGGAGCTACCCCCCATATGCCATATCTGCGGGCGTGCGATAGATATATCCCTGCCGTGGAATGACCGCGAGGGGTGGACACTCGATCACCGGGTTCCCATCGCCGTCGCCCCCCACCTGGCCGAGACCCCGGGCAACCTGGCCCCTGCACACCGGGGATGCAACTCACGGAAGGGCGCTAATCCCAGCTACCGGCCCGACAAGCCCCGGCAGTCTCGTGTGTGGTAGCTGGCGCCGAAGCGCAGCCGGCCTACTATCCGCGACCGTATTTGTGACCTACATATACATCGCCTATATAGCCCCCATCTTGCAGAGCCACCGTCACCATGCACTGCGCATCGCAACGTCACTACAGCACTCGGCATCGTGCATGCACTAAGCAGTATGGCTGTGTCGCTACTTCACGCACGCCAAGCAATGCAACATGACACCGCACTAAACATCCACAACGAACCGTTGGCATGCGCATCGTATGCTTCACGTTGGCAGCACTACTGCACGCCAACAGCGCACACGGCTAGCAGCACTTCCCCATAGACGCACGCACCTGCACTCCGCTGCACCCTCACCCTGTGTCGGCATTGGCGTCTCGATGTCTAGGTATGGCACCCTCGCGCCATCCATGAGCGCGTGCCTACATACCCAACACGCACCCTTACTCTCTTTCTTGCCTGCTTTCTATTCCCTCTTTCGTGAATCCATTTCAAGCATTAACTCGACTTCACCCTGAGAATGCAATTGACCCGTAATCGGACTGAAATGCGATGCATCCTCGGCTACCCGTGCTTATTATAGGGCAATGAAGTCCCAGGCCATAAAGGGAAAGCGCAAGGCCGAGAATTCCGGTAAGCGCCGGATTGTAACGGCTATCGATATGGGACCTGAGGCAGTGGCGCAAATGCAAACCCAAGTGCGCAGCAAAGGTGATATTGGCACCGCATGGGACCCATTGCGCAGAAAAGGGACCCCTCGGCATTGTGAATGCAAGCCTATCCATGTCATGTCGTCCTGCAACGAGGTCCCCTGACCTGCCAATATGCAGGGCTACATGACATGCCGTCAGCCATAGTGTCTTGCAATCGGCGAGGAATAGCGACGCGGCCGGTAGACATGCACTCCCTAGCAATCTGCCGAATTGCTATAGCGAACCAATGCCGAGACGGGGCAGGGGGGTATCTATGGACGGGAATTCAGTTCGGCCGGTCGACCCCGCCTCTCGACCGCTTTCTCTCCCCGATGAGAAATTCTCAGGGCCGTTGGGCGTTTCCGCAGGTCAGAGGCTCGCAGACGTCGATATCGACTCGCCTATCGCTAGGCCGGCCCGCGAGGTGACGCCAACGTCCGCCGCAGGCGTTGGCTACCCCCACCAGGTACCCTTCCGAGTTTGCAGCCGAGAAGTCCAGCGGGCGTTTATGGTCTCTTTCTCGCGCGACCCGATGCGAATATATGTATCCGGCACGGATTCCAATCCTCGCTTTCTCGTCGGCATTGGAATATGAATACGCGAGGGATATTCAATGGCTGCCTCAGACCATAAGAAGGACCCGGACGCCGTACTCGACTGGGTTTGGGACTGGAATGAATACCTAGACGAGGGCGAGACCATCGTCACTTCAGAATTCATCGTCTCTGTCGGTATCACCGTCGACTCGGAATCGAATACGACGAAGACGGCGACGGTGTGGCTTTCCGGTGGCACCGCCGGCCAGGTCTACCAGGTCACCAACCGCATTACCTCTTCGGCCGGTCGCACCGACGACCGCTCCATAACGATCCGCGTCACTGAGCGGTAGAAAGGACTCGACATGGCCGTTCGACTCTCCGCGTCGCTCGCCAACGCCCTCGCCGACCAGGTGGACGCCACCCTGGGCAACGCCGGCACCATCAAGATCTACACCGGCTCGCAGCCGGCGACCGCCGATACCGCCGCCTCGGGCACGCTGCTGGCGACGTTCACGCTGGGCTCCCCCGGCTTCGGCGTGGCGTCGGGCGGCACGATCACGCTGACGGGCACGCCGCTGACGGTGGCTGCGGCGGCGACGGGGACGGCCGGCTGGTTCCGGATGGCGACGTCGGGTGGCACGACCATCCTGGACGGTTCGGTGGGCACGTCGGGGCAGCAGATCAACCTGAACACCACGTCGATCACCTCGGGCGTGAACGTCACGATCACCTCGGGCACGATCACGATGCCGACCTCCTAACCGGGGAGGTTGTTAGGAGGTCGCGGTGGCCATCTCCTTCGTCGGCGTCGCGTCCTGGGACTCCGCCTCGACCTCCGGCAGCGCCTTCACCCTGAACAAGCCGGCCGGGGTGGCCTCGGGCGACTTCCTGGTGGCCATCTTCGCGGCCGACACCTTCGACAGCGGCGGCGGCGACCGCACGGTGAGCAACCCGTCGGGCTGGACGACCGTGGGGCACGTCTACGGCGGCGCCAACGGCTTCATCCACGTGATGACCCGTGCGGCGGGCTCCTCCGAGCCGGCCTCGTGGAACGGCACGTTCACCGGCGGCTCCACTGCGGACCGGGCGTCCGTGGTCTGCGCGTATCGCGGGGTCGCGGGCCTGGCGGTCGACGGGGAGTCCAGCACCGGCTCGGCGACGACGCTGAACACGGCGTCGGTGTCCAACCCGTCGGCGACGAACTGGCGGGTGGTCGCGGCGGCGTACTCGTCGGCGTCGACCAGCTACGCCATCACCTCGAACGAGGTGTCCCTGCGGGACCGGCAGCCGAACGCCAACGTCGAGCCGGCGATCTGGGACTCGAACGGCACGATCGCCACCGGGTCGACGAGCAGGCAGGTCTCGCGTGGCGCGGCCTGGGAGTCGGCGATGGCCTGGATCGGCATCCTGGACAACCAGGAGGGCGCCGCGTCCTCCGGCACGCTCTCGGGGTCGCTCCCCCTGCCCACGATGACGGCGTCGGGCTCCCTGAGCTACAGCGGCACCCTGGCGGCATCCCTGTTCCTGCCGACGATGACCGGCGGCGGCATCGCGTCTCCCCCGTCGGGCGCCCTCGACGTTCCGGTGGCCGTGACGGTGTCGATGGCGGGCGCGTCGGCCGCCCGGGGCTCTCTGGACGTGATCGCGGTGCCGGTGGTGAACGTGGTCGGCGAGACGCGGTTCTTCGGGATCCGCACGATCACTCCGGAACGCGAGGACCGGACTGTGAGGCCGAGGCTCGGCGCCACTGACTGATTGGGGGCACCGTGGCTGTTTCTCACGTCAATACCCAGGTCGGCTCATCGGCCTCCAGCACTTCGGTGGTGGTGACGAAGCCAACGGGTACGGCCTCCGGTGACCTCCTCACCGCGTTCGTCACCTCGAACTACCAGGCGGTGTCCGCACCGGCCGGCTGGACCGAGATCGGCGACTACGGCATCGAGACCTTCCGGGTGCACGTCTTCCGGAAGGTGGCCGGCGGCTCGGAGGGGTCGAGCTACACCTTCACGGTGCCCAGCTCGGCCACGCTGCTGTGCCAGGCGACGGCCTGGCGCGGGGTGGACAACACCACCCCGATCGACATTGCGCCTGTGCTGTCCGCGTCTTTCAACTCTTCCGAGCCGATGAGCACGGAGACGGTGTCAGGCGGCACACAGGGACGAATGGTCTATTTCCGGGCAGCACGGCGGGCCAGCTCGGGCACGCCGATCACGTACACGGCTTCCGGGGTCACCGAGCTGTCGGACGCTGGCGTGGCTGCTTCCGGCAACGCGTTCGCGTACTCCGGCGGCCTGTACATGGCCACCAGCGACTACGCGAGCGGGGGCAGCAAGGCCGGCCTCGCGATCACGGCCTCGGCGACGGAGACGCACGACGTCACCGTCACGATGGCCATCAAGGCCGGCGGCACCTCCGGCACCGTGGATGCCGACCTTCCGTCCCTGTCTTCGGTGAGCATGTCGGGCTCGGTGGCTTACCCCGCCGTCCTGGACGCAGATCTGCCGGTGCCGACGGTGGAGGCCGAGGCCTTCCACGGCTTCTACGAGGGCCCGCTGTCGGTCAGCGTTCCGATCACGGTCAACGTCGCCGGGTCCACTCCCCCGCGCGGCCCTCTGGAGATCTCCCTGCCTCCGATCGTCGAGATCGTCGGTGAGACCCGCCGGTTTGCCGAGAACGTCGTGAACGTCAGCCGCGACGAACGCTGGTTCGTCATGACCCAGGACGGCTGGCACCTCGGGCGCCGCAACGTCAGGTTCGTGCCCCTGGTGGTCGAGCTGCCGCTGCCAGTGGTCGTCATCAGCGCCACGACGTCTCCAGAGGCACCTTCTCCGGACGTCCTGGTCGAGGTGTTCGGCGCCTCGGTCAGCACGACGTTCCCCGCCGGTACCGCGAGCGCTTCGGGCGCCGCTGACGCCGCCGCGATGGAGAACGGTGCGCTGGGCGTCTCCGAGTCCATCGACATCGGCGGTTCCGCTGAGAACGCCACGGTCCATTCGCTGAGCACGCTCTTCGTGAATGCCGAGGCTGCCCAGGTTCAGGTCGAAGTCCCGGACGTCACGAACGTCGATGCGTCCGCCGGCCTGGCGTCCGCAGCAGTCACTGCGAACGCGGCCACGGTCATCGCCGGTGGTGGCGTTCAGCCGGCCGCCGGCCATGCGGCGGTCTCGGTCACCGCGAACGCCCCGACCGTCGCCAAGGTCCCCGGCACGCGAGCCGGCGCGGGCCACGCCTCGGTCACCTGTCACAACTAGGACGTCTCTCAGGTCGCCGCGCCGAGAGGTCTTCGGCGCAGCGACCACAGTCGGAGGGGTTCAGTCAGCGAGGTCGTAGACGAGCGTGGAGTCGGGGCAGTCGGAGGCGTAGCGCAGCAGGGCGTCCTTCTCCGCCTCGTCGACGGACAGGCTCCAGCGCAGCTTGGTCTGCACCCATTCGCCGAGGTACCGGCAGCGGGCTTCCTCGACGGGCATCCAGGTGGCCGGGTCCTGGTCGGCCTTCTGGCGGTTGGAGCGGGCACTGACGGCGATGAGGGTCGCCTCGGCACCGAGGTCGTTGGCGTAGCGCTTGCGACGCTCGGGCGTCCAGGAGTGGCCGCCGGAGTCGTGGACCTCGGCCAGGGGGACGAGGTGGTCGATGTCGATCTTGCCCGGGCCGGAGCCGTGGATCTCCTGGTTGTCGTAGTACGACCACCACACCCCGCCCTCCAGCTTGCAACCGGCCCCGACGACGGGGTCCTCGATCGCCTCCGCGATCAGGACGTCCTTGTCGGTCTTGCAGCCGTTGCCGTCCAGGTCGCGCCAGTGGGGGTAGAGCTTGCTGCGGTCGTAGCCAGCGCGGATCTCCTCCGCGACGGGGAGTGCGGCGATGCCCTCCAGCAGACGGGTCTCGTCGGCGTGGGCAGGGGTGACCGTGGGTGCCAGAGCAGCGAGGGCGGCGGTCGCACACAGGAGACCGCGCTTGAAGTTCGAAGGCATGGCCGTGTGATCTACCAGCGGTTTCGATCCGCCGTCGACACCAAGCGCGGTCTTGTCCACCGGCTGGCGCAACAGCTTCACCGCATGAACGTTCCACCGCCACACCGCCTTTGGGCGAAGGGTTCGACCACCTGCCGTCGCGTCCCCCTGACCCAACGTTCCAGTCACACCGACGGCCAGCACACAGCAGCAGGCCTAAGAAGGACCCGCATGAACTTCATCAAGAGCCTCCTCAACAGGAAGGTTCCGATCCTCACGGCGGAGCAGCGCTGGGAGTGCCCGAACTGCACCCAGACCGACGTGACGTACGAGAGCAAGCCCCACACGCGTTTCCACACGTGCCGGGGGCTGAAGGGGCTGACCGCCCCGTTCGTTCCCGCCGGGACTCGATGCAAGGTCGAGGCCGTCGAGCGCGAGGACTACGTAGGAAAGGAAGCCGTCACCTTCGACGGCGAACAGCGCCCGATCATGCGAGTCGAGACGACTCGCGACGACGGCAACGACGTAGCGGTGCTCGCACCGTGCGCGAACTCACGAAGCGGAGTGAACTGACATGGCATGGTCTGGAAGCGCCATGTTCGTCGAGTGGGCCAAGATGACCCAGGAGGCGAGCGGCACCGGGTACACGGGCCTCGACAGCGACACGGTCAAGGCCGCCCTCTACAACAACTCGATCACCCCGGACAAGGACGCCGCCGTCGGCTCCACGGGATACAACACGGGCACCTGGTCGAGCACCAACGCTCTCAACGACACCGACGGTTCAGACGACTGGCCGGTCGCGGGCATCGCCCTGACCTCGAAGGCGGTAACGGACGCGGGCGCCGGCGTGGTGATGTTCGACGCGGCCGACACCACACACGCGAACACGGTGACGATCACCAACGCGTACGGCTGCCTCGTCTACGACGACAGCATCACTGCGGGCACCGTCGCTGACCAGGGCATCAGCTACCACTACTTCGGCGGCGCGCAGTCGGTGACCACCGGCACCTTCACGATCGTCTGGCACGCCAACGGGCTCTTCCGCATCACCGTGTGACGAATAGGGGGTCGACGTGGCGATCTCCTACGTAGGCGGCACCAAGACCCCCACCTCGTACCCCGGTGCGGCCACCAACACGTCTTCGTGCACCATCGCCAAGCCCACAGGTACGACGGCCGGCGACTTCCTCATCGCCTTCCTTCAGGCAGGTGGCGTAACCATCTCGCCGCCGAGCGGCTGGTCGCTGCTGAGCAACTTCGCCCACGCGTCAGGCAACTTCACCAACGACGTCTACTACAAGATCGCCGAGAAGGCGCCCGTCCGCGTCATGTCCTTCAACATCCATCACGGCGCCTGGCCGGACGACCCCACCGTCACCCTGTCGACGGTCAGGGACGTCATCGCCAACTCCGGCGCGGACGTCATCGGGCTGCAAGAGGTCGACAAGGTTCGCAACCGCAGCGGCGACGTCGACCAGGCGGCGTGGCTGGCCAGCGAGCTCGGGTTCCACTACGTGTTCGGGGAGAACGTCGTCTTCGCGGGCGACGGCTCGTACGGCACCGCGATCCTGTCCCGGTACCCGATAACGTCATCGAGCAACACGGCCCTGTCGAGCGGGGGCAACGAGCAGCGGGGGCTGCTGCGAGCGAACATCACCGTGCATGGCGTTGCGGTGACCTTCGCCAACACGCACCTCGACGCTTCCGTGAGCGGCACGATACGAGAGACCCAGACGACGGAGATCAACACCATATTGGGGGCCACCCCGACGTTGACCGTCCTCATGGGCGACCTGAACGCCGATCCCGATGACACGGAAATACAGACCCTCACCAACGTCTACCTCGACACCTGGGAGGAAGCCGGGGAAGGCAACGGGTACACCTTCAACGGGACGACGCCTACCAAGCGGATCGACTACGTGCTGGTGTCGAACGACATCGTCACCCGGACTGCCGAGGTCGTGGACGACACGGCTTCCGATGATCACCTGCCCGTCCTGGTCAACCTGTCCCTCCCCAGCGGCGCCGAGCCCGCGAACTACGCCTTCACGGCCAGCGCCGCCACGACCCCCTTCTGCGGCGCGATCTCGTGCTTCCGTGGCGTCGACACGCGGAACCACTTCGGCGGCACCCACCAGGTCTCGTCCACCACCGGCACCGACACGGTCAGCACGCCGAGCATCACCACCACGGCGACTTCGGTGCTGCTGCACTACCGGTCGAGCCGCGAGGACAGCGGCAGCGGCAGCACCGTCACGACGGAGCCCACCTTCACGACGACCGGCATGACGACGCGGCTCCAGTACGGCAACCGGGGAAACACGGTGGCCTACGGCGGGCGCCTGGTGACCGATGGTGTGGTGCAGGTGGCGCCCGGCACCCACAGCGGCAGCAGCTTCAACTCCGCTGACGTCATCACGCACTCCATCGAGCGCACGATCGCGCTGCGGGCGGCTGACGCCGACCTGCGCGCGTCGCCGACGGCGGCGGTCTCGAATCCGGTGACGGTGAACAAGCCGACCCCGCAGATCAAGCCCATGGCGCAGGTGATCGGGTAAGGGGGTGGGTCGGTGCCTACCGACGTCATCACCACCACGGGTGCCGGCACCTGGCAGGCGCCGGCCGGGGTCACCTCGATCACCGTCCGGTGCTGGGGCGGCGGCGGTGCCGGCGGGTCGGGTACGGGCGCCATCGCCGCCGGTGGCGGCGGCTGCGGCGGATGCTTCGTCGAGAAGGTCTTCACGGTCGTCCCGGGCACGACGTACAACCTGAGCGTCGCCGCCTCCAAGGCCGGCGCAGCAGCCAACACGGCAGCCCAGAACGTCGGCAACGACACCTGGTTCCTGAGCACCACCTCCACCGGCTGCACGGCCAAGGGCGGCCTGGGTGGCAACCCGGCGACGACGGCGGCATCGAGCGGCGCCGCGCGCACCAACAGCTCCACCGGCTGCATCGGCACGACGATCCGCATCGGCGGAAACGGCGGCGCTGGCACGCAGAACTCCACGTCGGGTGGCGGCGGCGGTGGCGCCGGCTCCACAGCTGTCGGCGGCAACGCCTCGGGTGCCACGGCCGGCACCGGTGGCTCGGCCGGCGGCGGCAACGGTGGCGCGGGCTCCGGCAACGTCGCCCTGGCCAACGGCAACCCCGGCAACACCTACGGTGGCGGCGGCGCCGGCGGCATGACCAAGTCGACCACCGACGCGATCGGTGGTGCCGGCGCCCAGGGCAAGATCGAGATCACGTACACCGCTGCGGGCGCGAGTGCCAGCGCGGAGGCGGTCTCGGTGTCCGGCGCAGCCAGCGCGGCCACGGCGAGCGCGGGCTCCAGGCCCTCCGCTCCGGCTGCTGCCGCGACCTCGTACCAGTCGGTGTTCGCGGCCGGGTCGTCGGCTGGGACGGGCACCGCGGCGGTAACGACGAGTGATGCATCGGTCACGGCAGTGCCTGGGGCGTGGGCTTCCGCCGGACACGCGTCGGCCGCAACCTCCGCCAGCGCCACGGGTCCCGCGCTGGCGGCCTTGCTCGGCAGCGTGACGGCTGCGGTCGGCACTGCTGCCCCTATCCCGGTGGTCACCGTCGGCGCCGGCGTGGCGCCGACGGTGGCATCGGCGAACGCCCCCGCGACGGACCTCGACGACTCCCTCGGGCTGGCGCAGCAGGCGGCGGTCACCGCGAGCGCTCACGCCAGCTCGGCCGCGCTGGGCGCCCTCCCCCCTGCCACGAGCGCCACGGTGTCCGCACACGCCGCCACGGTCTCCGTCGCGGGCTCCACTAGCGCTCCGGCAGGAGCCGCAGGGGCTGCGGCCTCTGCCCTTGCCGCCTCGCCGACGATCTCCGCGACCTCCGGCGAGTGCTCGGCCTCGAACACCGCGTACGGCGCCTCGACCACTGGCACCGTCCTGGCGACCGCCGGTCAGGTCGGCGCTTCGGTGACAGCACCCACCCACGTGGTGGGCCCGGCGAGCGCCCCGGCGTCCGCCGTCGCCTCGGCCGTTGCCGGGACGCCGGCCGTCGCTCTCCAGACCCAGACCGGCGCCGTCTCGTTCTCCGTCACGGCCAGCAACGCCACCGTCAGCACCATCGGCTCCGCCAGCGGCTCGGCGGGCCTGGCGGCGGCCTCAGCTTCGGCCCCGGATGCTGCGGCCTCTCCCGCAGCTGCCGGAGAGTCGCCTCAGGGGACCGCGACCGCATACGGCGCGACCGTCTCCTCGTCGGCCGAGAGGAACGCCCCGGCTGGCCTGGTCACCGCTGCGGTGGTCTCCGGCGGAGGCCTGACGGTCGTCACGTCACCCTGCGATGCGGTCTCCGCCTCGGCGGCTGCCCAGAATGCGTCGGTCTCGACGGCGCCGGTCACTAGCGCTCCCGCTGGCCCCACCAGCGCCCTGGTGTCGGCGAACCCTCCAGTCGTCGTCATCACGTCGAGCGCGGGGACAGTGCTCGCCACCGCCGACGCTCGGGACGCTCTTGCGGTGCTCCAGGCTGCCGCCGACGCGGTGGAGCTGTCTGCTCCCGCCTTCGGCGCCATGGTGCGCGTCGGGACGGCGGCGGGGCCGGCGCTCGCTTCCCTCCAGGCCCTCGGCGGAAGCGCTCAGGGCAACCGCGTGGACCCAGACGCCGAACCGGTCGCCGTCACGGCGACCGCGTACGGGCCGTCGGTGGCCGACGTCGCTCCGACACCCAGACACAGGACGTACTTCGTGAACGAGGAACGCATCTTCAGGATCTTCGTCGAACGGCGAACGCTCCAGATGGAAAAGCCCAAGGAACTGCTCATCATGCGCGAGTCACGTGCGCTGGGCGTGCAGGAAGAAGAACGCGTGCTGGAGGTACGGATCTCATGAGGACCTGGGAGAAAGACCCGGAGGCCGTACTGGACTGGGCCTTCGACTGGACCAACTGGCTGGCGACCGGCGAGTCGATCACCGGCACCCCGGTTGTCACGGTCGACCCCGGCCTGACGAAGGACAGCCAGTCCAACACCGCGTCCAAGGTCACCTGTTGGCTCAGCGGCGGCACGCTCGGCACCACCTACAAGGTGGCCTGCCGGATCACGACCAACCAGGGCCGGACCGACGAGCGCACGATCGGAATCCGCGTGACGGACCGGTAGGCCCTCGTGATCAGCCGGCCTCCGGGCAGTAGGTCTTCACCGCTGCCTGGAGGACCGTCCGGGACTCCTCCGCGTTCAGCGAGGGGTCCTTGCCCCGGAGCTGGCCAGCGATGCCTTCGGCCCAGTCCGGAAGGAGGTCGGCCTGCTCGCAGACCACGTGCGCCAGCTCGACCAGTTCGGCGTCCGACTTCGTTGAGAGCACCCCGTGCTCGTCAAGCAGCGCGAGGAAGCCAGCATCCTGCCGTTTGGCTGCGCTCTGGGTGGTTTCCTGCTGCGTCGGCTCAGGGTCGCTGTCGCCGCCACCTCCGCAGCCGACTGCGGCGACGCCCGCCGCCAGGACGAGGACGATGCTGGCTCCGAGACGGCTCATGGCGCTCTTCTTCCGTGCGAGCCCCCTGTGGGGTCATTCTCCTCGCCTGCCAGAGCCCAGCCAAGTTAAGGGGTCCACAGCAGGGAATTCCGCTGCGGTGCCGAGGAACCGGCGAGCAGCGAGGCTACGCCTCCGGGCACTCCGAGCTTGCCCAGAGCCCAGTCCAGCGAGTCAGCTTCCGCGTCGCACATTCTGGCGATCAGTGCGGTCTGCTCGGCCAGCATGATCCGCCTGGGAATCACGATCGTCTCGCGGACCCGGTCGAGGGGAAGCGCACGGCGGAACCCTTGCGCGGCAGGACGAAGCGCGTCCTCGTTCGGTGGGAGCGGCAGGCGGCGGCGCGCGCCGTTCGAGACGACGATGCCGGCGACGTGGACGTGTTCCGCCAGTAGGGGGCCCAGCAGGTCCGCGAGGGCATCCGCCTTCGCGGCGAGCGGCATCCCGGCGAAGGGCGTGAGGAAGTGGAAGAGACCACTGTGGTCCTCGACCCAGATCCAAGCGGTGCCAGCCCCTTTTGTCTTGAGGCACTTGCCGCGCACCTTGCTCAGCAGCCTCCGGCCCTGGTCGCTTTCCACGGGTGCCCCGGACAGGACGGTGCCCTGGGGCGCTGTGCCCGGGTGGACGGTCAGCCGTCTCCCGGCATCGCTGAGCACGTCGATCGAGTCCCCGGTTTCCGCGCACCGCTGTGCCGCTTCTGCGGTCTGCGCCTTCCACCTCGCGAAGTCGCTGCCGGAGATAGGTTCCGGGAAGTCTCCTTCCCAGTAGATCTCTCGGCCCCTGTCGAGCGAGAAGAGGTGCGTCCGGCAGTTGTGGTGGAAGCGCTCGTAGTCCTTGAACTTCTGGTCCTCGGCGAAAGTCACGACCTCGATGAAGACCGGTCCGAGGCGGATATCCCCAGGACCGCCACTGTCCTTCGCAGGCTCCAGCTCGACTTGAAGCCCCCGGGCTGCCCCTATGAGAGCGAGGCGGGCCTGGGTCTGGGTGTGCAGGAAGCGGGACAGGGTGACGTCCTGGCGGGCGTCTCTCTTGACCGTGGGGAGCCCGCTCACCCGGGCTTGCTCCAGGTAGGCGTATGCGGCCCACCATCGCACCGCCTCCACCCACGCCCCTGGAGCAGCCCCGTTCAAGATCTGGAGAACAGGGGAAAATCGGCCCAGGCCCACGACCGTGTCGTCAGCCCGGCCTGAGACGGAGGAAGGGCTCACTGCCCTCGGCAGCCACCTGCTGGCGAAGAACTCGGTGAGGCCGGCTACTGCGCGTTCGGTCACAGCGTGACCAGCGGGGGTGAGGTAGTCGGCGCCCTCCGGACTACCGAACCACGCCTCCCAGTCGATCGCGCGGGTTCCCTGGTCGATCGCGCGCCATGTCTCTTCGTCACGAGGGTGCATGCCCGCCATCATGGAGGACCCCCGAGCCACAGGGCGAGGAATTTGCGAAGCGCTCCATAGCACCATCGGTGGTCTCTTCAACCTTGCGCATCCGCGCCAGGGACGACCTAACGGTCAGAAGTCAAAAATTCGCCTTCTGTCCGATGGAAGATCATCAGTCGTACCTTGCCAGAATCCGAGAGCGCCGCAGTTCGGACAGTCTTCGAGTGTTGAGACGCGCTCGTCTCCCTCATACGGGACGCTGACCTTCTTGGTGCCCTCGCACTCCTCGCACTCGAACCAGACCTCTCCGTCCAGACCGTTATCGATCTCGTCATCGACGCAGTCGAAGCAGACGGCTCCCTGGTACGTCAGGTGGTAGTCAGCCTCCGGGTAATGAAGCTTGAGCGCATCCCGCGTGTTATCAGGGCTGAACTTGCTGTCGCACCGGGCGCAATTCTCCATGCCGCGCATCCTAGGGGCACCCAGGCGGAAGGCGGCCCGGCGGTACTGCCCCCGGGGGATACCCACGGGCGCCGGGCCTCACCCACGCACGCCATATCGGCGCAGGCTGCCGCCCACCCTACCTACCGACACCGCGAGCGCGCTCGCCGGACCGAAAGGCACCGCAAGATGGCCTCCAACAACGGCCTCGGCCCTGACTACGACATCTCGTCCGCCCTTACCCCCGTGGACCTCGCGGCCGGCAACAACACGGGCCACCGCCTCAACATGACCAACGTCAAGAGCGTCGACATCGTCCTGCTCAAGGCGGCCGGCACGGCGGGCCAGGCCCCGACCATCACCCTGAAGTCGCACACCGCCAGCACCGGCGGCGTGACCTCGAACCTCGCCGTGATCACCGAGTACCACCACAAGAGCGAGGCGACCCTCGACGGCGACGAGACCTGGACGAAGGTGAGCCAGGCGGCGGCAGCAACGGTGACGGGCGTCGCCGACAACGAGCAGATCATCGTCATCAACGTGCGCGCGGATCAGCTCCCGCAGACGGACAACTACCTGAGCATCGACATCGCCGACCCGGGCGCTGCGGCGCAGCTCGGCGCCGCGTTCTACATCATCCACAAGCACGACAAGGCCGACCCGACGTCCTTCCCGGCCCCGCTGAGGTAAGGCGACATGTCCTCCACCACGAGCCTGGGAGATTACGACATCTCTATCGGCCAGGCGCCTGTGAACCTCGCCGCCGCCGGTTCGACGGGCAAGCGGATCAGCATGGCGCTCATCAGGAGCGTCGATGTGCTCATCCTCAAGGGCGCCGGCGCCGCCGACGTCAACGAGCAGCAGACCATCAACCTGGGCAGCGCCACGGCCGGCACCATCACTATCACCTTCGACGGGCAGACCACGGGCAGCATCGCGTACAACGCCGCAGCAGCAACGGTGCAGGCGGCGCTGGAGGCCTTGTCGAACATCGCCCCCGGCGACGTCACGGTCAGCGGCGGGCCGCTCCCGGGCACCATCACTCTGACGTTCGGCGGGCAGTACCAGGGCGTGAACGTCCCGCAGGTGACGGTCACGCCGACGGGGCTGACGGGCGGCACGGTGACGGTCAGCACCACGGTGCAGGGCTCCAAAGAGGACCCGGTGATCACCCTGAAGTCGCACACCGCCAGCACCGGGGGCGTCACCACGAACCTGCCGGTCATAACCGAGTACTACGTGAAGTCGGAAGCGACTCTCGACGGCGACGAGACCTGGACGCGGGTGGCGCAGCCTGCTGCGGCGACGATCACGGATCCCGGCGGCGCCGGCACCTCGGCCGAGTCTCAGCAGCTCATCCTGTTCAACGTCCGCGCCGACCAGCTCCCTGACGCCGACAACTACCTGAGCGTGGACATCGCCGACGTCGGCTCGACCGCCCAGCTCTGCTCGGTGGTCTACCTCCTGCACCGCCAGGACAAGGGCAACCCGACGTCCTTCCCGGCCCCGCTGAGGTGATGGCGATGGCCGACGAGATGGAGTTCTTCGCCCCCCGGCCGAACCTCGAAGAGGTCGTCAAGAGGGGTGACTACCGGGAGTCACTGATCGCGATGAGGGATTTCGTCGCACACGAATTGGAAGGCAACCGGTGCAAGACCTGCTACATGACGCAGATGCGCACCGGTGAGCTTTCCGCGCTTGTCCTGAGGCTCCAGAAGCTGATCGAGGACATTGCCGCTATATCGGATCCGGACGGGGAGGTGGACGAATTTGACCGCCTCATCGCGAGGGAGGCTGATTGGTCATCAGCGCCCCCGGATTTCCCACCTTCCACCGGCGGCCGTTGATTTCAGCCTGGGGCGCGACGCCATCGAACTCGCCGCTATGGCTGGCCTTGAGCTGGATCCGTGGCAGCAATGGTTCCTGATCAACGCGTGCGCGCAGCGGGCCGACACATTCATCAATCCATTCACGAAGAAAATGGAACGAATGTGGGCGGCCCGCGACGTCGGGCTCGTAGTAGCCCGGCAGAACGGAAAGGGAAGCATTCTGGAGGCCCGCGAACTCGCGGGCCTTTTCCTTCCCCGCTTCAGCGAAAAAACGATCATTCACTCCGCCCAGGACTTCGCCACCTCGGGCGAGCACTTCAGGCGCGTCGCCGCCCTGATCCAGGACACCCCCGTCCTGAACAAGCAGCTCAAGGGCGCCTACGAGGCGAACGGCAAGGAGCGCATCGAGCTGAAGAACGGCGCGCGGCTCCTGTTCAAGACGCGCACCAAGAAGCTCGGCCGAGGGTTCTCGCCCCAGCTCGTCGTCCTGGACGAGGCCATGTTCCTGGACAACGAGTCGATGATGGCGCTGCGGCCCACCCTGTCCGCGCAGCCGAACCCGCAGCTCTTCTTCACCGGATCCGCCGGCCTGGAGGACGCGTACGAGTTCGGCATGGTCCGGCAGCGGGCGCTCAAGGCCCTCGAATCCGGCGATCTCGACCCCTACCTGTTCTTCGCCGAGTGGTCCGCCGACGTCTGCAACGACTTCTGCGTGCCCGGCTGCGACGAGCACGACTCCCTCGACGACGAGGAGGTCTGGGCCAAGACGAACCCCGGCTACGGCATCCGTATCTCGTACGAGACCGTCGACAACGAGCGGCGGGCCGACCCTGGTGGGGAGGCGTTCAAGGTCGAGCGCCTGTCGGTGGGCCGCTGGCCCGTCCAGGGCGACCAGTGGTCGGTCATCGACGAGAAGGCCTGGCAGGCTCGGCTCGACGAGAACTCCGAGGTCGAGGCCAGCAGCATCAAGGTGCTCGCCGTGGACGTCAGCCCCAACCGCGAGTTCTCGGCGGTGGCGGTCTGCGGCTCCAACGGCACCTGCCTACACGTCGAGATCACGTCCGACGAGCTGAGCGTCGACCATCGGCCCGGCGTCGACTGGGTGGTCAGGCGCGTCAAGGAGATCTGGGACCGGGTCAAGCCCGACGCCGTCGTCGTCGACAAGGTCTCCCAGGCCGGCTCGCTCGTCGACCAGCTGGAGCACCAGGGCGTCACCGTGATCTCACCGACCACGGCCGAGTACGCCCAGGGGTGCGGCCAGTTCTTCTCAGGGGTCCAGCCGCGCAGGGGCGAGGTCGCGGACATAGTCCACATCGGACAGCCCACCCTGAATTCGGCGGTTGCCGGCGCCGACAAGCGCATGCTGGCCGACAAATGGGCGTGGGACAAGAAGACGTCGGCGTCGGATATCACGCCGCTGGTGGCGGCAACCCTGGCCGCTTGGGGCTACCGGAAGATCCTCTTCGAGAAGCCCAAAGCTGCCACGCCATTCTTCTATGCCGGATTGGACGACATATGACGACCCGCGAGGCGCTGTGCGCAATCCTCATGTCGATCCTGCTGCTCACCGCCGGCTTCTCCTGGCTCTTCGGCCCATACGGGCTGATAGGCGGCGGTGCGGCTGTGCTCGTGACGACGCTATTCACCGACAAGAGGGAGGACGACGATGGCTAAGATCTGGTCCTCGCTCTTCAAGGGAAAATCGGAGGAGGAGCGGCTGACTCTTGACGACCTCTACCAGCAGGTCATCAAGTATCAGGGACTGGACTACCCCGTATCCCAGGGTGGGGCGGCCGGGGAGAATTACGAGGCCATCGAGCACGACTTCGAGGGCTACGTGCAGCAGGCCTTCAAGGCCGACGGGATCGTCTTCGCCTGCATGGTCGCCCGCATGCGGCTCTTCTCGCAGGCCCGGTTCCAGTGGCAGAAGATGCAGGCCGGCCGGCCCGGCGACCTCTTCGGCACCAAGGAGCTAAAGATCTTCGAGGAGCCGTGGCCAGTCGGCGGTTCCACCATCGGGCTCCTGAACCGCGCCATCCAGCAGGCCGACCTCGCCGGGAACCACTACGTCGTCCGGGAGACGACCAGCAGGGGCGCCGTCCCGGTGAGCCGGCTACGGGTCCTGCGGCCGAACTGGGTCCGCACGATCCTCACCGCTCCGCCCGACGAGGCGGTGCAGTCCGACATCGCCGGCTGGATCTACATGCCGGGCGGCAACCCGGACCCCACCCGGTGGAAGTTCTACGAGGTCGGCAGCAGCCGGTTCGCCCACTGGGCGCCGACCCCCGACCCTGAGGCGCAGTACAAGGGGATGTCGTGGCTGACCCCAGTCATCCGGGAGATCATGTCGGACAAGGCGGCGACGAAGCACAAGGGGAAGTTCTTCGACAACGCCGCCACCCCCTCGTTCGCCATGTCCTTCAAAGAGACGGTCACGAACGAGCAGTTCAAAGAGTTCATCCGCACGATGCGGGAGTCGCACCAGGGCGCTGACAACGCCTACAAGCCGCTCTTCGTCGGCGGCGGCGCTGACATCACCCCCCTGATGTACGACCTGCGGCAGCTCGACTTCAAGGCCACCCAGGGCGCCGGCGAGACCAGGATCGCGGCAGCGGCCCGCGTCCACCCCGTCATCGTCGGGCTCTCCGAGGGCATGCAGGGCTCCTCGCTGAACGCCGGCAACTTCAAGGCGGCCAAGGACGCCTGGGCGGACGGCGAGATGCGCCCTCTTTGGGAGTCGGTCTGCCAGGCGTACCGCCCGCTGGTCCGGGTCCCGGAAGGAGCCCGGCTGCACTACGACGACCGCCACATCTCCTTCCTCCGCGACGACATCTCGGAGAAGGCCAAGGTGCTCGCCCAGGAGGCGGACATCCTCCAGGGGCTGGTCATGCAGGGCTGGACCCAGGACTCGGCCATCGAAGCCCTCATGGAGAGCGGCTGCACCGGCGACTGGCGGAAGCTGAAGCACACCGGCCTGTTCAGCGTCCAGCTTCAGCCGCCGATGCCCGACGGTCCGCCGACCAAGGTCGTGGACCAGAACGGGAAGCCGGTCAAGCAGCAGCCGGCGGCCCCGGGCTCGAAGGCCGGGAAGCTCCAGCCCGCGACCGGGCCCGGCGCAGCCGGCCGCCCGGCCATTGGGCAGCAGAGGCCGGGCGCCAAGCCCCCGGCACAACCAAAGGGATCCCGCGATGGCGACGACGCCTCCGAAGAAGCCTGACCCGAAGAAGAAGGCGGCACCGAAGCCGCCCCCGAGCCAGAAGCCGAAGCCGGGCGAGAAGAAGCCGCCGGCCAAGAACACAGCCCCAGCGAAGAAGTCCCCTGCCAAGAAGGCGGCTCCGCCGAAGAAGCCGACAAAGTAACCGCACCACCGCAAAACAACTTAATAGGGAGAAGGAGATGCAGAAGCATCTCTGCGTGCGGGACGTCGACTTCATGTTCACGCCCCGTGATCAGAGCGAAGAGAGAGCAGGCCCCGAAGGGCACGGCGACGGCAGGTCCCTCTCCGGATACGCCGCAGTGTTCAACGCGCCCACCGAGATCAACTCGTGGGAAGGCCGCTTCAACGAGACCATCGCGCCCGGCGCCTTCCGGAAGACGCTCCGCGAGCGCACCCCGATCATGCAGTGGGACCACGGCCGCGACACCCGCGTCGGCTCCACCCCGATCGGCGTCTACACCTCCCTCGTCGAGGACGAGCGCGGCCTCAAGGTCGAGGGCCGGCTCTTCAAGAACGAGGTCGTCGAGCCCGTCCGCCAGGCGATCGAGGCCCAGGCCATACGCGGCATGAGCTTCAAGTTCGCTGTCACCCGCGACCGGTGGACCGACAAGGACGGCGTCGCCGTCCGCGACCAGGAGCTGTACGAACTCCTCTACGACGCCGGCGAGCGGGGCCCGCTGAACCGCGAGATCCAGGAGGTCCGGCTCTTCGAGGCCGGCCCCGTCTCGACCCCCGCCTACAGCCAGACCTCGGTCGGGGTCCGGTCCGCAGACCTGACCGAAGAGGACCGCGAGGCGTTCATCCAGGAATGCGTCCGGACCAGCTCCGACGAACTTCCCGACACGTCGGTGGTCCCGGCAGAGGAGACCGACGAAGAGCGGGCAGCACCCGAAGGCGTCGCCGCCCCAGCGGGCACCACTCCTGAGGGACACGAAAGCGGGCGGAGCAAGCCCGCGACAACTGAACAAAAACTGAATATTCGAAAGGCAAGTGTCCCAATGGACGTAATGACCATTGAGGAGCGGCGGGCTCGCCGGGATGAGATCCGGCAGCGCCTCTCCGACATCGACAACGAGTACTCCGGCGCTGAACTGCCCGTCGACATCCGTTCCGAGTGGGACAGCCTGTCGCGCGAGTTCGACGAGCACGGCCGCGCCATCAAGGCGGCGGAGGCTCGCCTCGCCCGCCTCCACGAGCTGGCCGAGAACGAGGCCACCCACGACGAGCCTGAGGTTCGCGCCCCTTCGGAGCGTCGCTTCAGCTCGTCGCCGGCCTTCCACCGTCGTGATACCAACATCTACGACCTCTCGGCGATCCGCACCAAGGCTCGCTCGGTCGACGAGATGGGCGCGCTGTTCCGCGACAACGCCATGCGTGCGATCGAGATCAGCCGCTTCCCGGGCGTCGAGAACCGTGAGGCCGCCCAGGATCGTGCGGCGTTCCTGCTCGAAAACGTGGACAACAAGGAAGGCGAGCTGGCGCGACGCATGCTGGCCACCGGCTCTCCGGTCTACGAGCGCGCCTTCGGCAAGGTCGCATCGCAGCTCCACACGAACGGCCTCACCAGCGAGGAGCGCGCCGCTCTCGCGGTCGGCTCCGGTGCGACCGGTGGCTACGCCGTGCCGTTCCAGCTCGACCCCACCGTGATCCTGACGAACGACGGCCGCATCAACCCGCTGCGCTCGGTCGCGCGGCAGGTCCAGATTGTCGGCAAGGAGTGGCAGGGCGTGACGAGCGCCGGCGTCACTGTGTCGCGCTCGGCGGAGGCTTCGGAGGTCGCGGCCACGGACCCGTCCCTGGCGCAGCCCACCGTTAAGGCGGAGCGCGTCACCGGCTTCGTGACCTACTCGATGGAGGTCGAGCAGGACTGGAGCCAGATGCGGTCCGAGGTCACCTCGATCCTCGCCGACGCGAAGGAAGAGGAGGAGTCCGACTCCTTCTTCACCGGCGACGGTGTCGCCCCGAACGCGAACGGCATCCTGACCACCCTGGCCACCAGCTCGAACGTTAGCGTGGCGACCACGGGCGCCTTCGTTGTCGGCGACGTGTACGCGCTGGAGCAGGCCCTCCCGCCGCGCTTCCGCGCCAACGCCGTGTACATGGCGAACCACACGATCTACAACAAGATCCGCCAGTTCGGCACCTCCGACTCCCACGCGCTGTGGGAGCGGATCGGCAACGGCATGCCGCCGGAGCTGCTGGGCCGCCCGGCCTACGAGGCGTCGGCCATGCCCGCGACGCACGCGGCGGCCGACCGCTTCCTGCTGTACGGCGACTTCCGCCAGTTCCTGATCGTCGACCGCATCGGCATGAACGTCGAGCTGGTGCCGCACATCCTCGGCTCCAACCGCCGGCCCACGGGTCAGCGCGGGCTGCTCGCCGTGTGGTGGAACAACAGCAAGGTTCTCGTCGACAACGCCTTCCGGGTCCTCGACGGCACCCAGTAAGCGCGCGAGCCCGTCAGGGGCGGGTCCCTTCACCGGGGCCCGCCCCTTCTCAGTACGAAAGGAGGGACGACATGGCTGGAAAGATCTTCAAGGCCGTGGAGTCGTTCTCGGTCGAGTGGGAGGGCAAGCCGCTCGTCGTCGAGCGCAACTGCACGGCGCGGGAGGGCCATCCCCTGCTGGTCGCCTACCCCCACCTGTTCACCGAGCTTGTCCCGGTGTTCGAGCACGTTCCCCCAGCCAAGCCGGAGACGCCGGCCAGGCCTCAGATCCCGGCCAAGAAGGTGGCGGCGGCCCCGGCCAAGGCCAAGGCCGAGGGGACATAGCCGATGGCCCTCGGCGACCCGTACGTCGACCTCGCCGAGTTCAAGTCGTACATGGTCGGTCAGGCCAACGCGAACCTGACCGGCCAGGACGACAACTTCCGCGAGGCCCTGCTGTCGGCAAGCAGGGAGATCGACAGCATCTGCGCCCGGCAGTTCAACCGGACGGAGACGGCGACGGCGCGCGAGTACGAACCCGACGGGTGTGACTGGAGCTACCTCGACGACTTCCACACGACCGTCGGCCTGGTGGTGAAGCTCGACAGCAGCGGCGACGGCTCCTTCGCGACCACGCTGGCAGCTTCGGAGTACGAGCTGTCGCCGGCCAACGGGATCGTCGACGGCATGTCCGGCTGGCCCTTCTACCGGATCCGGCTCCTCGGGGGGCGGCGCTTCCCCTCCACCTCCAGCGGCCGGTCGCGCACCCTCCAGGTCACGGCCCGGTGGGGCTGGGCAGAGGTCCCTGCCCCCGTGCGAGCCGCCTGCCGAATCATGGCCGCCGAAACCTGGAAGCTCAAGGAAGCTCCTTTCGGTGTTCTGGGCCTGGACGAATTCGGTGTCGTGCGCGTGCGACAGAACAAGCTGGCGGTCAGCAAGCTCGCCCCCTATTCCAAGACCCGGCTCCTGATCGGATAACCACGCATGTCCACTCTCGAACAGATACGAACTGCTATCGCCGACACCATCCGCGACTACGTCACGGGCAACGGAGGCGAGATCTACGCATATCCGTATGTGCAAGGGACAGTGGATCTGCCGTGCGCGATGGTGATGCCAGGCGGCGGGGGCCGCGACAACAAGGCCGGAGATTTCACCATGACGATGGCTCGGGGAACGGAAAAGTGGAGCTTCCAGCTCCTCATCCTCTGCGCTCGCACTCATGAGGACAGCGGACAGCAGGAGCTGGACAGGTTCCTCGACAAGACTGGTCCACTAAGCGTTCGGAACGCCATCTGGCAAAAGCCTGATGTCGGCCTGGGCGATATCGATGTCATGGTCACCGGCGTTTCCGAATACCACGGCAGCTACAGCATGGTGCGGGTTGAGCATGTCGGAGCCGCACTGCAACTCCAGGTGCATGCCTTCTAGCGGCGTGCCACAAGAAAGGTAAAGCCAAGATGGCTTCTCTGACTACTCAGAACATCGTGGCCGCCGGTACGAAGCCCACCTTCGTTGCGGCTGCTGCGGTTGACTACGCGGAAGTGGGTGACGGCACCAACACCTTCGCGGTCTACAAGAACACCAGCGCCACGGCGTGCAACGTGACCGTGGAAATGGATCACATCACCCTCGCTACCGGCGACGCGCACCCGGACAAGGTGATCGTCCTCCCGATCACCACGGGCGAACTCTGGATCCCGCTCCGCAAGGAGTACGCCGATGACGCGGAGGCCGGCGTCGGCCGTTGCGTCCTCAAGACCTCCGCACAGGATGCCGGCATCACCGTCGCCATCGTCCGGATGGGCTGAGCGCTAAGCGCTTAAACAACTCAACAACAACTGAATAGCGAAAGGCGCTTAGCCAATGGCCAAGCTTGTGCTGCGCGATTGCTACGTGGTGGTGAACGGAACCAACTTCTCCGACCACGTCTCTTCGTGCGAAATCAACATGAGCAAGGACGAGGTCGAAACGACCAACTTCTCCGGCTCCGGTCGTGAGCGTGTTCACGGCCTCCAGGACAACTCCTTCACCGTGACGTTCCAGCAGGACTTCGCTGCGTCGTCCGTCGACTCGGTTCTCTTCCCGCTGTGGAACAACGAGAACGAGTTCACCGTCGAGATCCGGCCTACCTCGGGCGCGGTTTCCGCGTCGAACCCCCGGTACACCGGTACCTGCATCCTGCTGGAGTACCAGCCGCTCTCCGGCGACGTGGGCGACCTCAGCGAGACCGAGGTGACGTTCAACGTCCAGCGAGGAACGTTCGCTCGCGCGACGGCGTGACCGATGCCCACGCGAGCATGGATCGTCCCCGGCCCTGAGTGGAAACGGGCTGCCGCCCAACTCCAGGCCGTCGAGAACCGGCTCCCCCGGTGGATCGAAGAAGAAGTGGACGAAGCGCTCGAACCTGTGGTCGCGCGGGCCAAGGCAGCAGCGATGCGCACGGAAGTGCAGGGCGGCCCGTCCGGCCACACGGGACTCAGGTCTCGCGTTGCCGCCGGCGTCGGTGTCCGTAAGGGCATCAGCACCAAGACGACCGCTTACTTCCGCATCTTCACGCAGATGTCCAACGCAGCGGAGCTGCCGATCCCCAGGGGCCTTGACTCTCCGAAGGGCTGGCGGCATCCGCTGTTTGGTGACAAGAGCTTCTGGTTCCAGTCCCGGCCGGTGAAGCCCGGATGGTTCACCGACACGATCGCCGACAGCGCTGACGAGATCGAGCGGGCCATCGGCAACGCTCTCGACAAGGCAGCACTGAGCCTTTTCCAACCTCATGCCGAGGCGTGATGAAGGACGAGGACGGCCTGGACGATTGCGGTGATGTGGTTGGTGCTGCAGCGGAGCTTTCGCAGGAGACGCCAGCTCTTCAAGGTGGCCATAGCCTGCTCGCCGAGGCAGCGGATCTTGGCGTGTGTGCTGTTGTGCTCACGCTGCCACTGCTTGAGGCGGCGGCCGCGGAAGGGTACCCGGATGGAACCACCGGCACCTTGATACGCCTTGTCGGACCAGCACTTGAGGTCGACATCGGCGAGTGCTTCGACGATGCCGTGGGTACGGGCGGCTGTCAGGTCGTGGGTCGATCCGGGCAGGGCGGGTGAGACCCACAGCAGTCGACCGAAGGGATCGGTGAGGACTTGGATGCTCATGCCGTGACGATTGTGTTTGCCCGAGTAGTACGGGGTGTCGGCGGCAATCCGGTCGATCGGCAGCAGGGTGCCGTCCAGGATCACGAACGCTTTGGTACGGGCGCTGTGCATCGCCTCGGCCAGGGTGGGTGCGAGGGCGGCCAGCACATCGACGGCCTCGCGTATGTAGCGGTACACGGTTGCGACGCCGATATCGAACCCGGCGGCGAGCTGGGCGTAGGTGTCACCGCATCGCAGATGGGCCAGGGCGAGGAGAGCCTGACGACTGGCGGTCAGCCGACGCCATCGAGTCCCGATCTCCCCTCGCCGAGCAGTGAGTAGTCCCGTCAGGTAACGCAGGGTGCGACTGGACAGGTCGATCGACGACGGGTAGACAAGCACGCGAAGCTCCTGGCGGACACGGGTGATCTTGGTCGAGAACCCGCCCAGCAGGAGCTTCGTCGTTCCACCGATCTGTCCAACACGCAGCCAGCACTGCCAGGCTGGAAAGGCTCAGTGGCTCAGGCTGGGGTGTAGCACGCCACCAATGCGGGATGCGCCGCGGTGGCGTGCGTGACTGTCTGCTGTGTGGCGCGGGCAGTCCCTCGGGGTTCCACCGGCACGCACGGTTGTCGTAGCGGTGCCGTGTCGCCGGTGGCTTCAGCGTCTTTCGTGCTGAGGTTCCTTGTCGTGTTGGATGCTGTCCAGGTCGTCGGCGTAGTGCTCGATTGCCCGCCGGTAGTCCTGTACCCGGCGGTCGCTGCTGGTAGCGGCGAGCGTCTTCAGCAGCAGCTGTACCGCCTGACGGTTCTCACCCTGGTTGTACAAGCCCATGGCGAGGAAAGCGTGCAGCGCCGCATCGTCCGGGAACTCATCGAGTCCCTGTCGAAGGGTCTGCACGGCCTTGTCGTAGGAGCCCAGGATCCGGTATGTGCTTCCCAGGCCGAGGAAGGCTCCGTGCCGGTCCTCCGCGGACAGTCCCGCGCCGCTCAGGGCACGTTCATAGAACGGGACGGCTTCGCGCTCCAGGCCGAGGACATCGTGCACCCAGGCGGTCTGATAGGCGATCTCGCCGTCTGCCGGGTACCGCTCGACCAGTTCCACCAGCTGTTCCCGGGCCTGCTCGGCCTGGCCCTGCTCCCGCAGCCGGACCGCTCGTGCCAGCGCCTCGGCCTTGTCGTGATCATTATTCATGGTGCTCTACGGTGGCACACCGCCTCTGATCAGCAAAGTTCGCCCCCTATCTCACCTGCCGGACCATTTCGCACGGTGCTCTCGCCGGCGGGAGGTCAAAGGAGCTGGACGGTCAGGGGGCCGGACGAGGTGCTGAGCCCGTTGGCGGTGGTGCACTGGAGGGTTTCCGTCAGGGCCGGGACGAGGGCGATCTCGACGGTGATCTGCGATTCCTGGAAGTCTCCGGACTGCACCTGGCCGGTGAGGACAAGTACGGAGACGCCGCCGGGGCGCAGGCTGACCCCGCCGGTGAAGGTAAAGGCGGATGGGGTCGTCTGGGGGTTCGACCAGGTGATGAGCCCGGAGCCGGACGAGTTGCCGCCGGTGCACGACAGCTGTCCTTCTCCCTGGAAGCTGATGCCTCCGCCGGTGTGCTGCGTGTCGGTTCCGGCGCAGGGGCCGACGGCTCCGGTGGCGGTCACGGCTGTCTGCCGCTGCGTCAGCGTCAGGCCGGGCTGGTAGGTGGCGGTCTCGTAGCCGGTGCAGAGCAGAGCGGCCGAGGCCGGCTGGGCGTTCGCGGTGGGCGCGGACAGCCCGGCCATCAGCAGGCCGGCTGCCGCCGCGGCCACAGCGGCGTGGCGCCTGCGCGGGCGAGAGGTGGTGCGGGGCGTCATGAGCATTCCTCCGACGGGAGTCTGGTGCGGCGGGAGGGCGGGGTCAGGGCTGGATGGTGAGGGTGGTCTGCGACGACGCCGTCGCGACTCCGGTGGTGGCACAGGCGGTGGGGTCGAGGGTGGGGAAGAAGGTGATCTGCTCCGCCTGATGGCCGGAGAACCGGCCGGCGGTGATCGTCCCGGTCCGGACGGAGGCGCTCGTGCCGTTGATGACGGTGATGGTCGAGGTGTAGGTGAACGTGCTCGTCTGCCCGTTGTCCCAGGTGAAGACCCGGTTCCCGCTGCCGGAGGAGGGAGTCGTGTTGCAGGACTGGGAGGGGTTGTTGATGGTCTCGCTGTACTGCGCGGACAACACCGTCGTCCCCACGGCGACACAGAGCCCGGGTGACGCGGCCAGGCCGAGCAGGCCCTGGTTGACGATCGTCGTCGCCTGCGGGGTGTTGGTCAGGGGCGGCGAGTACTGGCTCACCGACTGGCCCGTGCACTCGACCAAGGCCGACGAAGGGGCAGCGGAAGCGGGGCTGAGTCCCAGCGAGCCGAGCGCGCACGCCGCCCCCAGTGCCGCGATGCGCGCCGCGTTTCGGTTCATGTTCATGGGCGAACTCCTCGGAGTGCGTGCCACGGCGGGGGTGCCCGCCCGCAGCACGATGTGAAGGTCCCGCGAAGCGTGGCAGCACCGAGAGAAACACGTCCAGGCCGGATTCAGGACGAAACGGATGTGGCAGAGCGAGGTGGTTGATACCCCTGTATGTCACCTGCCTGTGACACACTCGCTGCCGGTCGATGGGGTTCACGGGTTCCGGCGTTGGGGCACCCATTTGTGGCGGTGTCCGGAAGGCGCCTGTCCGGGTGGGAATGTGGACTGTCAAGCTGTATACGCCATGCCCCACGATGAGAGGTGACGTCGACTCCTTCGCTGGCATCGCCCCCTGCGTCGGGCTGCCCGGCGGCTACACCTCAGCCACCACCTCGGCCCTCTACAGCGCCGTCGTGGGCTGCGCCCCGGCCCGCCCCGAGGGCCGGATTGGTGCCCTTTCCGGGCCGCCGATTTGGTGGCTGGATTGCCGCTAGCTGCGATGGCCTGCCCGTGGGACCGTCGAATCCCTAGGGAAGGGGCTCCTCGATGAAGCGGAACTCTGTCATTGGCTTGCTCAGCGCGCTGGCGCTCGCGGCAGTGACGGTAGTAGCGGCAGGCTCACCGGCTCAAGCGGCAGTGGGCGACATCCTGTGCACGACGCCCAGCAACGACTCCTCCACCTACTCGCCGCCTCTGAGCCTGACACCCGCCAGCACCACCGTGACCATCACCCGGGATCTCAACACCTGCACATCGCTGAGCGTGCCCGCCATCAACTCGGCCCCCGTCACCGTGAGTCAGGTGACCATCCCGTCCTACTCCTGCCTTACCCTCCTGAACACCGCCCCCACCACCATCAGCTTCACCTGGAACAACGGCGCCACCACCGTCGTCACCGGCACCAGGACCGTCAACCTCGCCGCTGCCGTGCTCACCACCACGGTCACGGGCACCGTCACCTCCGGCCTCTTCGCCGGAGACACCGTCGTGTACCAGCTCGTCGCCCCCTCGACCGACGTCCTCGCCTGCACCCTCGGCCTGGGAACAGTCTCCCGCATCGACAGCGTCGCCACCCTCACCATCAACTGAACCCCGCAACCCATTGCCGCGCAGGCCGGGCACCAGCCGATGGCGCCGCAGTCGGCCCATCGACTGCGCTCATCTCCCACCGGGGTTTCCCCGAGGGGCATTGCTGACGCGGCCGAGTTCGGCATCGAGATCACGACGGCCTACCGCTGTGTCACCTGGGCGGTCGAGCTCCTGGCTACTCTCGCCCCGGCCTGGCCGACGCGGTGCGGACCACGTGGGCGAAGGCGTATCTGGTCCTGACGGCACCCTCTTTCCCATCGATCGCATCGCCGCCGACCGGCCGTTCCACTCCGACAAGCACAAGCGGCACAGGATGAACGTGCAGGTCATAGCCGAGCCCTTCGGCCGGCTGCTGTCGACCCCATTGGCCCTGCCCGGCACCGTCCACGGCATCCGCGCAGCCCGTGAACACGTCGTCGGCGTCCGCGCCAAGGCGGACATCCCGTACTGGGCCGACATGGGACACCGAGGCGCCAACGGCGCGATCCGCATCTCGTGCCGGGGACGCTGGGAAACCCTCATCGCAGGCCGGCAGGCCGTGAACCGGTCCCACGCAAAGATCCGGGCCCTGGCCGAGAAGGCTGTCGCCACCCTGAAGTCCTGGCGGCTCCTCCGCAAACTGCAATGCTCGACCATCCGGACCACCAGCCTCGTCCAGGCCGTCCTCACTCTGCATCTGACCAGCTCAGGACGAGGATGGAAAAGGCTCACTGATGGACTTCTGAGCCAGAAAGGACGGACGGCGAGGGGTGCGCGGGTCCCCCTCGCCGTCTTCAACCCGTACAAGACCTGCGAAAACAACTTAATAGGAGTCAGACCCGTGGCTAACTACGACTTCCGCGTCGATGAGAACGGCTTCCTCTCCCCCGGCGCCATCCTGGAGCAGCCGACCCTCGTGATCGAGGAGCTGGTCGTCCCCGAGTGGGGCGGCGGCAAGATCCGCCTGAAGATGCTCTCCGCGAAGGAGCGCGACGACTTCGAATCCTCCATGGTCAAGGTGACCAGGGGAGGCCGGCAGCAGCTCAACAACGAGAACTTCCGTGCGCGCCTCGTGCAGCTCGCTGCCGTCAACGAGGACGGCAGCCCGATGTTCACGAAGCACGACATCAAGACCCTGGGCAACCTTCCGGCGTCCGGCCTCCAGCGCGTCTTCAACAAGATCAACGAGATGAGCGCGTTCTCCGAGGAGGACCTGAAGGACATCGCCGAGGATTTCGACGACGCCCCGACCGAAGGTTCCGACACCGTCTAGCGCTGGCAATGCGCCGACCGGATGTCGATCGGATGATGGCCAGCATGACGGCCCGCGAATACAAAGAGTGGGAAGCGTATGAGCGGGCTGTCGGTCCGCTCGATTCGACATTCGAGCGAGAGATGCTGTGCGAGCTGCACGAGCTTATTCAGCTGAATAACATCCTGACCGGCGCTGCTATCACCAAAAAGGGAAAGAAGAACCCCGCCGGGAAGTTCCGTCGGGCGCTTCGTCCAGACGAGTTGTACAACCCGCCCGAAGGCTGGGACGAGGACGACGACGAAGACGAAGCGGAAGAAGAGGAAGGTAAGAGGCGAAAGCGCGAGCCGGGGGGATATGACCCCGCCGCGGATCCTTTCGCTCCACCGTCCTCCACATAACTGAATACGGAGGATTTCTGGTGGCCACGATTCGCTCTCTGGGATTCTCCATATTCACCCGCTATGACGGAAGCGGGATTCGCGAGGCCGCCCGAGACATCCGCGAATTCGGCGGCAGCATCCGCAGCTCGACGAACTCTCTGAACAGCTGGTCGGGGCGCATCATCCTGGCCGCCAAGGCGGCTGCTGTCTTCGGGCCGGCCCTGGTGCCGATCGCCGCGCACCTCGCTTCGATCGGCGCCGCCGCCACGGCGATGGGGGCCTCGGTCGGCAGCGGCCTCGCTGCGTACGGCGCGGCGATGAAGGGCGCCATCACGCAGACCCTGGCGGCCAGGGACAACATAACCAAGCTCCGCGCCGAGCTGGACAAGCAGAAGGCCACCCTGGCCGGGCTCACGCCCGGCACCGAGGCCTACCGCAAGCAGCTCAGGGAGGTCGCGGCCACCCAGAAGGAGCTGGACGCCGCCCTCCGGGCGCTGTCGCCGACCCAGCGCGGCTTCATCCAGGCCACGGACCAGATGTCGGCCGCCTGGAAGAGGCTCATCGAGCAGACCCGGGACAAAACCCTCGCCACGGCCACCCACGTCGTCAGGGGGCTGACCGCCGGCATCGGGCTGCTCAAGCCCATTATCGACGCGCTCCACCCCACCATCCTCCAGGCCTCGAAGGCGTTCGAGACCTGGATGCGGGGCGACAGCGCCAAGAACTACGCCAACCTGATCAAGGCTTCCGCCGTCCCGGCGCTCCAGAACCTGGTGGCGGCCGGCAAGGACGTCATCAACGTCCTGGGCGACGGCTTCAGGGCCTTCCTTCCCCGTGGCGTCGAGCTGACGCGCACCATCCGGGAAGGTGCCGCCGCTCTCCGCCAGTGGTCTGACGGAGGCGGGTTCCAGGGCTTCCTCCAGTACGTCCGAGATACCGCCCCTCAGGTGAGGGAGTTCTTCCAGGCGCTCTGGGACGCGCTGAAGAACATCGGCACTGTCATGAGGGAATTGGCTCCGGTTTCCCTCGGGCTGGTCACCGTATTCCTCAAGGTAATAGCGGCCATCCCGCCGGACCTCCTCCAGGCGTTGGTAATCGCGTTCATGGCCTGGCGTGCCGCCGTCCTCCTGGTGAACGCAGCCATGCTGCTGCTCAGCGCCAACCCGATCGTTCTCGTAATCACCGCAATCATCGCGGCCATCTATCTCCTGGTCACCAACTGGGAGACCGTCTCGAACGCGTTCAAGACGGCCTGGAACGCGACCTGGAACTTCATCAAGCAGGTGGCCGAGGCCGTCTGGAACGGCCTCAAGGCTGCATGGCAGTCGGTCTGCAATCTCTTCTCCTCGATCTGGACGTCGGTGTCCGGAGCGATCTCCACGGCCTGGAGCGCGGTCTGGGGCGGCCTGAGGACGGCAGCGGAGGCCGTGTGGAACGCCATCAAGACGGCGTGGCAGGCCGTCTGCGGCTTCTTCGCCACCGCTTGGAGTGCGGTCTCCGGTCCGCTGAAGGCGGCCTGGGACCTGATCTGGAACGGCATCAAGACCGTCGCCGAGGGCATCTGGGGCGCGCTCAAGGCCGCGTGGGAAGGCTTCGTCAACGGCCTCAGGATGGTCTGGGACACCGTCTCCGGGCCGCTCAAGGCTGCTTGGGACACGCTCTGGAACGGCATCAAGGCTGCTGCCGAGGTCATCTGGAACGGCATCAAGGCCGCATGGGAACTCTTCGTCAACACCTTCAAGACGATCTGGGACACCGTCTCGGCGATCGTGAAGGCGGCGTGGGACGTCTTCTGGAACGGCCTCAAGGCGACGGCCGAGCTGGTCTGGAACGCTCTCAAGGCGGCTTGGGAGCTGTTCATCAACGGCCTCAAGACCGTATGGGACACCGTCTCCGCCCTCGTCAAGGCGGCGTGGGACCTGTTCTGGAACGGCCTCAAGACCGCTGCCGAGGCGGTCTGGACCGCGCTGAAGGCCGCGTGGGAGCTGTTCATCAACGGCCTCAAGACCGTATGGGACACCGTCTCCACGCTCATCAAGGCGGCGTGGGACCTGTTCTGGAACGGCCTCAAGACTGCTGCCGAGACGATCTGGAACCTGCTCAAGGCGGCATGGGACCTCTTCCTCAACGGGATCAAGACCGCCTGGGACGCCATCGCGGTTGTCATCAAGGCGGCTTGGGACGTCTTCTGGAACGGCCTCAAGACTGCTGCCGAGACGATCTGGAACCTGCTCAAGGCAGCGTGGGACCTCTTCCTGAACGCGATCAAGACCGCCTGGGACACCGTTTCCGAGCTGATCAAGACCGTGTGGGAGGCGGTCTGGGGCTGGATCAAGGACACCGCCCAGCGGATCTGGGACGAGGTTAAGCAGCTCTGGGAAGACTTCATCAACGGGATCAAGCGGTTCTGGGACACCGTTTCCGAGGAGATCAAGTCCGCCTGGGAGACGGTGTGGAACTGGCTGAAGACCACGGCCGACAGGATCTGGCACGAGATCGGCGAGATCATCGAGAAGGCGATCAACGCCGTCCTGGGGCTCGTCAAGAAGGTCGTGGGCGCCTGGAACACGATCGCCGGGGCAGTCGGGCTCGACAGTCTCAAGATCGACACCAGCGACTGGAGCGTCGACTTCAACTTCGCCACCGGCGGGGTCGTCGAGTTCGCCAACGGCGGCATCGCCGGCGGCATGCCCATGTTCAAGGCCGGCGGCGTCCTCCCCGGATACGCACCCGGCCGGGACACCGTTCCCGCCATGCTGTCCCGGGGCGAGGGCATCCTCGTCCCCGAGGCTGTCAGGGGACTGGGGCCGAACTTCGTCCACTGGGCCAACTACCACTTCTCCCACGGTCGCGGCGGCAAGAACGTGGCCTTCCCGGGCTACGCCAAGGGCGGCATCATGTCCGGCTGCGCCGAGCTGCCGGGCTACGCCCGGGGCGGGATCGTCGCGTTCGCGCGCGATCCTCAGAACGAGGACGGCTGGGGCACCCACTTCTTCCAGGGTGGCGGCGTCGTCATGGCGGCACCGGAGCCCCCGAACCCGGGCGTCGTCGGCCCCGGCGGCATCATCGTCGGCGGCGACGCTTCGACGAGCCCCGACGCGGCCGATGTCCGCGTCGGCGACGGCGACCCGCTCGGTGTCGGCGTCATCACCGGCGGCATCGAGAACATGATGAAGACCGGCGGGATGGTCCTCGGCTTCCTCGGGCGCGCGGTCATCGAGAAGGCCTTCGACTTCGCGATCAGCTTCCTGGACAACTTCGGAATGGCCGGCGACTTCGGCAAGATGCTCGTCGCCGGCACCAAGAAGATCGTCATGGGGATGATCGACAGCCTGGTCAAGAAGGACGAGGAGGCCAAGCAGCAGTTCACGGCCATGTCCGTGGCGGGCACCCAGTCCGTGCAGGGCTGGGCCCCGCTCGCTGCCAAGGCTCTCCAGATCGCCGGCCTCGACCCGAGCCAGCTTCAGCGCTTCCTCGCGCTGATGATGAAGGAGTCTGGCGGCAACCCGAACGCGATCAACGGCTGGGACATCAACGCCAAGAACGGCGTTCCCAGTCAGGGCCTCATGCAAGTTATCCCGCCGACCTTCGCGGCCTACCGCGACCCGTCCCTCCCGAACAACATCCTGGACCCCCTGGCCAACATGGTCGCCAGCGCCAACTACATTCAGGCGCGGTACGGAGGTCAGGTGCCGGGGTCCCCATACGCCGATGGCACCTCCAGCGCCACGCCAGGTCTTCACCTGGTCGGCGAGGAGGGCCCGGAGCTGGTCACCGGCCCCGGGTATGCGAACTTCGGCGGCGGGGAGCAGGTGTTCCCGGCAGCGCAGACGGCGTCGATCCTGGACAGCATGGGGCCGGCGGTCGTCACTCCGCAGCTCCCTGCCTCGGGGATGCCGGAGACGGCGATGCTCCAGTCTCCGATGATGGAGCAGATGCAGTCCTTCGGCGGTCCTCCGCAGGTGGAGGGCTGGTTCGGGCCGATCATCGGTGCCGCGCAGCACATGCTGACGACGGTCCAGACTGCCTGGAACGGCACCGTCGCTGCGGGCACTGCCGCTCAGCCCGCCATCACCGCTACCACCACGGCGGTCGGCAACGAGGTGGGCGTCCAGATCCCGGCCAACCTGGAGACGATGGCCAACTCGGCTGCCGTCAACTTCACCGCGATGGCGACGTCGGCTGCCACCAACTGGCAGGCGATGACGGCGGCTGCGCAGACCAACTGGAACACGCAGTTGTCGACGGTCTACACACCGGCCGAGACTCACATGGGCACGACCATGCTGGCCATGTCGCTGGCGATGCAGACAGCCCACGATCTTGCGTGGGTCACGATGAATGCGACGTCGCTCGCGCAGTGGACGATCATGCGGGATACGACGTACGCCGAGGCGGAGCTGCACCTGGGGACGACCATGCCCCAGATGTCGGTGACGATGCAGACGGCGCACGACCTCGCGTGGACCACGATGCAGGCGACGTCGCTCGCGCAGTGGACCTTGATCCGGGACGGTCAGATCCTCCCGTTCGAGGAGCACATGTCGGTGACGATGCCGGCGGCGGCAGAGGCGATGAACGAGGCGGTCTCCGCAGCGTTCACCGCGATGGTGGAGACCATCGTCGCCCAGCTCGATACGGCAATCGCCAAGATCGAGGAGTTCATCGCAGCCACTGAGCGCGCCATCGCGGCGGCCGAGGCCCTGGCGGCGGCGCAGGCCGCTGCTGCGGCTTCCGGCGGCGGAGGGGGTGGATCACTCGGCGCGGCGTCGGGCTCCGCCGAGGCGGCACTGGCGGCAGCCGGCATCTCGCCCGGCATGATCGTGCAGGGGCCGTACAGCAACTCGGTGGCGGCCTCGGCCGGCACCCACTCGGGCGGCGGTGTCTACGACATCGCCGGCGGTCCCGAGCTGCTGCCCGCGCTCCACGCGGCCGGCTTCGCGGCCTGGTACCGGGACTGGCCGGGCAACCAGCACATCCACGCGGTGTACTCCGGCGCGACCGACCTGTCTCCGCAGGCTCGGTGGCAGCTTGAGGACTTCCGCCGTGGCGGCTCCGGTCTCGGCATTCCCGGCAACCTGGCCCGGGGCTCGACCAATGCACCCCCCGGCTGGACGTGGGTCGGCGAGCAGGGTCCCGAGCTGCTGCGCATGCGCGGCGGCGAGGAGGTCATGCCGCACCTGGCGAGCAGCATGTTCGCCAACGCGCTGCGCCGGCGTCGGGGCTGGAACCCGAAGAAGTCGCAGTTCTTCCGCTCCGAGGGCGGGCGCCGCGAGTTCACCTCCCTCATGGAGGCGAACGCGGGTTCCGTCCGTGGCTCGGTCTCGGACGGCGGCGGCATCAACGTCGAGTTCAACTTCAACGGTCCCGTCAGCAACGGCGACGACGTGCGTCGTGCCGTGGACGAGGCGATTCCGAAGCTCCGTACCGCTCTTCAGGCCGGTACCGGGAGGCGAATAGGAGGCTAACGATGGCGCAGTCGTTCCAGCTTCTCCCCAGCGGTGACATCGAGAACGACGGGTGGGAACTCGTCGGCTCGAACGTCACTGAGGTGTGGGAAGTGATCGGGTTCCTGGAGGACGACTGCTACGTCCGCTGTCCCGTCTACCGGGGCAGCGCCACGGTCACCTTCCCGATCGACTCGGAAGACCTGCCGGCAGGGGCCATCATCGACTCGGTAACCGTCATCATCCGCATGAGGACGAACGCCGGGTCGGGACCCCGCACCGTGACGGTGAACGTGCTCTCATCGGAGAACATGTCGCGGTACACGTCGCGCACGCTCCAGGCGACGAGCGCGTTCACCACCCACGAGGTCGGGACTTACACCAAGGACCCCATGGGCAAGGCGTGGGACATCCACCGCCTGAACAAGCTCCGGCTCCGCATCTACTCCCTGAACGACCTCTTCGACGCCGTTCAGATCTCCCAGCTTTACGTGAAGGTCAACTATCACGTGAAGCCCAAGGCGGTCGTCACGGCGCCGACCGGCACCAGCGTCTCGCCCTCCCCCCTGGTCAAGTGGACCTACAGCCAGTCCGAGGGCGAGCCGCAGCTCAAGGCGCAGATCAAGCTGTTCACCTCGCAGCAGGTGGCGGCGGTCAACACCTTCAACCCGGAAACGGAGCCCCCTCTCTACGACCAGGCCCAGACCGGCTCCGCTCCCCAGCACCAGATCAGCACCACGCTCAACAACAACGGGTACCGGGTATACGTCCGGGTCTGGTCCGAGCACAACGCGAAGTCGGACTGGGCCTACAAAGACTTCACCATCAACGCGCCGTCGCCCGGCGTCCCCGGCGACGACAACGCCGGCGAGGGCGGCACCCCCGGTGTCGGCGTCCCCTCCGCGATCCCCGACACCTACACCTCATCGGCGCAGCTGCGCATGCGGGACGCCTCGAACCTGCTGTCGGTGCAGCAGGCCGACTTCGAGATCGCCTCCGACCCCCTGGAGTGGACTGGCTCCGGCGCCTCGCTGGCGCGGGTCGTCTCCAAGGCGTACGGCGGCGGCCTGGCCTCGATGTCCCTGACGGCGACGGCAGCGGCGACGATGTCGGCGGAGACGACGTTCGTCGAGGTCGCGCCGGGCCTGCCGGTGACGTGCCGGGCCCAGGTGCTCGCCGGCTCGTCGGCGCGCACCGCGCGGCTGTGGGCCGACTTCTACGACGAGACGTTCACGTACCTCAGCAGCACGACGGCAGTCAGCCTCACCGACTCCGCCACCACCTGGAGCGAGCTGGTCGGCACCGGCACGACGCCGGCCGCCGCGCTGTACGCGAAGCTCAAGGTGGAGATCGTCAGCCCGAACGTGGCCGAGGTCCACTACGTCGACCACGCCGGCCTGATGTACGGCACGAACTCGGCCTGGACCGACGGCGGCCACCAGTCGCACAACCTCCTTTCCTCCTACCTGGCCACGGCCGACGATCCCGAGTCGGCGGTCGAGGAGTGGGAGCAGGCGAACTCGGCGACGACCGTCACGCGGACTGCTGTCAGCGGCACCGGCGGTCACGGACTGCTGTGTCAGCAGATGCAGTACGTGGGGGCCGCCTCAGCCATCGCGTTCCGCGCGACCGGCACAGTCTTCACGTCGCCGACGTCCGGCACGAACTACACCCTGAACAAGCCCGCCGGCACAGTGCAGAACGATCTCCTCCTTGCCTTCGTCACCTCGACGGCCGGCGGCTCGATCGTGCCTCCGACGGGCTGGTCCCTGGTGGCGAGCGCCACGGTGGACGACGACTCGACGTACGACGTCTCGCTGCACGTCCTCAAGCGGACCGCGACGTCCTCGGACCCCTCGTCCTGGACGACGGGCAAGCTGGCCACTGCCTCGTCCCGCAGGACGGCCGTGGTGGTCGCGTACAGCGGCACGGCGCACGCCGATGACCAGTTCATCGCCGACAACATTAGGAAGGACCCCGGCGGCTCCCCGGTCCACCGGACGCAGATCGTCCAGAACACCGACCCGAACGCGTGGCGGGTCGGGGCCTTCGCGGCCAGCGACGACCTGGCCGGCGCCACCTTTTCGGCGAACCGGGTGGCTCCGCCGGGCGCGGATGCTCCGCCGATCTCGTTCGTCGGAGCCTCTTCGAAGTGGGTGCAGCACAGCAGCACGACCAGCTACACGATCCACAAGCCGACGGGCGTGCAGGCCGGCGACTTCATGATCGCGTCGGTCGTGATGAGCGGCTACGCCCCCACCGTCACCCCGCCGACCGGCTGGACACTGGTGAAGTGGCACACCCAGCCCTTCTCCGGCTCCAGCGACGGCGGCGTGCACTCCGGTGACGTCACCATGGCGATCCTCAAGCGGACGGCGGGCAGCAGCGAGCCCCAGTCCTGGACGGGGACGCACAGCGCCGCCGGGCAGCCGAAGGTGACACAGGTGGTCGCCTATCGGAATTGCGATGACGCGGCGAATCAGTTCATCGCACAGAACTCCGCCGGTATCCACAACACGTCCAAGGTTCCCACCCCTGAGGTGACGAACACGAACTCCGCCGCCTGGCGTGTCTGCATGTTCGGCGCGACGACGCCTTTCGCGTCTTCCTGGAGTTCAGGGGACGTGTCCGAGCGTTGCGACTCCTCGACGAGTCTCGACAACTTCCCCGATGCGGTCCTCAGCTTCTCGGACTCCAACGGGCCGATCTCTACGGGTACGCACAAGCGGACCGGACAGATCAACTCGGTCAGCAACAGCCAGTCGAACGTCCCCAGCGGCAACTTCTTCGCCGCTGTCGGATGGATCGGCATCCTCAAGCCGCTCTCGGCGCCACCGGCGCAGCCGGGCAACGAGACTGAGCGCGTCGACAACAACAACGGCGCCTCGAACCCGTGGATGAGCACCGCCGTGTACGACTCCAACGGGGTCATCCCGGCCGGGGCCACATCGCTGTACGGGCAGTTCGCCGGCGGCGGGAACGGGTTCGCCGGCTCGATGGCGTCCTGGATCGGCATCCTGAAGCCAGCCTCCAGCGTTCCCGCCAACGTCGCCTCGGCGCGGCCGAACGTCTGGGTGGACATCTCCGAGATGGACCCGGACATCCTCGACCTGGCCGGGCACAAGGTCACCGTGATGGCCAGCTTCCTGGGCACGAGCGACGGCACCCCTGTCCTCGGCGTGGAGTTCGCCCGGGCCAACCAGGCGATCAGCGATGCCTCGGCCAACGGCGCCGTGTTCAACACGGCGACCTGGAACAAGGCGTGGGCGACATTCACCGTGCCGGAAGGCACGACCCGGATGCGGCCGGTCCTGTCCGCGCTGGGGCGGGAGACCGATGACATCGTGAAGTTCGACCGCGTCGGGCTCATGCTCGGGGCGCCGGTCGCTGGTGAGACGCCAGCCTGGAGGAACGGCACGTCCCGGACGGAACACCCCGTCTGGTCGAAGCCGATCATCCAGTACACCGACGACACCGGCACCGGCTTCTCCAGCTGGACCGACCTGCCCGGGCAGCGACTGATACCCCCAGCCTTCCGCTCGGACACAGGCCAGCTGGCGTACGTCGACCATTCGGTGGTGCCGCTGAACGTGCGGAAGTACCGGGTGCAGACGATCTCGTACGGGCTCCAGGGCGAGGTCTTCGCCTCGGGCTGGGGGCCGGAGAGCAACGAGGTCAGCTTTTCGGCGCTCAACTGGTGGCTGAAGGACTTCCAGGATCTGTCCACGGCGCTTCGCCTCCGAGTGAAGTACGAGGACGTGGTCGTCACGACCGACAACACCGCGACTGTCTTCCACCCCTTGGGCGAGGACTACCCGGTGGTCGTGACCGAGGGCTACAAGGCCGACTCGCTCACCATCACGGTCGTCTGCGACCGGCAGGAGGAGGCGGCGCTCTACCGGCTGCTGAGGGCTAAACGCACTCTGCTGCTCCAGAGTGACACCGACTACGCATGGTGGGTACGGCCGGTCGACGCCCTGACCGTCTCCAACCTGGCGGTTAGCCAGCAACGGCGGACAACGGACCCCGTGAAGTTTGTGACCTGCAAGTTCGTCCAGGTGAAGCCGGAGGAGTAAGCCGGACCGCACAACTGAATATGGAGTGGCCATGCCGACGCAGTCGGATCGGTTCTACCGCGAGATTCACGGCTCTCACACGATCGTCTCGTGGATCGACGTGATCGGCCCGGATCAGAAACTTATCCGGCTGCCGGCCACGGACGGCCAGGTCGATGTCGATAGGTCGGCGGCGGTACGGCGGAAGCTGTCCTGCCAGTGCATCGACCCCCTGGGTCTGCTCACGCCCCGCGACGACGGGGAGCTGCTGACGCCGTACGGCACGGAGCTTCGCGCTTACCGGGGAGTCGAGTACGCCGACGGCTCCCAGGAGGTCTGCAAGCTCGGTACGTTCCGGCTGTCGAAGTCGTCGATCTCCGACAGCAACACCGGCTCGCCGGTGATCCAGCTCGAAGCGTACGACCGCGCGCGCACGGTGCAGCGGGACAAGTTCAAGGTCCCGTACACCATCGCGTCCGGGACGAACGCCATGACCGCCCTGAAGAACATCATCAAGATGACCTTCCCGGCGGTCCAGTACGACACCATCACCTCGACGGTGACGACCACCGCTCCCCTGCTGTTCGATGCCGGCAGCGACCCGTGGGAGGCCGTCTTCCAGCTCGCCCGCTCCATGGGCTGCGAGGTCTACTTCGACGTCGAGGGCCGCCTAGCCGTCCTCCCGCCGAACGACCCGAACGCCCTCCCCTCCCCGGACTTCACGTACGTGGAGGGCGAGGGAAACACCATGGTCGACCTGACCAAGGAGTTCAACGACGAGGGCGTCTACAACGGCGTCATCGTCACCGGAGAGTCGATCGGCGACCAGCTCCCGCCGGTGCGCGGCGAGGTCTGGGACGACAACCCCACCTCACCCACCTACCGGCTGGGCCCGTACGGCGAGGTGCCGCTGTTCATCACCGACAACCTCGCCAAGACGGAAGAGCAGTGCAAGGCGATAGCCCGCGCCCAGCTCAACCTGATCCTGGGCGCCGCCTCCCGGATCGCCATCACCGGCATCGTCAACCCCTCGTACGAGTGCGGCGACATCGTCCGGGTCAAGCGGGCCAGGTCAAAGATCGACGGTCTGTACTCCGTCGAGGCATTCAGCATTCCGTTGAGGTCGGGCACGCAGGCCCTGACGCTAAGGGAGCAGAGGCCTACGAATGTCAACCCCAACTAACCGGCCCCTCGTAGCTCCGACACCGGCCGAGACTCATGCGGTCAACAGCGCCGGCCTCGACGATGCCATCAGGGAGCTGGCCGCCCAGATGCAGGCCTCCGGCGCCCTCGGGTACACCCCCTCGACGCACGTCAAGGGAGTCATCACGGCCGTGAACTACGCCGGCCTTCCTCCCACCGTGACGATCCAGATCCAGGGCGCGGCGTCGGTAGAGATCCCGGGCGTCCGCATCATGAACAACTACACCCCGGTCGTCGGCCAGACGGTCGACATCCGCAAGCAGGGCGCGGACATCGTCATCACCGGGCACACCGCCGACGTCAGCGGGTCGGCTCTCGGGCAGACCGGCAGCGGCTGGATCAAGGCGACGCTCTCCAACGGGTCCCACAACGGCAACAGCAACGGCGACGTCTACTACCGGCTGATCCTGGACCACGGCTCCTGGAAGATGCAGTGGCGCGGCGGGTGGGACCCGAACGGCTCGTCCACCATGATCGACTCCGCGGAGGCCCTGGCCGCCGAGTACCGACCGAAGTCGCACCGTTCGGTGGTGGCTGCTCGCCAGGTCAACAACGCCACGTCCGTCGTCTGGGACTTCCACACCGACGGCCGGGTGCTCCTCACCGGACACACCTACTCGACCTCCACGTCCACGGTCAGCGGCGACGTCGGCTTCACGAGTATCAGCTCGTTCACGTCGGTGGGCGGGACCCACAACCACGCTGGCGACTCGGGCGGCGTCACCAGCTCCGACGGCGGTCACGACCACAGCGTGGGGGCCAGCCACGACCACGGCTTCTTCGGCGGCGCCCACCAACACACCGCGACCGTACCGGCCTGGGCCAGCTTGAACGGAGTGGAGTACTTCCTGTGATTCCAGAGGGGCAGCCGGCAACCGTCGAGACCCGTCTCGCCGTGCTCGAAGTGAAGATGGATCAGCTATTGGAGCTGAACAAGAGCCGGGGCGAGGACCACGAGACCCGCATTCGAAAACTGGAGGAGCGAAAATTCCCGCTCCCCACCATAGCCGTACTGGTGGCATCGCTATCTCTGATAGCGACCGTCGTCATGTACGTAGTGAACCTCAAAAACTGAATAATGAGGTAAGAAGAAATGTCCAAGGGACGACACGCACGCCCCACTCAGCCGAACTCCGCTAAGCGAATAGCTCTCGGCGCCACCGCGCTCCTGTCCGGTGGATCCGTCGTCCCCATTGCTCTCGCCGGATCCGCGAACGCGGCGACCGCATCCGAATGGGAGACCACCGCTCAGTGTGAGTCCTCGGGCAACTGGTCCATCAACACCGGCAACGGCTTCTACGGAGGCCTTCAGTTCACCCAGTCGACGTGGGAGGCGTACGGCGGGCTGGAGTTCGCCGACCGCGCCGACCGCGCCACCAAGACCCAGCAGATCACGGTCGCAGAGCGCGTGCTGTGGAAGGGTTACGGGAGCCTCAAGCCACAGGGCAAGGGCGCCTGGCCCGTCTGCGGCGTCGGACTCTCCAACACCCCCTACGGCGCTCCGGCGCCAGCTCCTACCCCGACGCCGACCCCCACGCCGGCTCCGACTCCGCCGCCGGTGGACGACAGCGACGGCGACGACGGGGTGTACGTGGTCAGGGCCGGCGACTACCTCGCCAGGATCGCCACCACCCTCAAGATCGACGGCGGCTGGCAGCGGCTCTACGAGATCAACAAGGACGTCATCGGCCCCAACCCGAACCTGATCAAGGCCGGGATGAAGCTGACCCTGCCCGGCCACGAGGCCCCGGCAACCGACCCCTACAAGGACGGGCTGCCGAAGGCCGGAGAGAAGACGCCGTCCGCGAAAGCCCTCCAGGCCGAGCTTCAGCGTGTGGGCTTCATGTCGAAGACCGTCGAGCGCGCCGACACCTACGGGCCCAAGACGGAGGAAGCTGTCGGCCGCTTCCACGACGAGCACCCCGAGTACCGCAGCGTCGAGGGCAAGCCCGACGTGCAGATCGGCCCGAAGGGCTGGGCTCACCTCCGCGACATGCCCTCGGACGCGGTGAAGTACCCGAAGCCGGTGCCCGACGGTGGCAGCGGCACCCCGACGCCGACACCGGCACCGTCGCCGAAACCGACCCCGGCGCCGACGACCCCGGCGCCGTCCGCGTCGCACGTGCTGCCGGTCGCCGGCTCCATCGGCGACGGCCTGATCGTCGGCGCCGGCGGCTCGATGAGCCGGTCGGCGGGCGGGCACTCGGGCCTGGACATCAGCGCCCCGTCCGGCACGCCGGTGAAGGCGGCGACCGCCGGCACGGTGGTCGCGATCAACGCGGCCGGCGCCGCCTACGGCAACCACGTCGTGCTGGAGCACGGCGGCGGCATCTACACCCTGTACGCCCACCTGAGCGGCTACACCGTCGGGAAGGGGCAGACGGTCGCCGCTGGCGAGCGGATCGGATACGTCGGCTCGACCGGCAACAGCTCGGGGCCGCACCTGCACTTCGAGGTGCGGACGGATCCGACGGCGTTCTCCACCGGCGTCTTCCTTGACCCGACCAGGTGGCTGCGCAGCCACGGGGTCACTGTCTGACGCCCAGCTGGGGTGTCGGGATGTGTTCGATCCGCCCAGCGCGAGGGCGCCCGAGCTTCAGCGAGGGCGCTCTCCCGCGCGCGTCCTGTGGCTGAGGTTCAAGCTCAACCCCGCTTGTGCCTCAGTACGTCGTACCTGCCACCCCGGCTCCCTTGCGGTCGCCGAGGCGGACGGATCAGGCCGTATGCACGAACGGTTCGCGGCCGGCGGTGGGCAGCCGATGGGCGGGACAAGCCCGAGGGTACCGCGATCTTCAGAGCGGTCAAGGAAGTTGATCAAACGGAATCGAACACTTCCAAACGCACAACTGAACATGGAGAGGATCGATGCTCACACCCGCAGACATCGGCAAGAAGCAGTTCGGCACTACCCGCCTCCGGGAGGGCTACGACCAGGACGAGGTCGACGACTTCCTCGACCTGGTCGAGGCCGACTACCGGTCGGCGCTCGCCCGCGTCACTGATCTGGAAGCGAGCGTCGTCCGGCTGCGGTCCGACCTGGCCGTGGCCCAGCGCGCCTCCGCCGACGCAGTCACCAGCGTCATACCGGTCCCCCCGGCCGCTGGCGCCGAGCGCATCCTGGCCGCCGCCCAGCGCACCGCCGACCAGGTCGAGGCCGAGGCCAACACGGAGGCTGGCAAGATCCGGGCCGCTGCCCGTGCCGACGCCGACAGCATCAAGCACACGGCCGAGGCGGAGCGGCAGGCGATCCTCAACCGGCTGGAGACCGAGCGCGCCGAGCTGGCCGAGAAGATCGAAATGCTCAAGGCCCGCCGCGCGAACTACCGGGCCTGGCTCCGAGCTGCCCTCTCCAACATCGACGAGGAGGAGGCGAAGGATGCCTAAGAAAGCAGAGAAGGCCGCCCCGGGCAGGGGGCGGCCCACGGACCTCCCTGCACAGGAGGGCCTGATCGTAGCGACCCCGGAGACGGAGGCGGACCTCGTTCCGCCTTCCGGCCACCGCCTGAGGGAGACCGGCAACGGCGCCACCGTCAGCTACGAGGAGGCTCTGCTTCGCGAGATCTACGGCGAGCCCGACGAGAACGGGGTGTACCGGTGAGCAGCGAAGCGATGATCAAGAAGATGGAGTCGCTGCTCGGCACCGTCGGCCGCCCCAACATCGTCACCAACTGGTACGCCGACCGTCAGGGCGAGTACTACCGCCGGGCTCCCTGGTGCGACATGACGATCACCTGGGCGGCCTACACCACCGGGAACTACGAAGCCGTCAGCGGCGGCAGCGACGACGCCTACACCGTGTCCCACGCGCAGGAGTTCAAGAACCGTGGCCAGTGGCACACCGGTGTCGCCGGCATCCAGCGCGGGGACATCGTCTTCTTCGACTGGGACGGCAGCAACAGCATCGCCGCCATCGACCACGTCGGAATCGTCACCGGCGTCAACGGCCGCGACATCCTCACGATCGAGGGGAACACAGCGGACCGGGTCGCACGCCGCGTCCGGCACGCCGACTCGATCGCCGGCTACGGCCGCCCTGCCTACCCGGCGGAGCCCGGCACCGCCACGTACACCGCCAAGGCCGGCGACACCCTGTCGGGGATCGGCGCCGCCATCGGAGTCCGCTGGCAGGACATCGCCACCCTCAACGGCATCCTGTCCCCGTACACCATCGGCGTCGGCCAGGTGCTCCTGCTGCCTGGCCGGGCACCGGCACCGACGACGCCACCGGCACCGCCCGCTCCCCCGCCGCCCGCTCCCCCGCCGCCGGCACCCGTCGGCGCCGGGGTCAGCCTGGCGAACCTGGAGTTCGGCGACCGCAGCGACGACGTCAGGGACTTCCAGGCCGCGCTGAAGGCGAAGGGCTTCGACCCGGGGCCGGTCGACGGCGTCTTCGGGGACCGGACGAAGGCCGCCTGCGCCGCCTTCCAGCGGTCCCAGGGTTGGTCGGGGGACGGTGCTGACGGCCTGCCTGGCCCCCAGACCATCGAGCGCCTGGGGCTGCGCCTGGTGGGCGGCGCTGCGCCCCGTCCGGCACCGCCGGCGCCGGGTGAGCCGGCGCACGACTACCGGCGGGTGACGTACGGCGGGAAGCGGGTCAACCAGCGCACGAAGGTGATGCTGGAGCGCGCCGCCGCCGACTTCGGGTGGGCCATCACCCTCACCCAGGGCTCGTACAACCCGGGCGGTGTCGCCGCCAGCGCCGGCACCCATGACGGTGGCGGTGTCGTCGACATCTCCGTGTCCGGCCTCACGCCGGCGCAGCGGAACGAGCTGGTGCAGTGCCTGCGCCGGGCCGGCCTGGTCGCCTGGCTCCGGGTGCCGCCGGCCTTCGACTACCACATCCACGCCGTGGCGATCGGCGACCGGGAGATGTCCCCGGCCGCGAGGAGCCAGATCCAGCAGTGGCGGGAAGACCGCGACGGCCTGGCGCGACGTGGCCCTGACCCCGCGCCGGACCCCTACCCGGCGTGGACCCAGCAGTACCGGTAAGAGAAAGGATCACCAACCATGAAGGACTCCACTCGGCGTACCGTGCGCACGGTCTTCCAGACCGCCGTCTCCGTCGCCGCAGGTATGCCGCTCCTCCTGGACGCCTCCGGCATCCCGGAGACGGCCCCCGGCGTCGGCGTCATTCTCGCCGTCGCCGCCGCTGTCACCCGCCTGATGGCGCTGCCGCTCGTGGACAGCCTGCTCCCGTCCTTCCTGAAGAAGGACGCCGCCTAGCTAGGAGGTGATCCGGTCTCGTGCCGGGTCGCGCCCGGCAAACTGTGCCCCCCTCTGCCTTCGCGGCGGAGGGGGGCCTTTTTGCGTTCCGGGGTACGTCCCGCGAAGGGTCAGTACGCGGTGGGCTGCTCGCGACGGACCTGCTCTCTAGTTACTTGCACGGAGCGTCAGGCCTAAGTTTCTTCCGCTCGGCGGGGGATGCGGCCTTTAGCTCCGCGATCAGGTCGGCGTCCTTCTTCCCAACCATCATGCCCTTGAAGGTCTTCTCTGCGTGGTTGGACTTCGCCTTTTCGTGCGCTTCGGAAACCGTGAACACGCTACCTTCCGATTCTCCTTGCCCCAACGTTCCTCCGTCGAAGGGGATCACCGCACTGCCACCGAGTGCATTCCACCTTGCCGGCTGCCGTGGGTCCCCCTCACTGCAGCGCTCCTCTTCCCAGACGATTGGAATTACGTAGGTATGACCCAATTCGACACGGGAGTTATTGCGTGCAGCCAACTTGATTCGCTTGTCTACGTCGCCGTTCTTGAATTCCGAACCCCAAGCGATCCAGCTTATCTCGGTCGGAGCAGGCTGCGCGGGCTTCGGACTCGACCAAAGCACGTCGTTCACTTGCAGCTTGAGGTCGCGCAGGACCGTCCCTTCACCGCGCTCCCGCTCGTCTGCCGGAACCTCTCGATCTTTTTCCTCCACGGGAGTCACAACAACCACGTGATCGGCATAGGTGACCCAGTCGATCGGGGTAGCCGCCGGGTAGCTATCGGAACTATTGGCAAACGAAATACGCGGTTCGTCATCGGAGCCCCCCTGCACTGCCAATGCGGTACCCAGTCCTGCAACCAGAGCGAGCGAGGCACAGAGGACAGCGAATCGAGCATGGCGCTTCATGCACTTACTCCTCAGTAGGTGGCGTTGATGTTTTCCACATTGGTGGGCCCGAGGCCAACACCTGAAGCACTTACAGGCGTGGCCATGCAATGCATCACCGACTCATCCGTTTTATCGACCTGCGGGTGGGACATATCCCCGTGAAGCAGCCCAACCGCATGCCCAGTCTCATGACAAGTCATTCCGTAGTCATAGAAGCCCCACCTGATGGTTATGTAGTGCTGATCGCACTCATAGCGGCCCAGAGCAGGATCTTCAGAATCGTTGCACCTGGTAGTCCCATCGGACCCGCTAGGAACGTCATCCTCCTCGAAGTAGATGTCCGTCTCAGAACTACCCGACCAGACCGGAGTAGAGTCGTAGTAGATGTTGAGGTCGGTAGGATTATAGGAATTGGCTAGAACTTTGCGAACCATTTCCTGATCATCCGCTTCGAGCTTATTATCCTTTCCGTCCCCGGCGCCATCAGCCTGGTCCATGTAGTAATAGACACCCGCATTGTCCGTCTGGCATATAAATCCATCGCCAGTCCCGCAATAAGAGAGGTACCGCATGGTTGGCACCATATTGTCGGTCGCGGCGGCCCAAGCCAACCCCGCACCAGCCCCTAGGGTCAGCGAAAGCGCCACCATCGCGACCTGCAAGCTAAACGACTTAATGGATCGCAAAATCCCCCCAGCAACTCAGTTCACTTAGGTGTTTGACTGAACTCACCCGAACCCTCCCCAGGTCACAGGCGACTGGAGGGTACAGCAAACCCTTGCGAAGATGAAGACCTAACGAAGGCTGAGAGAAATCCCGACAGAGGCGGGATTCGTAAATTATGCGAAATAACCCATTTTACCCCCCCTGTTGGCAGTAGCAGACTGGACACCTAAGCGGAGCTTCGACCACCCGACTTCCACGCACCAAATCGCTACTAATGCCCCGTCACGGGTGCCGAGTGTCGCTTTTTTGAGGCTCGCTCAATGGATTTAGGCTCGTGTGAGATCCCACGGAAAATAGGCCCCCGCACCTTGACGGCGAAGGGGCTCTTTACGTTCCGAACGCCTGCCCCTAGAAGAGTCAGTACATGGTGGGCGGCTTGCGGCGGATCTGCCACATGTTCTTGTGCTCGCGCATGATGGCCGGGCGGTCAGCCGGCGGCGCGCCGCGCATAGAGACGTGGAACGTCCAGGCGCGGGTCATGCGGTCGATCGCGAACATTGCTAGTAGAACCAGCGCGAGGGTCGGCACCGGGTAGCTCTGAAGGAGCTGAAGCGTCGTCGAAGTACTCACGTTTCCTCACAGGTGCGGGCGCCTTCGAAGAGAGGCGTCTCCGCACAGAGGAGGGCGCCGATCCCAACGAAGGCAGGTCAATTCCTGCCAAACACGACCGCCCGCTAGTCGTGTCCCCACGCGTTCGCAACCACGCGTGGGCAATCGTTGAGACCGGATGACGTTGGTCACCGAAACTCATGTTGTTGCTGCGGTACTGCGGGCTCCCGGCGTCGGCTTGTTCCGTTCACCGTCTTCAGTTGGCCTTGTGGCCTTCCACCCGCCCTGAGGTACTTACCCCAGACCGAATGGACGCTCCCAAGCAGGGCTCGCTACGAGACCCCTCGATGGGCTAACGCCAGAACTACCCCTCCGAATCAGGGTATCTGACTGCCCGCGAGCGTAGCCTTGGGCTGCTCCGCTCCGCAAACACGCAGCTCAGCATCTAAGTTGACCCCCAAGAGGCACGACTGACGTCCGTATCGCGCCTGTTGGCACCGGCAGGGCGTGCGGTACCGTGAAGACTGGCCAGGGAGGGGGGACGATGGGCGCGGTGCAGAATGGACTGGCTCGACTCGCTCGCTCCGTTGCCGCGAGCGCGGGTGTGATGATCACAGGCCGCCCGTTCGGCGGTCGTCAAGCGCAGCCAAATCGTGATCGCGACGCCACTGGCGCGCAAGCGGTTGCATATGAGGCCCGCTCCATCTCCGTACAGGCGGACATACACCAAGCTAACCGCGTATTTAACGTATCCATCGATGCGCTGAATTCAGAGGAACCAATCACCGATCCGGCAATCGGTACAGCAGGTTTGCTATTCCGATTCACAGATCCTCCGACTGTGCACACCCCCGCTCCGGCCACAAAAATTCCAATGGAGTTGCTACAGGCAACCCTCCTAGAGGTAGCTTCCGGTCGGAAGATTCCAGATAACTTCATTGCGCATCTCGAAGGACTCAGTCCACCCGAAAGACTGAAGGCCACAAGGTGGCTTTTCGCGAACTCTTCAGTTCTCGAAAACTATCCTCTGAATGATCTCCCAGAATTCGACCTTCAGAACATCCGACGAACCCTTGAAGCACTACTGAAGGATCTGAAGAAGGAGTCTTCCTTCAGTGGGAGATATTTCCCAAGAGAAGAACTGGCGAAGGTCGCGGACTCCTCTGAGGGGACCATCGACCACGCGTTGGCCATGATGTTCATCCGACTCGGGCCTCCCCCTGAGCCGACCGAAGTTGACTACGCACCCGCCTCTAGCGGCGGTGGAGGGGCCCAGCAGTGACCACGGAGGACCAGGGGACCCTCCCCGCGCCCCAGACGCCTGGCCAGGACCCTATCGTGTCTGCCGGCTTGCAGATCGCGGCGAAGTGGGGCACCGCACTGGATGCTGCACAGCTGGAGGTTGCTCTCAAGGGGCTGGAGCCTCAGCTGCAACGCGAGCACAAGGAGCGCATGTTCCGGCTGAAAATGCAGCAGGAGACTGCGCAGCAGGAAGCTCAGGCCGTCCGGGAGCGACGCGAGCATACGCGGTACATGGCCGGTCTCATCGCCGGAAGCACGGTGGCCATCGCAATGCTCGGCGCTGGCGTTTTCGTGGCGAAGGACCAGTGGTGGCTGTCGATTCTGCTGTGCGGCCCCAGCCTCTTGGCTCTGGTAAAGGTCTTTGTCCTGCGCCGTAGCGACGAGTACGACATGAGGGCGATCTCTCCAGCGATGCGCACGGCCATGGGGGCGGCTGGACAGGCGCAGCCCCCTCAGCCTCCCGCTCCCCCGGTGGTCTAAAGCCTCCGTGGCGCGTGAAGGCCTGCGACCGCCCCGACCGAGGACGGCCGGGGCGGTCAAGGTGCTAGGCGCCCATGGTGGCTCGCCACTGGCCGCGCGAGAGGTGCACGACTCCGTCAGGGGTGATGCGAACACGGGCTCCAAGGAGCGGGAGCGAGCCCTCGGTGAGCAGCCGCGTACGGATGCGCTCCAGCTCGGTCCACAGCCGGCGGGGGCCGCCCTGGTGCACCTCGGGTGGGTCGGTCCATTCGCCGGTGGCTCGGGCCCACGATCCGTCCGGGTGAGCGAGTCGCGTGGTCCGCAGGTCGCCGACCGAGGCGAAGGTGAACTCGACGCCGGGGCAGGTGACTTCCAGCATCGACCTCAGCTCCCAGGAGGCGGACAGGTCCACCACCGGGTAGCGCCCCGTGCTGCGCTCTTCACCCTCCGCGGTAAGGGCCAGGGCCAGCAGCTCGGAGAGGTCGGGCGGGTAGTCGTCTTCGGACCTGGTCAGCATGAAGCCGGCCATGTCGCGCGCGACCGTGCCCACCACGTCGCCGCTGGCGTGCTTCCAGCCCGTGACGATCAGGCAGGTGCGTCCGAGGGTCGTTGCGATGCGGCCCCCGGGCATGAGGGCGTCGAGGGTGGGCCGGAGGCCGGGGCCTGGGAGCAGCCCGACCGTGGACACGATCCGCTCGTAGAGGCCCGGGATGTGCTCGGTCGCGTCCGCCGTCACCATCTTCGGGTGGTGGCCGAGGGAAGCGAGCCGGGTTCCCGCCGCTTCGGTCAGGTACGGGTCGACATCCAGACTCGTGACGCAGTCGGCGCCGTACCGGTGGCAGGCGTAGGCGGTCAGTCCGCCGGCTCCGGTCCCGAGGTCGAGGACGGACAGGCCGTCTCCCAGGCGCCCGTGCCGCAGCATCTGGACGACCAGGCCTGGCAGCGTGGCGGACGACGTCGGCACCCCCGTGGGGTTGTCTCCGGGCTGCGCGTGGTCGGCGTGCAGCGGCCCCACCCTGGTCACCAGGGACAGGTCCGAGTAGGCCGCCGCCATCCACGCGCTGGTGTCGTCGGCTCCCCTCCGCAGCTCCCACCCAGCGGACGTCTTCTCCCACCACGCAGGGATCAGCCGGTGCCGTGCGGTTCCCGCCACGGCGGGCAGCCATCGTGAATCGGGATCGGTTACCCGGTCCGCGAGAGCTATCGCGTGTGTTTCCCAGTCCATACCGCCGAGCCTCCCAGGTCAGTACTTCGGGTCGCAGGCGGTTGTACGCGCCGGGTCGCAGTCGTTCGAGTCCGACGGGGTGCACGCGTTGCGCACCGGCTGGGGAACGGCCGCCGCGAGGTCGGCCCAGGCCTGCCCGCCGAGAAGCTGGGCAAGCCGGGTCTCGCGCACGTTGCCGGCCGGGAAGTCGCGGGAGAGCACGCAGCCGGCGAGGTCGCCGTTGGGCAGAACGGCGGCGCGTCCTCGGGTGCACTGTCCGCACATCTCGTCGAGGGTGGGCTTCGTGCCGGGCAGGGCGGCGCGGCCGACGGCGCGGACGCGGTCGGTGTTGATGTTCTTGACGCCCATGGACAGCAGCTCGGCTCGCGCCTCGGCGACGCGCTGCCCCGGCAGGATGTCGACGATGCCGGCGCGGATCTCGATCCCCCGGCGGACCGCTTCCTGGATGTTCGCCCGCGTACGGGTGTAGCTGCCGGGCTTGCCCGTGATCCGGTCGTGCTCGTCGGGGTCGTCGCTGTAGTAGCTCGTCCCGAGGGTGACGCCGTCGCGCTCGAACAGACCCCACCACGCGGGGGCCACGTGGAAGAGGTTCGAGTACACCTCCACGTGCCGGCCGTGGAAGAGAGCCAGCTCGGCGAACTCGCGCCAGTGCGGGTGGACGGTCGGCTCGCCGCCGATGAGCTGGATGGTGCGGATGCCGAGGGCGGCGGCGTCGCGGATCACCGTGCGCCAGTCCTCGGGCGTCATGGTGCCGTGCGTCGCCTGGGGGCTGGACTCGGACAGGCAGTGCGTGCACGAGAGCTGGCACTTGCCGGTGATCTCCAGCTCGATGGAGTCGATCGGGGCGGCCTTGCCCCCGGTGGGCGGGGACAGGAGGACAGTCATGTCGTGTTCCTTCCGATGACGGTGGTGGGTGCAGGGCGTGCTAGGAGGCGACCAGCTCGATCTTGATCGCGAGGGCCCCGAGGGCTTCCTTCTCGGGGCCGTAGATGGTGCGGATGTTGGCGAGCTGCTGCTCCCGGGTGGCGGTCGGGTTGACGTTGGCCGGCCCCTCCCCGTCGAGCAGGGCCTCGAAGTCGGGGTACTCGGTGACGCGGAGAACGTTCACGTCGCAGGTCTCGTCGGTGCCCTTGATCCGGAAGCGGATGGTGTCGCCGGCGGCGAGGTCGGCGAGGTGCGGGTACTTGACCCTCACCTCGGTCGTCTTCTGTCCGGAGGAGACCAGCTCGAAGTACTGGCGGTAGAGGTTCAGCTCGTGGAGGCGGGTGGTGCGGTGGCTCATCGGGAAGGAACACTCCTGGGCGGCGGAACGGTGATCAGTCGGCCGACCTCGGCGGCCGAGTACGAGCGGAAGAAGTGCCGGGGGTCGGACAGCAGGGTCTCGGTCGCGGCGAGGAGCTGGTCGGCGTACTCGGTGACGCTGCCGGGCCACAGCCGGGTGTCGAGCATCCAGGGGGCCGCACCTTCCGGCAGGGTGGCGCGTCCTTCCCGGATGAGGGACTTCGACAGCTTGGCGCCGGTGTCGGTGACGATCTGGGGGCAGAACAGCCGGGCGGGGAGCTGGCCCTGGGTGAGGCCCACGGATCGCAGGGCCTCGTCGACGAGCTGGGAGCCGAAGATCCAGTCGCCGCCCTTGACCATCACGTACAGAGTTCCCGTGCCGTCGGCCAGGCTGAGTTCCTTGACCAGGTTCCGGTAGAGGGTGGCCAGGTCGAGGTAGCCGCCGGTGGTGGGCGTGACGGTGATCTCGTACGGGCCGTGGTGGAGGCAGGTCGCGGAGATCTGCGCTTCCTCGCGGTCGACGAGGCGGACCCGGGTGCGCTCGGCGTGCTTCTCAGCCCAGCCGCAGTCGGGCTGCGGGCAGGGCACGCGCAGGTGCGGGGTGCCGTGGGAGGGGTCGAGCCACCAGCGGGCTGCGTCGATGCGGGGCAGGAGCCGAAGCCAGGTGCGGCGGTAGTGCTCGCCGGCCTGCTGCTGGCTGTACGTCTCGATGCGGTGCGGGATGCCCAGGCGCCTGGACAAGGCGGTGAACAGGGGCTGGTACAGCGCGCTGACGAGGTCGAGCAGCGCCTGCTCGCTGAGCGCCTGGGCGTAGGCGCGCTGATAGGTGTTGCCGCTGACGAAGTCGGTGCCCAGCTCGTACGGGGCGTTGTCGAGGGCGCCGAACAGCACCTCGGTGGGGAAGCCGTAGCGGTGGCGCAGCCGGGCTGCCATGGCGAAGGCCAGGGTCTGGACCAGCGACGTGCCCAGGTGCGGGGCCCCGTTGATCTGGGTGCCGACGACCAGCACGATCCGCTCGGGCGGGCAGTTCAGGATGCGCGGCGCTAAGACATCCTCGGCGTGCGTGAGGGCGTTGGCGAGGACCGTGTTCGGGGAAACGGGGTGGGACATGGACTTCCCCCTCCTGTAGGGGCTAGGTGTTGGGGGCGCCGTCCCGGAGTCCCCACTCTCCGGGGCGGTCGATGCGCTGTTCAGTGGTGCGGGTTCGACGCCACGCCCGGGGTGTCCAGCCGGACCACCTGGCCGGCCTTCGCCACCGTCAGGCCTCGGCCTCGTGGATCCGGTCTTACGGCTGCCAGGGCCGGGGCTTGGGGGCCACGTGCCCGGGGCAAGGGGGCTCTCCCGGAGGCGCGGCCGACTTAGGGGGGAGGTGGATGCACAGTGCCGCTGCGCCTGCGCTCACCGCGACGAGCATCAGGATCAGCGTGGCCTTGTGGATCAACGCGCCGGGGCGTAGGGCGGGGGTCCGTAGGTGTCGGCGGCACTGGAGACGCGCTCGATGGGACGCCACACGTCCACGAGGCCGCTGACGACGGCCGTCCTCCCGTTGCTGAAGCGCAGGGTCTTCACCCCGACCTTCGGCGTCGTCATGTCCACCACCCGGTAGAAAAGCCCGGGGCGCACCTGGTAGTAGTCGCCGATCTGCACGCCGTGTGCCTCGATCTTCTCGGCCCTCGTCCCGGGCGGCTCCGCCGGGCCGCCTTGGTGGAGGTTCGCGAGCCTGGCTCCGATGACCGCGCTGTCGCGGAGCCAGTTGAAGGCGTAGTGGGTGGCGGACTCCGTGGTCGGCCGGCGCCGCACTTCGAGCTGTACGCGCGTCTTCTCGACGAGGGCGCGCACTTCGGGCCGGTGGTCCCAGTCGAACGTCACGAGTCGGGACAGGTTCCGGATCATCATCCGCACCGCGTCGTCGATCTGGGCGCGGGTGGTCGTTCCCACCCTCATGCTGCCGACGTGCTGGAGGTCGCTGAGGATGACGCGCGCCTCGTCCACAAAGACGGTCCTCGTACTCGCGTCACCGGTCACGCTCGCCATCACCCGCTTCTCCTCGTCTGCCCGCCAGATGGGCCGCCTTCGGGGCGACTTCGCCGCCGGCTGGCGTCACATTTCCGGCAGGGCCCTGATCGCTCTTCGTGGCTTCGTCGCTACTGAGGGCTGAAGCATCCCGAGGGCCGAGGAGACTGACTAGGGGCATCTCTAGGGTCAAGTTGATCCGGGGTCAACGAGGTTGCCTGCGTAGGGGCAGTCTTAGGGGCAAGATGAGGCTATGAGCGTTGGGGCCTTGATTCACGACCTGCGTAAGGCCCGAGGATGGTCGCAGGGACGCCTTGCTCGCGAGATCAACGAGGCGTTCGGTACGAACATCGATCGGGAGTACATCAGCCGCTGGGAGCGTTCGAAGGTAGAGCCTGGCAACTTCTACCTCCGATGCCTGTCCGCCGTGCTCGACGTACCCCTAGCCGTCCTTGAGAGCGAAATGAAGCGTCGTACTTTCCTGTCTGACGTGGCCGCTACCGCCATAGCCCCCATCGTCGCCTCGGACCTGCTCGCCGCCGGCTTCGGCGCCCGCCTGCGCGGCGGACCGACCTCCGACGACTGGGAGGAGAAGCTGGCGAACTACGGAACGGAGTACATGAGCCTGGGGGCGGCGGACATCCAGCGCCGCGTCTCTGGCGAGCTGGTTGTCGTCCAGCAGCAGCTCGAACAGTCACACCTCTGGTCCGTGGGAGCGCGTCTGATGACGCTCTACGCAAAGACGTTCCCCGGTAATGACGGAAGCCGGGCAGTCAACTGGTACCGCCTCGCAGCGGAGTCTGCTGACCGCTCAGGAGACGATCAGGCTCGCGTGTGGGTGCGCGGCCGCGCAGCCATCGCCCTGGGATACGAGGGGGCGTCCCTCGGGGTCGCGGACCTCTTGGCGGACCAGGCCATGGCCATCAGCGAGAAGCCGTCTCTCGGGCTGCTGAACGCCATCATGGGCAAGGCGCACGTGGCGGTGCTGCGCGGTGACCACGCCACGGCCCGGCAGCTGCTGGACGACGGACGGCGCGTCTTCGACGCTGTCGGGTCGCACGAGCAGACATCCGACTATGCCGTTCCGTGGTGGCGGATGAACGTCTTCATCTCCCTGCTGGCCGCGCGCCTGGGAGACGAGAAGACGGCAGTGGAGGCACAGGAGGCCGCCCGCCGAGAGCTTCCCGCCTCGCTTCCCCGGTTCGCCACCCACCTCGAAATGCACCGGGGACTGATGCTGGCCCGGTCGGGCGACCGAGTGGGAGGCGCGCGGTACGCCCGCGCGGCCCTCAACGCTCTTCCGCCCGACAAGCACTCGCTGACCTTGCGGCTCCTGATGGCCGAGGTCGAGGCGTCGTAACAGAAAACCCCCACCGCCGAGCTGGCGGAGGGGGCCTCGCCGTTCCGACTACTCCGGCTTCGGGTCGTCGGGGTTGTTCTTCACGTAGATCGCCTCCAGGTGGGCAGGCACACGGCCACGGTCCTTGACCTCGTGGCCGGCGCCGCGCAGCCACTTCTTCGCCCTGTGCCCCCACTCGGTGAGTTCCCGGCTGCGGGCCGCACCCGTCGGGGCTGCCTGCGGCTTCGGCGTCGCCACCACCAGACGTGCCTTCTCGGCGAAGGGCTCGATGGCCTTCAGGTACTTCCTGAGCGTGGCTTCGCCCATGTCGACGACGGCCCGGTTGAAGATGAAGGTGGGGCCGTCCTCCTCGGCGTCCTCGTCCTCGACGGGGATCAGCATCTCGACCTCGACGACGTTCTCGGTCGTCTTGTTGTCGATGTCGTCGACCCGTTCGAGTCGGGCGTAAGTCGTGAGGGTGAGTCCGCCGATGGTGGTCGTAGCCTTCTCGACCCCGGGCTCGTCCTTCTGCGACTCGTCTACCTGTACTACGCGCACAGCCATTTGCGGTGCCCTTCCTTCAGGGTCGTCTACATAGCCGAATCGATCGAGGCTTCGTCCTTGGCGGTCGCCTCGCGCCAGCGCTGCTCGTCAGCCTTCACGGTCCGCTCGGCGTCAGTCTCGGTCATGTCGTGCTCGGTTTTGAGGATGATGACCAGAGCCCGGCGCATCCCTGCGACCTCGCTCTTGACTGTCTTCTGCCGAGATCCGGTGAACCCGTCGGCCCGGATCGCCAGCCCGGCCATGGCACCGAGTACGGCAGCGTATGGGCGCCCCCGCTCCTCGACCAGCTCCTCGCCGAGGTAGCGACGCTCATTGGGGTGATAGCTCACTCCCTATACATACCACCGATGCCATCACCATGAAGGGTCATAAGCGGATACGAATACGCCCCCTACTTGCGATTCACCAGTAGAGGGCGCGATGTCCGATTGGATCTATCTGCGATCTATACGGGTCGTGTACACGGGCGTCCAGGAGGCCGGCCGTGGCACCGTCTTCTTCTTCGCCAGCTCCTCGGCCTTGAGCTGGGCCTCGCGGTAGCTGTCGGCTTCCACTTCGAGCCGCATGCCCACAGTCGCGTGCAGGGCCACCATCCACTTGGCCACGACACCCACCCCTATCCGCGCCGCGAGACCCGATAGATGGCGTAGGTGACGCCGAGGATGAGGTCGACGGCTGCCCAGAGAGCGATAAGGATTCCGACGCCGATGGCCGTGCCGGCGCTCTCCGCATCATTGCAGGTCTCGCGGGCGAGGGTGCCGCAGTCCTCCGGGGCGCCGGCACCGGAGGAGGCGCCGAGGATGACCAGAAGGAGGAACAGGGCCTGGATGGCGAGGAAGACCCACAGGAAGACGCGACGGGGCTTGCGGGGTTGGTTCGATTCGGTCTGGCGGCCGGTGGTGCTCATGGCGCGCCTCACTTCCGGATGACGGAGACGTTCTCGCAGTCCAGGGTCTGGTAGCCCTGGCGGATGACGGCGAAGGCGCGGTCCCGCACCTCCAAGTCCTGGCCGGTACGCTTGGCGGCTTCGCGCGCCTTCGGCGTGTCGGCATTGATGAACTGCTGGTACAACGGGCACAGAACCTGTCCGGTGACCCGGTCCTGTATGCGTTCGATCTCCTGGGCCTGATGACGCATATCGGCCCCCATGAGGATGACGGCGATCAGCATGATGAAGATCAGGCCGAAGGCTATGCCGAGCGCAAGTACCATCCTTCGCTGCTTCTGCTGCCGCTCCTCCACTGTCGAGATACGTATACCCGACCTGTCGGCTATGGATTCCATTGCGGCTATCAGGCGGTCCGCCTGCGCGATCAGACGCTCCGTCTGATCTACAGGCATGCCCCTGCTTGCATCATTGGTTGTCATGTGCCTGATTCACTATTCGGGTTCAGTAGTCGGCCCAGAGCCTCCACTGCATCTTCTGTGCGCTTCAGCGCCTCCGCCATTATCTCTTCAGACGTGGCTCCCTCAATGGTATCCCTCGCCTTCAATGCCTCCAATGCCTGGAGCAATACCTCCCTATCTCTCTCCCGAGTCAGCTTCTTACTGAGATAGCTGGCAACGACCTCGCGCTCCGCCTCACGCTGCGCCGAGTCGTCAGGAAGCGGAAGCCTGTCCACGCCGGCCATCTCCGGGGAGATCAGCTTCGCCGTCACCGCCAGCCGAAGCGGATTGACATCGAAGAACTCGGCGATCTTCTGGGCGGCTTCGGGGGTAGGGAGGGTCCCCTTCTTCCATCGGGTCACCTGCGGGTCACTCACCCCGGCGAACTTCGCCAACTCGGCTTGACTTTTACCCGAGTTGGCGATGCTGCGAGCCAGCCATTCGCCCCAGTATTCCTGGTCTTTCCTGAGCCTCTGCTTCATGCGCCTTCCCCTTTGAGGGGTGTTCGTCGAACCCAGAGGTTGGGGGCCCGAGTTCCTTGTTGGGGTGAAGAAGGCCGGGATGTAACCACGGCCACCTACTTTTCGCAAGTACCAGACAGCTCCACGATTGCACCACCCGCAAGCAGGAGTCAAGCCTTTACGGGATCAGCAACCCGTTCCGACCAGCAAGTCTTCGCCTGTTTGCAAGGGATTCGTGGCCCAAAAAAATCTTGTCATTTGATCGACTGGCGCAGCTTTCTACAGAGCAAAAAGATCTTGAACTTTGCGATCGAGAGGGGTTGCATTCGGTGAAAAACCGGCGCAGGATTACAACCAGAGCAAGTCGGACAGGCCGGTCAATCCGGACACCGTAAGGCAGGCTCTGGGACATGTGGAACCCCCATGACGTCAGGCCGATGGGCTCGCAACAGCGGATCGGAACCTCCTGGTCGTCCCCACCGACAGGGCACCGCCCCTCCCCAAGAAAACGGCAGCGTGGAGCGATAGCACGTCCCCTGGAGGCAACGTGCGAAGGTCCTCGCGAAGACGAACAACTTCGACGCGTGGACGCCCTGCCAGGCGAACCCCTTAGCGGGGAGCGTGAGGCGGGATGCGCCTGAGGGTGCTGCGACGAAAGGGCCTGAGGCCCCGAGCGCGATGACCGTCGATCTCATACACCTCTTGCGGGCGGGGACCTCTTTGGGTCCCCGCCCGACAAGGGCGACATTCATCCCGGCCTGATGACGGAGGCCGGCTTCAGGATTCAGAGCGGCGACTGCGCGATCCCAGGTACGCGTTGAGATCGACGACGTTTTCAGGTGCCGCAGTGAGGAACCGCTTCCCTCGGAGGGATTCGTTGCGGGCCGCAATCTCCGCCTGCACACCCAGGTATCGCTCTGTAGTCTCAGCCTTCTGGTGCCCCAGAAACACCATGGTCTGCCTCAGCGCATGGTCGTGCGATAGGTCATGGCGTAGTCGGTCGAAGTAGATTCGAGCAGCGGATCTTCTCAGTACGTGCCACGCTTCGCGCGATTCAACGCGTATTCCGCAGTCCGCATAGAGCGGCTTGAGCTGATTGTGGCACCACTGATAAGAGATGCAGCGGGTGGGGTCGTAGTTACGCATCCCCCGACCGTGGAATGCATGCCTGTCGAATCCAGGGAACATGTAGTGATCCGGGAGGGCCGGTCCCACATTCGTTGTGTACCAACCCATATACGAGCGAATCTCCTCTTCCAGGTCAAGCGTTACGGGCATCTCGTCATATGCGCCCGTCTTCTGAATCCATACCGCCAATTCTCCGGTATGGATGTTGAGATCTTGAATCTTGATCTTTCTGACGTCTGATATTCGGAGTGCGGTGAAGATTGCGACCGCGACAACGCCTCGCATGATGGGGTTCGGCGCTCGCTCCATAACCAGGGCCAGCTCGGCCTCGGTCAGACGAGTCGGCGGGATTTGCGGCTTCGGGCCGCGCTGTCGGAATGCGGGTTCCGGCAGGGCCGGAGCCTGCCGCACCCACCCCTGCTCCACTCCGTATCTGAGGAAGGAACGCAGCGCCGCGCGGTATGTAGTAGCCGTGTTCGGATACAGCCCGTGGAGGATCCCATCCTTCCCGTACAGGAAGTCGGCCAGGTCGTCGCGCGTCAGGCCGGCGAAGTGTCGGCGGGGGTAGGCGGCGGCGAGCTGCCTGGCGATCCTCTCGTAGGTCCTGATCGTTCCCGCAGGAACGTGGCGTCTCTTCATCGCGTCCCGGTACGCGATGTACGCCTCGTGAAGATCTGGGCTGGCACGCATGGGGAAATTCCGTTCTTCTACACACATGGTATAGATCTGGGCACATGTGTGCAGAAGACCACTTCTACCCCGAGGTGGTGGACCCGGTGACGGGCGAGGTGCTGCCGGACGGCGCGGAGGGCGAGCTGGTCTTCACCTCCCTCACCAAGGAGGCGATGCCGGTGGTTCGCTACCGCACCCGGGACCTCACGCGGCTGCTGCCGGGCACCGCGCGGCCCGCGTTCCGCCGGATGGAGAAGGTGACGGGCCGCAGCGACGACATGATCATCCTGCGCGGGGTGAACCTCTTCCCCACCCAGATCGAGGAGATCGTGCTGCGGACGCCCGGCGTCGCCCCGCACTTCCAGCTGCGGCTGACCCGGGAGGGCCGGCTCGACGCGCTGACGGTACGGGCGGAGGCGCGCGCGGACGCGACGCCCGGCGACCGCGCGGAGGCGGCCCGGGCGATCGAGCGGGCGGTCAAGGACGGCGTCGGCGTCTCGGTCGCGGTCGAGGTGGTGGACCCGGAGACGCTGGAGCGGTCGGTGGGCAAGCTCAAGCGGATCGTGGACCTGCGGGAGAAGTGACCGTCCCGGGGTGGGGCGGCGCGGAGTACCCACTTTTTAGTGGGTACTTGTCGCCGCCGGCGCCCCGGGAGAGGGTGAGGACGTCGGCAGGGACGGCGCCTCTCACGGATCCGGAAGGGAGCGGGAGTCAGGAGGCGACGGCCCGCTCCTCGGCCAGCCGGTCGAGGTGGTCGTGGCCCCAGTCGGAGAGCGGGGCCAGCGCGAGGGAGAGCGCGCGCCCGGCGTCCGTCAGCGAGTAGACCGTCTTGGGCGGCACCACGTCGTGCGTCTCGCGGTGCACGAGGCCGTCCGCCTCCATCTCGCGCAGGGTCTGGGTCAGCACCTTCTCGCTGATCCCCGGAATCTGCCGGCGCAGTGCGCCGGGACGGTGCGGCCCGGATTCCAGCAGCCACAGCAGCAGGGTCTTCCACTTGCCGTCGATCACCGAGATCGCGGCGGCGACCCCGCAGACCGCGTCGCCGTCGTCGAGGCGGATGCGCGCCATCGTCGTCCCTTTCCCGATCCGTGCGCGGCCGGTCCGCCGCGTCCCTCCACCTTAATCCGCACGTCACCGCACAGGAGTTCACGCATGTCCGTCACCACCGAGTCCACCCCGTCCCAGCCCGCCGTCACCGTGCTCGGGCTCGGCCCGATGGGACGCGCGCTGGCCGGCGCGTTCCTCGCGGCCGGGGTCCGCACCACGGTGTGGAACCGCACGCCGGGGCGCGAGGGCGACCTCGTCGAGCGGGGGGCGGTCCTGACGGCGAGCGCCGCCGAGGCGGTCGCCGCGAGCCCGCTGACCGTGATCTGCATGGTCAACTACGACGCCACCGACGCGGTGCTGCGCCAGGACCCGGTCGTGGCCGCGCTCAAGGGCCGTACGCTGGTCAACCTGTCCGCCGACACCCCCGGGCGGGCCCGGGACACCGGCGCGTGGGCCGGGGACCACGGCATCCGCTACCTCGACGGCGCCATCATGACGCCGGCCGTCACGATCGGTTCGCCGGCGGGCGTGTTCCTGTTCAGCGGCCCCGCCGGGACGTACGAGGAGCACAAGGCGGTCCTCGACGGGCTCGGCGGCACCCACACGCACCTCGGCGAGGAGGTGTCCCGCGCGGCGGCCTTCGACATCGCGCTGCTCGACATCTTCTGGACGTCGATGGCCGGGTACGTGCACGCGCTGGCGCTGGCCGACGCCGAGGGCATCACGCCGCGCGAGCTGGCCCCGTTCGCGCAGGGCATCGCGCAGATCCTGCCGCCGCTGTTCGAGGAGCTGGCCGGGGACGTCGAGGACGGCACGTACTCCGGCGCGATCAACCCGGTGACCTCGGCGGTGTCCACCATGGCGCACGTCGTGCACGCCGCCGAGGACCACGCCATCGACTCGGGCGTCATGCGCGCGGTCGAGGGGCTGGCCCGCCGCACCGTGGCGCTGGGCCACGGCACGGACGGATTCTCCCGGGCGGCGGAGGTGCTGCGCCGCCGCTGAGCCGGTCAGGCGCCGGCGTACCGGTCGCGCAGCTCCCGCTTGAGGATCTTGCCGCTGGCGTTGCGGGGCAGGGCATCGGCGAACACGATCCGCTTCGGGGCCTTGAAGGACGACAGGGTCCCGCGGGCGTGGGCGAGGAGTTCGTCCTCGGTGACGTCGCCGCGCGGCACCACCACGGCGGTGACGGCCTCGATCCAGCGGTCGTCGGGCAGGCCGATCACGGCCGTCTCGGCGACCGCCGGGTGCGTGTAGAGGGCGTCCTCGACCTGGCGGGAGGCGACGAGGACGCCGCCGGAGTTGATGACGTCCTTCACCCGGTCGACGATCGTCAGGTACCCGTCGCGGTCGCGGACCGCGAGGTCGCCGGAGCGGAACCAGCCGTCGCGGAAGGCGGCGGCGGTCTCCTCCGGCTTGGCCCAGTACCCCTCGCAGAGCTGCGGGGACCGGTAGACGATCTCACCGGGGGTGCCGTCGGGGACGTCCCGGCCGTCCTCGTCGACGACCCGCGCCTCGACGTGCCGGACGGGCCGGCCGCAGGAGTCCATGCGGCCGTCGTGCTCGTCCGGGCCGAGGACGGTGGCGAGCGGGCCGATCTCCGACTGGCCGAAGCAGTTGTAGAAGGCGAGCCCGGGCAGGCGCGCGCGCAGCCGCTCCAGGACGGGCACCGGCATGATCGAGGCCCCGTAGTACGCCTTGCGCAGCGCGGACAGGTCCCGGCGCTCGAAGCCGGGGTGGTTCGCCAGGGCGATCCACACGGTCGGCGGGGCGAACAGGCTGTCCGCACGGCCCTCCTCGACCAGCGCGAACAGGGCCTCCGGGTCGGGCCCTTCGAGGAGGGTGCTCTCCGCGCCGACCGCCAGGTAGGGCAGCAGGAAGACGTGGGTCTGCGCGGAGTGGTAGAGCGGCAGCGCGTGCACCGGGCGGTCGTCCTCGGCGAGGTCCAGGGCCTCGACGGCGCTGGCGTACTCGTGCACGAGCGCCCGGTGGGTCATCATCGCGCCCTTGGGCAGGGCGGTGGTGCCGGAGGTGTACAGCAGCTGCACGAGGTCGCGGGGGTCGCTGTCGGAGTCGTACGGCTCCGGCTCCGCGAGCGCGTCGAGGAGCGAGCCCGGCGCGTCCCGCAGGGCCCGGACCGGCACGCCGGCGGGGATCCGCCCGGCGAGCGCGGGATCGGCGAGGACCAGCGAACTCCCGGACTGGTCCAGGAGGTAGGCGAGGTCGTCGCCGGTCAGGTGGTGGTTGACGGGGACGTGGACGAGACCCGCGCGGGCGCAGGCCAGGAAGGCGATCAGGTAGGCGTCGGAGTTGTGCCCGTACGTGGCGACCCGGGCGCCCGGCACGAGTCCCGGCTCGCGGCGCAGCACGGCCGCGGCGGTCGAGACGGCGGCGTCCAGCCCGGCGTAGGTCCAGGCGCGGTCCGCGTACCGCAGGGCGGTGCGGGCGGGGACGCGCTCGGCGCTCGCGCGCAGCACGCCGTCGACGGTGCGGTGGAGGAGTCCTCGTTCCATGGCTGGATCCTGGGCGCGGGCGCACAGGGGGTCAAGTACCGGGACGCCCGCGGAAAACCCGCGGCCTCGGATACCGAACGGGATGTTGACAGTGCGGGCGGGTGCTGGCTCCATGGCCCGACGAGCACCTACCGCTCCGTTGGGAGGCACCCATGCCTGTCCGCATCCCACTCCCCCGCCGTTCCCGAGGACGGCTCGCGCCGGTGTGCGCGGCGCTCGCCGCCCTCACCGCGGGGCTCCTCCCCGCCACCGCCGCGGCCGGCCCGCCGGGCCCCGACCGTGAACTCCGGCCGTCCGCGGGCCGGCTGAGCGCCGTCGTCCGGTACACCGAGTACGGCGTGCCGCACATCCTGGCCAGGGACTACGCGAACCTGGGCTTCGGCACCGGCTGGGCCCAGGCCGCCGACCAGGTGTGCGTGCTCGCCGACGGCTTCGTCACCGTCGCGGGCGAGCGGTCCCGCCACTTCGGGGCGTCCGGCACACCGGACGGCTCGCTCTCCTCCGCCGGCACCAACCTCGCCGGCGACCTGTACTTCCGGGGCGTCAAGGACGCCGGCACGGTCGAGGCGCTGCTCCGCACCCCGGCCCCGGCGGGCCCGAGCGGCGAGCTGAAAGAGCTGATGCGGGGGTGGGCCGCCGGGTACAACGCCTGGCTGCGGCAGAACCGGATCACCGACCCGGCCTGCGCGGGCGCCGCGTGGGTGCGGCCGGTGACGGCCGTGGACGTGGCCCGGCGCGGCTTCGCCCTGTCGGTGCTCGGCGGCCAGGGCCGGGCGGTCGACGGCATCACCGCGGCCCGCCCGCCGGCCGCGGGCGCGGCGGCGCGCGCGGCCGGGGAGCCGTCCCCGGAGGCCGTGGCGGAGGCGGCGCGGGCGCTGTTCGCGCCGGAGAACGCCACCATGGGCTCCAACGCGGTCGCCTTCTCTGGCGCGGTGACGGCGAACGGGCGCGGGCTGCTGCTCGGCAACCCGCACTATCCGTGGCAGGGCGGCCGGCGGTTCTGGCAGGCGCAGCAGACCATCCCCGGCGAGCTGAACGTCTCCGGCGCCTCGCTGCTCGGCACCACCGTCGTCAGCATCGGCTTCAACGAGAAGGTCGCCTGGAGCCACACGGTCGCGACCGGCGTGCCGCTGAACCTGCACCAGCTGACGCTGGTCCCGGGCGATCCGACGGCGTACCTCGTGGACGGACGGCCGGAGCGGATGACGCCGCGGACGGTGACGGTGGCGGACCGGGACGGCGCCCTGGTGACCCGTACCCAGTGGTGGACCCGGTACGGGCCGGTGACGAGCGGGCTCGGCGCGGGCCTGCCGCTGCCGTGGACGACGACCACCGCGTACGCGCTCCACGACCCCGGGGCGGCCAACCTGCGCGGCTCCGACACGGCCCTGGGCCTCGCCCGCTCCCGCTCCACGGCGGACGTCGCCGCGGCGCTGCGCCGCACCCAGGGCCTGCCGTGGGTGAACACGATCGCGGCGGACGCGGCCGGGCACAGCTACTTCGCGCAGGCGCAGGTGCTGCCCCGGATCACCGACGAGCTCGTGGAGCGCTGCTCCACCCCGCTCGGCCGGGTCGTCTACCCGGCGTCGGGCGTCGCCGTCCTCGACGGCGCGCGGACGGCGTGCGCGCTCGGCTCGGACCCGGACGCGCTGCAGCCGGGGATCTTCGGGCCGTCCCGGCTGCCGGTGCTGGAGGACGCCCCGTACGCGCTGAACTCCAACGACAGCGCCTGGCTGACCAACGCGGACCGGCCGCTGACCGGATACGAGCGGGTCTTCGGGACCATCGGCACGCCGCGCTCGCTGCGGACCCGGGGCGGCATCGCGGACGTGGCGGCGATGGCGGCGCGCGGCCGGCTGACGGTGGCGGACCTCCAGCGGCAGCAGTTCGCCGACCGGGTGCCGGCCGCCGGGCTCGCCGCGCCGGACCTGGCGGCCGCCTGCCCGGCGGCGCTGCCGGCGGAGCCGGGGGCGTGCCGGGTGCTGGAGGCCTGGGACGGCACCATGGACGCGGACAGCCGGGGCGCGCTGCTCTTCGACCGGTTCTGGCGGAGGTTCACCGCCTCGGTGCCGGTGGCGCGGCAGTGGAAGGTGCCGTTCTCCGCGGCGGATCCGGTGCGGACCCCGCGCGGGCTCGACACGGGGACGGCCGGTTTCGCGCAGGCGCTGGCGGACGCGGTGGCGGAGCTGCGGGCGGCGGGGATCCCGCTGGACGCGCCGCTGCGCGACCACCAGTTCGTGGTGCGGGGCGGGGAGCGGATCCCGGTGAGCGGCGGGACGGAGTCGCTGGGCGTCTGGAACAAGACGGAGGCGGTGTGGAACGCGGCGGCCGGCGGCTACGTGGAGGTCGCCCACGGCACCAGCCACGTGCAGGCGGTCGGCTGGGACGGCGGGCGCTGCCCGGTGGCCCGCACCCTGCTCACGTACGGCCAGTCCTCGAATCCGCTCTCGCCGCACTTCAGCGACCAGACGAAGCTGTACGCGGGCGAGCGCTGGGTCGTCTCCCGCTTCTGCGAGAAGGACATCCTGCGCTCGCCCGCGCTGCGGGTCGTGGTGGTCAGGGACTGAACGACAGGAAGACGAAGGCGGCGAAGAGCGCGAGGTGGACGCCGCCCTGGAGGAGCGTGGCCCGTCCGGGCACCACGGTCAGGGCGCTCACCACACCGGTGAGGGCGAGCAGGACCATGTGGAGGGGGCCCAGGCCGAGCACCAGGGGCCCGGACAGCCAGATGGAGGCGAGCGCGATCGACGGGATGGTGAGGCCGATGCTGGCGATCGCGGAGCCGTAGGCGAGGTTGAGGCTGGTCTGCACGCGGTTGCGGCGGGCGGCGCGCACGGCGGCGAGCGTCTCGGGCAGCAGGACCATCAGCGCGATGACGACACCGACGACGGCCTTGGGCAGCCCGGCCGACTGCACGCCGTCCTCGATGGTCGGGGAGATCACCTTGGCGTTGCCGACGACGGCGATCAGCGCGACCAGCAGCAGGCCGAGGCTGGCGAGGGTGGCGGCCTTGGTCGGCGGGTCCGCGTGGTCGTCCTCCGCGCACTCCTTGCCCTCGGGGGTGACGGGGAGGAAGTAGTCGCGGTGGCGGACGGTCTGGACGCCGACGAAGACCGCGTAGAGGGCGAGGGAGGCGACGGCGGCGAAGACGAGCTGGGCGCCGGAGAACTCGGGGCCGGGCTGGCTGGTGGTGAAGGTGGGCAGCACCAGGGTCATGGTGGCGAGGGTGCAGACGGTGGCGAGCGCGCCGCCGGAGCCCTCCGCGTTGAAGACGGCGACGCGGTTGCGGAGCGCGGCGACGAGCAGCGCGAGGCCGACGATGCCGTTGCAGGTGATCATGACGGCGGCGAAGACGGTGTCCCGGGCGTAGGTCGCGGTCTTCTCGCCGCCGCCCGCCATGAGGCTGACGATCAGTCCGACCTCGATGACGGTGACGGCGACGGCGAGGACGAGGGAGCCGAAGGGCTCGCCGACCCGGTGCGCGATGACCTCGGCGTGGTGGACGGCGGCGAGGACCGCGGCGGCGAGGCAGAGCGCGACGGCCGCCACGGCGAGGGCCGGCAGGTCGCGCCCCCAGGCGAGCACCAGCGCAAGCAGGGCCACCACCGGCCCCCACGTGGTCCACTCCCGGGTCAGCGCCTTGGTGCTCGAACTCATCCGTCCTCTTCCTGCTCGTGGGCCGGACTCCCGCCGCCGGGGGCCGGCCCGTTCCGGTCATTCTTCTGCGTCGGCCAGACCGTGCTCGTACGCGGCGAGGGTGTCGATGAACATCCGCCGTTCGGCCGGTCCCAGCGGGGCGAGGGCCGCCCGCCAGGCGCCGGCGCTGCGGCCGAGCCAGCCGTCGATGGCGCTCCTGCGCTCCTCCGCGATCGACACGATCTTGCGCCTGCGGTCGGCGGGGTCCTCGTGCCGCTCCAGGACCCCCTTCTTCGCGAGGTCCCCCACCATCAGGCTGACGGTGGTGGGGGCCACCCCCAGCCGCGCGGCCAGTTCGTTGACGCTCTGGGGGCCGTCGAAGAGGAGGTACGCGAGCAGGGAGAGGTGACGGGGCGCCAGCGTCAGCGACGCCAGCTCCTCCGGCACCTTGATGCGCTTGACCCGCCCCACCATCCGGGGCATGAGCAGCAGCAGCGTCCGGACGGCGTCGTCGACGTCCGGACCGGTGGCGCCGCTCGCCCCGCGGTCGGTTGACACCCTGGACCCTCCGATTTAGCTTTGCTTTCAAAGCAAATAGATCTGTCGTGATCGATGCTACCGGAGGGCTCCGCCATGTCCGCGTTCAACCAGCAGGTCATCGAGGAGTTCCGGGCCCACGGAGGCCGCGTGGGCGGCATGTTCGAGGGCGCGGACCTGCTCCTGCTCACCACCCGGGGTGCCCGCAGCGGGCGGGACCACACGACGCCCGTGGTGTACGTACGGGACGGGGCGCGGCTGCTGGTGTTCGCGTCGAACGGCGGCGCGGACCGCCACCCCGCCTGGTACCACAACGTGCGCGCCGCCCCGCGCGTGCTGGTCGAGATCGGCACGCCGGAGGGGACGATCGACCGCTTCGAGGCGGAGGCCGTGCCGGCCGAGGGCGCCGAGCGCGACCGGCTCTACGCCGAACAGGCCCGCCGCGACCCGGCGTTCGCCGCCTACCAGGCGGGCACCGCGCGGACGATCCCGGTCGTCGTCCTGCGCCGGGTCGCCGGGATCGCGGACCCGTCCCGGCACGCGGCGATCGCCGCGCACCTCGTGAAGGTGCACGACGAACTGCGCGCCGAACTGGCGGCGCTGCGGAGCGGTCCGCTCGACGCCGGGCAGCGCCTCCCCGACGGGCTGGCGCGCCACTGCCTCGCCTTCTGCGGGGCCCTGCACACCCATCACACCAGCGAGGACGGCGTCTTCGACCTCTTCCAGGAACAGTTCCCGGAACTCACCGAGGACCTGGACCGCATGCGCGCGGAGCACCGCCGGGTCGCCCGCGCCCTCACCGAGCTGGAGGCCCTGCTCACGTCCGGCCCGGCGCCGGAGGTCCTGCGCGCGGAACTCGACCGGATCGCCGCCGATCTGGAGGAGCACTTCGCCTACGAGGAGGCCCGGCTGCTGCCGGTCCTCACCCGCCAGGCGCCCACCGCGTGAGCGCTCAGGTGCCGCCGGACCCGTCGTCCTCGGCGCCGTCCACCGCCGTGTCCACGTGCATCGCGGCCTCCTCCGCCGGGGCGGTGCCGTCGTCGCGGCCGACGTCGCGGGCGACCGCCCGGTCCATGTGCCCGCCCCGCGCGGCCTCCGGCACCAGACGGCCCGCGCGGGTCGCGCCGGCCTCCGCGTCCACGGGCTCGCCCTCGCCCTCGGGCAGGTCGCCGATGCCGTCGTCGGCGGCCGGCGGCACCTCCGGCTCGTCCGGCACCTCCTGGCGGAGGCGCTCGTCCAGCGACTCGCCCTCCCGCTGCTCGCGCTGCGTGGTGCCGTGGCCGGTGACGGCGCGGGGGCGTTCGGGCGGGGAGTAGCCGGGGACGGTCATGTCGTCGACGGGGTCGGTGCCGAGCGCGTTGTCCGGGTCGAGCTCGCCGGAGGGTCGGTTGTCGGCGTCCGAGTGGGTGGGCTGGTAGACGTCGTCGGCGCGGCCTTCGCCCTCACCGGGCGTGGCCGGCTGGTCGGCGGGGGACATCGCGGCTCCTTTCGTGGTCTCGTGATCCGTCGTGCGTCGGTGCGGGACGGTCGCGAGTCGGTTGTTCGGTCGGGTCGGTGCGTCGGACGGGGATCGGTGCGCCGGCCGTGGGTCGCCCGGCTCGTGGCGCGCGCGTCAGTCGGTCGCGAGGACGATCGCGTACACGAGGAAGAAGAGGGCGACCAGGACGACGACCACCCACAGCGCCACCATGGGGCCCTTCGTCCAGCCGCGGCTCAGTGGGCGGTACGGTCCGGTCGCCGTGCCTGTGCCCGATTCCGCCGGGGGCGTCTCGCCCGGGCTGACGCCGCCGCCGGCGGCGGGGTCGCCGCGGGGGTCGCCGCCCCGGGTTCCGTCGGGGGCACGCCAGGGGGTGGGGTCGGGGTTGCTCGGGGTGGTGCTCATGGCTTCCGTCTTCCTGGGACGAGGGGGTGCGGGGATCGCGGGCGCGGGGGCGCGCCACCGAGTCCCCGGCCGTGGCCCGCGGCCCGCCGGGGCCGCCGGTCACCGGGAGCGCCTCCGCCGGGGCTCGTCATGTCCCGCGACTTGCCGCTCCGGCCCGTCCGAAACCGGATCCGGCCCGGTGCTCCTGTCGGAGCCCGGGCCGGTCGCGTACGGTGGCGGTCCGGCTACGGTGCGCCGACCCCCTCTCCCCTCTTCTCCGCCCGCTCAGAGCGGGCGCTCGTGCCCCTCCCAGTACGGGTCGCGCAGGCGGCGCTTGTAGAGCTTGCCGTTCGGGTCGCGGGGCATGGCCGGGATGAAGTCGAGGGACTTCGGGCGCTTGAATCCGGCCAGGTGCCCGGCGCAGTGGGCCAGGATCTCCGCGGCGAGCTCCGGCCCCTCCGCGTACCCCTCGGCGGTCTCGACGACCGCCTTCACCTCCTCGCCCCAGTCGGCGTGCGGCACCCCGAAGGCGGCGGCGTCGGCGACGGCGGGGTGGGCGAGGAGCGCGGCCTCGATCTCGGCGGGGTAGATGTTGACGCCGCCGGAGATGATCATGTCGATCTTGCGGTCGCGGAGGTAGAGGTACCCGTCCTCGTCGAGGTAGCCGAGGTCGCCGACGGTGAAGAAGTCGCCGACGCGGCTCCTCGCCGTCTTCGCCTCGTCCTTGTGGTACTGGAATCCGCCGGTGTTCATCTTCAGGTAGACGGTGCCGAGCTCGCCGGGCGGGAGGCGGTTGCCGTCGTCGTCGAGGACGGCGAGCTCGCTGATCGGCCAGGCGCGGCCCACGGTGCCGGGCCGCTTCAGCCACTCCTCGGCGGTGGCGAACGCGCCGCCGCCCTCGCTGGCCGCGTAGTACTCCTCCACGCACCCGCCCCACCAGGCGATCATCGCCCGCTTGACGTGTTCGGGGCAGGGCGCGGCGCCGTGGAGGGCGTGCCGCATCGAGGAGACGTCGTAGCGGGCGCGGACCTCCTCGGGGAGGGCGAGGAGCCGGTGGAACTGGGTGGGGACCATGTGGGTGTGGGTGCAGGCGTACGTGTCGATCAGCCGCAGCATCTCCTCCGGCGCCCACTTGTCCATGACGACCAGCGGATGTCCGATGTGCAGGGCCGCGGCGGCGAACTGGAGGACGGCCGTGTGGTAGAGCGGCGAGCAGACCAGGTGCGTGTTCCCGTCGAACGGCCGGATGCCGAAGATGCCGAGGAAGCCGCCGAGGTGGGACTCCTCGGGGAGCCGGCCGGGCAGCGGGCGGCGGATGCCCCGGGGTCGGCCCGTGGTGCCCGAGGTGTAGTTCATGACCCAGCCGAGGGTCCGGTCGGCGGGCGCCGACTCCGGCCGGCCGTCGAGGAGTTCGGCGTACGGGCGGAAGCCGGGCACCGCGCCGACCGCGTGCCGGTGGCTCGGCGGGAGGCCCGCTCCGTCGGCGGCGGCGACGGCCGCCTCGGCGAAGCGCTCGTGCGCGAGGAGCACCTTGGCGCCGGAGTCGGCGACGATCCAGGCGATCTCGGCGCCCACGAAGTGGTGGTTGACCGGGACGAGGTAGAAGCCGGCCTGGGTGGCGGCGAGATGGGCGGTGAAGAACTCGGCGCCGTTGGGGAGGACGACGGCGAAGGCGTCGCCGCGCTCCAGGCCGGCCGCGCGCAGGCCGTGGACGAGGCGGTTCGCGGCGGCCAGCAGCCGGCCCGCGGACCACTCCTCGCCGTCGGGCGCGACGAGCACCGTGCGGTCGGGGTCGGCGGCGGCCTGCGCCCAGAAGCCGTTGGGGGGCGTGCCGTTCACGATCCGCTCCTTCCGGCGATCCGGTTGATCCGGTCGACGGCCTTCTCGAAGCCGCGGGTCAGCTCGTCGACGACCTGCTGGACGCCGCGTTCGGAGGTCATCCGGCCGACGATCTGCCCGACGGGCGTGCCGAGCAGCGGGTCGATCTCGTACTTCTGGATCCGCGAGACGGCCTCCGCGACCAGCAGCCCCTGGAGCGGCATGGGCAGCGGGCCGGGCCCGGCCGGGTCGTCCCAGGCGTCGGTCCACTCGGTGCGGAGCTGGCGGGCCGGCTTGCCGGTGAGCGCGCGGGAGCGGACGGTGTCGCCGGAGCCGGCGGCGAGGAGCTTCGCGGTGAGGGCGCGCGAGTGGAGTTCGGCCTCGGTGGTGGTGAGCCAGATCGAGCCGAGCCACACGCCCTGGGCGCCGAGCGCCAGGCCGGCGGCGATCTGCTCGCCGCTGCCGATGCCGCCGGCGGCGAGCACGGGCAGCGGGTCGACGGCGTCCACGACCTCGGGGGTGAGCACCATGGAGGCGATCTCGCCGGTGTGGCCGCCGGCCTCGTACCCCTGGGCGACGACGATGTCGATGCCGGCCTCGGCGTGGCGGCGGGCGTGCCGGGCGCTGCCGGCGAGGGCGGCGACGAGCACGCCGTGCTCGTGCGCGCGGGCGACGACGTCCGGCGGCGGCGAACCGAGGGCGTTGGCGAGCAGCTTGACGGGATAGCCGAAGGCCACGTCGAGCTGGCTGCGGGCGACCTCCTCCATCCAGCCGGTGATCCGCCAGCCCGACGCCTCGCCGTCGGCGAGTTCCGGCACGCCGTGCCGGGCGAGGACGGACCGGACGTACTCCCGGTGCCCGGCGGGGATCATGGCCTCGACGTCGGCCTCGGTGACGCCCTCGACCTTCTTCGCGGGCATCACGACGTCGAGCCCGTAGGGCCGTCCGCCGGTGTGCTTCTGCATCCAGTCGAGGTCGCGGGCGAGGTCGTCCGGGGCGGTGTACCGCACCGCGCCCAGGACGCCGAAGCAGCCGGCCCGGCTGAGGGCGGCGGCGACCGCGGGGAAGGGCGTGAATCCGAAGATGGCGTGCTCGATCCCCAGTGTGCGACTCAGCTCCGTCTCCATGGGCGCAGGATGCCGCAGCCGGTCGGGGGAGGGAAGAGGTTTTCTGATGCAGCGTCAGATTTCTGGTCGCGCGTCCGCCGGGCCGGTGCGGGGAGGGGCGGTGCGGGAGTCGGTGCGGGCCGGGAGGGGCCGGGTGCGGGAGGGTGGAGGGGTACGGGCCCGCGCGTGGCCGTGGTCAGGGGTACGGAGGCGGCCGGATGGGCGAGGCGGGGCGCGGGCGGCCGGGGGGCGTCCTGCGGTGGGGCACGGCGGCGGAGGCCGGGCTGCTGGAGCGGGAACTGGAGGGCATGGTCGAGGACGTACGGGCCTTCCTGGGGCCCTCGCCGGTGCGGCCGTGGTGCGCGGGGGCGGTGCTGCTCGCCGGGCGGGGCCGCACGGTGGCGCTGCACCGGGCGGTCGGCTGGGCGGCGCGCTGGGCCGCGTACGACGAGAGGAGCGACACCGGCGTCGAGCTCGCGCCGGCGGAGCGGGTCCCGATGACCCCGGACACCGTCTTCGACCTCGCCTCCCTCACCAAACTGTTCACCGCGCTGCTGGCGGTGCGGCAGGTGGAGCGGGGCACGCTGGAGCTCGGGGAGCGGGTCGCCGCGTACCTGCCGGAGTTCGGCCGGGCGGGGAAGGAACGGATCACGGTACGGCAGCTGCTCGCCCACACCTCGGGGCTGCGGGCGGAGCTGCCGCTGTACGAGGCGCCGGACCGGCAGGGGCGGCTGCGGATGCTGTGGGAGGAGGCGCCGCTGGACCCGCCGGGCACGGCCTACCGCTACTCGGACCTCAATCTGATCGCGCTGCACCTGCTCCTGGAACGGATCACCGGTCACGGTCTGGAGAGGCTGCTCCACGACGAGATCACCGCTCCGCTCGGGATGCACCGCACGCGTTTCGTCCCGCCGCTCTCGTGGCGGGCGGAGACGGCCGCCACGGAGGACGCCCGCCGGCCGTGGGCCCGGCTCGACCGGGGCATGGTCCGGGGCGAGGTGCACGACGAGAACGCGTACGCGATGGGCGGCGTCGCCGGCCACGCCGGCGTCTTCTCCTGCGCCCGCGACCTCGCGGTCCTCGCCCGCACGCTCCTCGACGGCGGCGCGTACGGCTCCGTCCGCGTCCTCTCCCCTGCCTCCGTCGGCCTCCTCCTCACCGACGTCAACCAGGACTTCCCCGGCCACGCGCACGGCCTCGGCTTCGAACTGGACCAGCGCTGGTACATGGGCGCCCTGTCCGGGCCCCGCACCGCCGGCCACACCGGTTTCACCGGCACCAGCCTGGTCATCGACCCCGACAGCGACACGTTCCTGATCCTGCTCGCCAATGCCGTCCACCCCGTCCGCACCTGGCGCTCGGGCTCGGCCCCGCGGGTGGCGGCGGCGCGGCGCCTCGCCCGCGCCGTCCCGGTCCGCCCGCCGGCCGGCACCGGGCCCACGGCCTGGTTCTCCGGCATGGCGGCCCCCGGCGGCGCCACGCTCACCCTCCCCCCGGTGCCGCCCGGCGCGGCCCGCCTCAGCTGCCTCCTCTGGTGGGACACCGCCCCGGGCACCGACCGCCTCACCCTGGAGACGACCACCGGCACCCCGGCCGGATGGCACCCGCTCCCCTTCGCCACCGCCCCCGCCGAGGGGCCGGGCGACCCGGTCCCGCACCCGGACGGCACCGCCACCGGCTGGTCCGGCCGCCGCTGGCACCGCCTCACCGCCGCCCTCCCCCCGGCCCCCGGCCCGCGCGTCCGCTTCCGGTACGCCACCGCCTCCGCCGCCGTCGGGCGCGGCGTCTACGTCACCGCCCTGCGCGTCCTCGACGCGACCGGCCGGCCCCTCTTCGACGAGTCCCGCCCGGCCGACGCGGCCCGCGTCGACGCGGACGGCTGGCACCGCTCGGCGGACTGAGGAACGCGTCACGAGCGACGGCTACGGCACGCCCGGGCCGGGGGTCGCGGCGGCGCGGAGGGCGGTGAGCACGGGCTGGATGAGGGGGTGGTCCTCGGCGCCGCGGCGGACGGCCGCGAAGACGCGCCGGGTCGGCGCGACGCCGTCGACGGACCGCACCACGACGTCCGTGAGGTCCATGCCGCGCAGCGCCGAGCGGGGCACGAGCGCGGCGCCCGCTCCGGCGGCGACGAGTGCGACGACGGCCCGGAAGTCGTCCGAGACGTGCTCGAAGCGGGGCGCGAAACCGGCGTACTCGCAGGCCAGGACCGTCACGTCGTGGCACGGGTTGCCCGCCGACTGGCCGATCCAGGCGTCCCGGGACAGGTCGGCGAGCGCGACGCCGTCGATGCCGGCGAGCGCGTGGCCGGGCGGGAGCACCACGTCGAAGGGCTCCGCGTAGAGCGGCACCCGCGTGAGCCGGTCGTCGTCCTCGCCGGGCGCGCCCCGGTACTCGACGGCCACGGCCACGTCCACCTGCCGGTCCAGCACCATCAGCAGGCTCTCGTCGCCCTCGGCGTCCCGCACCCGGACCCGGATGCCGGGGGCGCCGGCCGCGAGACCGGCGATGGCCGGGGCGACGACGAGGCCGATGCCGGTGGCGAACGCGGCGACCGTGACGGTGCCCGCCTCGCCGGAACCGTACGCGGCGAGCGCCGCCTCCGCCCGCTCCAGCTCGGCCAGCACGGCGTTGGCGTGGCTCAGCAGGATCTCGCCGGCCGGCGTGAGCCGGACGCCCCGGGCGCCGCGGTCGACGAGCCGGTGGCCGGTCTCCTGCTCCAGCGCGGCGAGCTGCTGGGAGACGGCGGAGGGGGTGAGGTACAGCGCGGCGGCCGCCGCCGTGACCGTGCGGTGGTCGGCCACTGCGCGGAGGATGTGCAACCGCCGTGCTTCGATCATGCGCCCAGTCTCCCAGGCCGCGGACGGGACTCGCGCCCGCGGCCGGGGAGACGGGACCCGGGCCCCCCGGTGCGGCAGGCGGGCCCGGGCTCCGGGAGCCCCGGCCCGGAGGGTCAGCCGCGGAGTTCCGCCCGGGCCGCCACGAAGGCGTCCACCGCGCGGTTCACGTCCTCCGTGGAGTGGGCGGCCGAGAGCTGGACGCGGATGCGGGCCTGGCCCTGCGGGACGACCGGGTACGAGAAGCCGATCACGTACACGCCGCGCTCCAGCAGCAGCTCGGCCATCTTCCCGGCCTCGGCCGCGTCGCCGATCATGACGGGCGCGATGGCGTGGTCGCCGGGGAGGATGTCGAAGCCCTCCTCGGTCATGCGGCGGCGGAACAGCTCCGTGTTGGCGTGGAGCTTGTCGCGCAGGTCGCCGGCGGACTCCAGCAGGTCGAGGACCTTGAGGGAGGCGGCGGCGATGACCGGGGCGAGGGTGTTGGAGAAGAGGTACGGGCGGGAGCGCTGGCGCAGCAGGGCGACGATCTCGGCGCGCGCGGCGACGTAGCCGCCGGAGGCGCCGCCGAGGGCCTTGCCGAGGGTGCCGGTGATGATGTCGACGCGGTCCATGACGCCGTGCAGCTCGGGGGTGCCGCGGCCGCCGGGGCCGACGAAGCCGACGGCGTGCGAGTCGTCGACCATGACCATGGCGTCGTACTGCTCGGCCAGGTCGCAGATCTCGTCGAGCGGGGCGACGTAGCCGTCCATGGAGAAGACGCCGTCGGTGACGATCAGCTTGCGCCGGGCGCCGCCCTCGACGGCCTGCTTGAGCTGCTGCTCCAGGTCGGCCATGTCGCGGTTGGCGTAGCGGAAGCGACGGGCCTTGGAGAGGCGGATGCCGTCGATGATGGACGCGTGGTTGAGGGCGTCGGAGATGACCGCGTCCTCGGGCCCGAGCAGGGTCTCGAAGACGCCGCCGTTGGCGTCGAAGCACGAGGAGTAGAGGATCGTGTCCTCCTGGCCGAGGAAGGCGGAGATCCGCGCCTCCAGTTCCTTGTGCACCTCCTGCGTGCCGCAGATGAAGCGGACCGAGGCCATGCCGTAGCCCCAGCGGTCCAGCGCCTCGTGGGCGGCGGCGACGACCTCGGGGTGGTCGGCGAGGCCGAGGTAGTTGTTGGCGCAGAAGTTCAGCACCTCGCCGGGGCGGCCTCCGGCCGTGACCGCGACGGTCGCGGACTGGGGGGTGCCGATGACCCGCTCGGGCTTGTGCAGGCCGGCCGCCCGGATCTCGTCCAGGGTGGCGCGGATGTCGTCGCGTACGGAATCGAACATGGGTCAGGCTCCCGCAGTCCAGTCGAGGATGATCTTGCCGCTCTTGCCGGAGGCCGCGTCGTCGAAGGCGGCCTCGTAGTCGGTGTGGTCGTACCGGCCCGTGATGACCGGGGACAGGTCGAGCCCGCCCTCCAGGAGGACCGACATGGCGTACCAGGTCTCGAACATCTCGCGGCCGTAGATGCCCTTGATCGTGATCATGGAGGTGACGATCTTCGCCCAGTCGACGGCGAAGTCCTCGCTCGGCAGGCCGAGCATGGCGATCTTCCCGCCGTGGGTCATGTTGGCGATCATGTCGCGCATGGCGTGCGGGTTGCCCGACATCTCCAGGCCGACGTCGAAGCCCTCCTTCAGACCGAGGGTGCGCTGGCCGTCGGCGATGGTCTGCTCGCCGACATTGAGCGCGAGCGAGACGCCGGTCTTGCGGGCCAGGTCCAGGCGCTCCTCGCTGACGTCGGTGATCATGACGTTGCGGGCGCCGGCGTGCTTGGCGACGGCGGCGGCCATGATGCCGATCGGGCCGGCGCCGGTGACGAGCACGTCCTCGCCGACGAGCGGGAAGGACAGGGCGGTGTGGACGGCGTTGCCGAACGGGTCGAAGATCGCGGCGACGTCGAGGTCGACGGGGACGCGGTGCACCCACACGTTGGAGGCGGGCAGCGCCACGTACTCGGCGAAGGCGCCGTCGCGGCCGACACCGAGGCCGACGGTGGCGCGGCAGAGGTGGCGGCGGCCGGCGAGGCAGTTGCGGCACTTGCCGCAGACGAGGTGGCCCTCACCGCTGACGAGGTCGCCGACGGCGATGTCGGCGACGTCACGCCCGACGGAGACGACCTCGCCGACGAACTCGTGGCCGATGGTCATCGGGGTGCCGATGGTCTTCTGCGCCCAGCCGTCCCAGGCGCGGATGTGCAGGTCGGTGCCGCAGATGCCGGTCCGCTTGACCTTGATCAGTACGTCCCCGGGGCCGGTCTCCGGCTCGGGCACGTCCGTGAGCCAGAGTCCCGGCTCCGCCTTCAGCTTGACCAATGCCTTCAATGCCACGGCTCCCGACGTGCGTGTCCTGTGATGTACGGGTCAGGGCACGCGCGCGTGCCCAAGATCCTCGGGGAGGAATCTTCCGTACCGGGGGCTCCGGGTCCATCGAGGTTTTCTTAAGCGCGCTCGCAGTTCAGCTTCACGCCGGGGCGTCGCCCCTGTTCAGGCGGGCCCCGCGGAGTGCGCGGCGGTGACGAAGGCGGCGGGAAGCCAACTCGTACGGACGCGTCCCAGCGGGCCCTCCACGGCGACGGCCGCCGCGTGTCCGCCCGCGGTGGGCACGCCGCGCACGGACCAGCCGGCGGGGAGGGCGGCGGGGTCGCGCTCGCCGAGGTAGTCCTTGGCGAGGGACCGGGCCATGCCGATGCCGAGGCCCTTGAGGTACGCCTCCTTGCGGCTCCAGACGCGGGCGAAGGCCTCGGGCGCGTGCCCGGCGTCGGCGATCTCGGCGCGTTCGCGCGGGTGGAGGGCGGGGGTCACCTCGCGGACGGTGGTGGCCTGGGGGAAGGTCTCGACGTCGACGCCGACGGTGCGGGCGGCGATGCCGATGAGGACGACGTCGCCGCTGTGCGAGAGGGAGAAGTGCGGGGCGCCGGGCGGCCCGTCGACGGCCGGCCGGCCGTGGAGGCCGGCGCAGCCGGGGCAGGGTTCCCTGCGGTACGCGACGTCGGCCGGCGCGACGCCGAGGCGCGGGGCGAGCAGGCGGCGCAGGGCGATGTGGGCGACGCCGTACCGGAGCCGGTCCGCGACCCGGAGGGGGTTGGCGAGCCGGACGCGTTCCTCGGCGTCGAGTTCGGAGGGGTCGAGGTCGTCCTCGGCGAGGTCGTTCACCCGGAGCTGCCACAGGTCGACGTCGGTCCCGGCGGGGCCGGCGTCCGGCCCGGTGAGGAGCGTGCGGGGCGCGAAGGCGGGGTCGCCGAGGGGGGCACCGGGAGAGTCGTCGATCACATGGTCATTAAATCAGCGCGGTCGGGGGCGACTTCAGGGCGCCGGACCGGCTCGCGGGGCGCCGGGCTCGCTCAGGGCGTGCCCGGCGGCGGCGGTCAGGCGGAGCCGCGGGCGTCGGCGGCGGGCGCGGTGCCGCGGCGGACGGCGTCGGCCTCGGTGTGCCTGCCGAGCCGGTCCAGGCAGTGGGTGAGGTCGGCGAGGGCGGCGAGCGTGTCCGGGTGCAGGGGGCCCAGCGTCCGGCCCCGCGCCTCGGCGAGCGACCGCAGCGGGGCGAGGGCCTCGTCCCAGCGGCCGAGCCGGCCGAGGCAGACGGCGGCCTCGCGGCGGCTGCGGAGGGTGTCGGGGTGGTCCGCGCCGAGGACCCGCCGGCGGGCGGCGTGCACGGACTGGGCGGTGTCCAGGGCCTCCTGCCAGCGGCCGAGCCGGGCGAGGTGGACGGCGAGGGCGTGCCGGACGCGCAGCGTCTCGGGGGCGTCGGCGCCCTGGGTGCGGGTGCGGACGGCGACCAGGTCGCGGCAGACGGCGAGGGCGTCGGCGTCCCGGCCGAGCCGGCCCAGGCAGGCGCTGGTCTCGTAGCGGGCGGCGAGCGTGTCGGGGTGGTCGGGGCCGAGCGAGGAGGCGCGGCCCTCGGCGACCGCGCGGTACTGGTCGAGGGCTTCCTCGGCGCGGCCCAGCCGGCTCAGGGTGTGGGCGAGTTCGTGCCGGGTGACCAGGGTGTCGGGGTGGTCGGGGCCGAGCAGCCGGGTGCGGGTGTCGGCGACGGCGAGGGCGGTGCGGTACGACTCCTCCAGGCGCCCGAGCCGGGCGAGGGTGTACGCGAGGTTGTGCCGGCAGCGCAGGGTGTCGGGGTGGTCGGGGCCGGTGGTGCGCTCCCGGACGGCCAGGACGTCGGCGTAGACCGCGTGGGCCTCCGCGTGCCGGCCGAGGCGGCCGAGGACGTAGGCCCGTTCCTGGCGGGCGGCCAGCGTGTCGGGGTGGTCGGGGCCGAGGACGCGGGTACGGGCGTCGGCGACGCGCTCGAACGCCTCCAGCGCCTCGTCCTTGCGGCCGAGCCGGCCCAGCGCGAAGGCGAGTTCGTAGGCGCTGGCCAGGGTGTCGGGGTGGTCGGGGCCCAGCACCCGGGTCCGGTCGCCCGCGACGGAGCGGTGCAGCTGCTCCGCCTCGGTCCAGCGGCCGAGCCGGCCGAGGCCGAGGCCGGCCCGGTGGCGGGCGGCGAGGACGGCGAGCAGTTCGGGGGTGGCGTCCGTGGCGGTGATGGCGGCGGCGGGGCGGGCGGGGTCGGCGATGCCGGGGGCGCCCGGTCCCGCGGTGGTCCATTCCGTGGTGAGGACGGCGGCGACCGGGTCGTGGCCGGCGGCGCGGGGCGCGCCGGGCGCGGCGGGGCGGGGCCCGCCGGTGACGGCCCGCGCCCAGGCGGGCGTGCGGCCCGCCTCCGGTACGGGGACGGTGCCGGCGCCCGCTCCGTCGGTGAGCTGCGGCGGGCGGGGCGGCAGCGGCGGCGCCAGGGGCCCGCCGTCGCCGACGGTGCGGCCGTCGACGATCCGGCGGCGCAGGTCGGAGGCGTCGCGCGGGCGCTGGTCGGGCACCTTGGCGAGCAGGTCGACGACGATCCGGTCGAAGTAGTCGGGCAGTTCGGAGCGCAGGGCGCGCGGCGGGCGCGGCACGGTGTCCCGGTGGCCGACGAGCACGGCCCAGGAGTCGTCGAGGTCGAACGGCGGGGCGCCAGTGGCGAGTTCGTACAGCACGCAGCCCAGCGAGTACAGGTCGCTGCGGTGGTCGATCTCGCCGCCGCCGATCTGCTCCGGGGACATGTAGTGCGGGGTGCCCATGGCGATGCCGGTGCCGGTGAGGCGGGAGGTGAAGCCCATGTCGGCGCCGAGGCGCGCTATCCCGAAGTCGCAGATCTTCACGGTGCCGTCGCGCAGCCGCATGATGTTGGCGGGCTTGAGGTCGCGGTGCACGATGCCCATGCGGTGGGTGTACTCCAGGGCGTCGGCGACCTGGTCGGCGATGTCGACGACCTCGTGGACCGGCAGCGGGGCGCGGGCGTGGGCGGCGAGGAGCTGGCTGAGGTTCTGGCCCTCCAGGAGCTCCATGACGAGGAAGAGCACGCCCTCGTACTCGCCGAAGTCGTGGACGACGGTGATGCCCCGGTGCTGGAGCGCCGCCGCGACGCGCGCCTCGCGGCGGAACCGCTCGCGCACCACGGTCTGCACGCCCGCGTCCTGGTGCGGGCCGAGCGGTTTGAGGCACTTGACCGCGACGCGGCGGCCCAGTGCCTCGTCGGTGGAGCGCCACACCTCGCCCATGCCGCCGCGCCCGATGACCTCGTGCAGGCGGTAGCGCCCCTGGATCAGCCTGATGTCCCCCATCGTGTGCCGCCGCCCCCGTCGTCCTCGTGCACGCTCCCCGGCCCGTCCAGTATGGCCGCAGCCTCGGACAGTGTGTACGGGTCGGGTCGGGTGTCCGGGCCGAGGCGGTCCATGGCGCGCAGGATGTGGCGGGGCGGCAGCCGCCACCGGAGCCGTGCGGGGACGCGGCGCATCAGCCGCGCGGTGGCGGCGAGGCGCCGGGTGACGGTGGCGGCGGGCGGCACGGGACGGCCGTAGAGTTCGTGGGCCCAGTCCGGCAGGGTGTCGTACGCCAGGGAGCTGATCCGTCCCCACACCAGCGCCCGGCCGGGGACGAGGGCGGGCGGCACGGGCGGCTTCCGGAGGAAGTCGAGCACGGCGAACGCGTCCTCGCCCGCGGCGAGTTCGCCGCGGACCGACGCGAAGTACGCGGCGAGCGCGGCCTCGGTGGCCGGGACGGTCGCCGGGTCGAGCCCCACGAGCCGCGCGGAGGTGCGCTGTTCGTCCACGTACCGGTCGGCGGTCCGGCCGGTCAGCGGCAGCCCGGAGCGGCGGGCGACGGAGACGTACGAGTCGATCTCGGCGCAGTGCACCCACAGCAGCAGTTCCGGGTCGTCGACGCCGAGGAGCCGGTGGATCCGCCGCACCCGCGCGCCCGCCGCCTCGGCGGCCTCCCGGGTGCCGTAGCTGAGCGTCCCGACGAAGCTCGCCGTCCGCATCAGCCGCCCCCACGGGTCCTCCCGGAAGCTGCTGTTGATCATGACGCCCCGGACGGCGACGGGGTGCAGCGCCTGGAGGTAGAGGGCCCGCACCCCGGCGATCCACATCACCGGGTCGCCGTGCAGCTGCCAGGTGACGGAGCGGGGCCCGAAGAGCCCGGGATCGGCGTCCTGCCTCATGCGTTCAGGCTACGCGCGCGGAGCCGGAAGGGACCCCGCCGGTCGCGACTCCGCGCCCCTGCCCCCCTGCCCTCCTGCCTTCCGGTCATCCGGTCATCCGATCTCCACCACCCGCGCCCAACCCGGCGGCCGGCGCAGGTGGTCGCGGTACGCGTCGTCCTCGTCGGGGCCGGAATGCCGGGGGAAGAGGCCGACGACGGTGCGGCACGGGGGCGCGTGCTCGGGCCAGGGGGTCTGGCCGTCGGTGAGGACGACGAGGGCGTCCGGGCGCGGGGTGAGGCGGAGGGCACGGGCGAAGCCGGCGCGGAGGTCGGTGCCGCCGCCTCCGACGAGGGGCACTTCGGCCTCGGCGCAGAGGCGGCGGGCGGTGTGGGCGGCGGCGTCGCAGGCGATCACGGTGACGAGGTCGCGCCGGCCGCCGAGGGCGTCGGTGAGGGCGGCGACCTCCAGGAGGGCGCTGCCGAGTTCGGCGTCGGAGACCGAGCCGGAGGTGTCGATGACGACGGCGACGTGCGGCGGGGTGCGGCGCAGGCCAGGGAGGACGACGCCCGGCAGGGAAGCGGCGCGCCGGGCCGGCCGGCGGTAGGTGTAGTCGCCGCCCGTGCCGGCCGAGGAGACGGCGGCGCGCAGGGCCCCGCCGAGGAGTTCGCGCCAGGGCTGGGGCGGGTGGCAGACCTCTTCGGCCCAGCGCTGCCACCCGGCGGGGGCGGTGCCGGGCCGGCCCGCGATGCCCTGGGCGACGCGGAAGACGACGGCTTCGCGTTCCTGCGGGGTGAGGGCGTCGGCGCCGTCGGGGCCGAGCTCCCACGGCCGGTGGTGGCCGTCGGCGCCGCTGCCGCAGTCGAGCCAGGCCATGTCGGCGGTGCGGGGCGTGATGCGGACCGCACGGACGTAGTCCTCCATCAGCAGCCCGGGGGCCAGTGCGAGCATCTCGGGGTGGAGGGCGCCGGCCGGGCGCGGGAGGGGGGCGCCGGGCCCGGCGTCGTAGACGTCGTCGTTGATCTCGAAGTCGCCGGCGATGTTCATGCGGAGCCGTTCGGCCGGGCCGTCGGCGCCGGGGCCGAGGTCGGGGGCGAGGCGGTCGCCGCGGCCGTGGTGGTCGCGGAGGAGGTGGGCGACCTCGTGGACCCAGACGCCGGCGAGGTCCCGCACCGGGGTCCGGTCGACGAACGCCGGGGACACGTACATCCGCCAGTGCCGGTCGACGCCCATGGTGGGGACGTGCCGGGTGGGGACGACCCGCAGGGCGAAGAGCGCGGTGGCGAGGTAGGGCCGGACCCGGACGGCGTAGAGGCGGGCGGCGTACAGCTTGTCGTGGTCGAGGGCCTGCCCGGCGGGGACCGGCGCGGCTCCGGGGGCGGGGGCGCTCACCGGCCGCTCCGCGCCGCCGCCGGCGCGACCGCCCGGTGCGAGAGGCCGGCCACCCCGGCGAGCCGTTCGATGGCGGCGGGCACGTCCCAGTCGTCGCGGCGGAGCGCGGCGAGGGTGGTGGCGGGGACGACGACGAGGTCCGGCGGGCCGGTCTCGGCGGCGCGGGCGAGCAGGGCCCAGGCGGCGTCCCAGCGGTCACGGGCGGGGCGTTCGCGGACGGCGGCGACGACGCCTTCGAGGGCGGCCTGGCGCCGGTCGCCGCGCTCGGGCAGGACGGCGGCGTCCGGGTCGGCGAGCAGGTCCTCCGGGTCGGGGAGGTCCATCCGGTCGAGCCAGGCGAGGAGTTCGAAGCCGGGGCCGTCGCCGACGGTGCCCCGCACCAGGGCGGACAGCACCTCGCGGGAGACGCCGGCGACGGTCGCGAACGCGAGGAGCCGCAGGGTCATGTCCCAGCTGCGCGGCGAGGGCCAGGGGCCGCCCCTGCGGGTCTCCTCCCCCGGCAGCCGGTGGACGAGGGTGGGCCGCGCGCCGAGCAGTCCGCAGACCGCCCGGCGGGCGTGGTCGACGGCCTCGGGGAGCCGCAGCGGGTCGAGGCGGGGCAGGGTGGCGCGCGGCCAGGTGCCGCCGAGGCCCCGGACGACGACGTCGTGGTCGTGGGTCCAGCGCAGGTGCACGAAGCGGTTGGCGAGCGGGGCGCTCAGCTCCCAGCCGTCGGCGGCGGAGGCGCGCGGGTTGGCGGCGGCCACGATCCGCACGCCGGGCGGGAGGGTGAGGGCGCCGACCCGGCGTTCCAGGACGAGCCGGAGGAGGGCCGCCTGGACGGCGGGCGGGGCGGTGGACAGCTCGTCGAGGAAGAGCAGGCCCCGGCCCTCGCGGACGAGCCGGACCGCCCAGTCGGGCGGGGCCATCGCGACCCCGCGGACGGCCGGGTCGTCGCCCAGGACGGGCAGCCCGGAGAAGTCGGTCGGTTCGTGGACGCTGGCGATGACGGTGGTGAGCGGCAGGTCGAGCTCCTCGGCGAGCCGGGTGAGGGCCGAGGTCTTGCCGATGCCGGGCTCGCCCCAGAGGAGGACGGGCAGGTCGGCGGCGACGGCGAGGGTCAGCGCGGCCAGCTGCTCGTCGGCGCGGGGTTCGGTGCGGGTGTCGCCGAGGAGGGCGAGGAGGTCGGCGGCGACGTCGAGCGGGGCGGGGTCGGCGGCGACGGCGGACGGCGCGGAGTTCCGGGAAGGCATGGGGGCATCACCTGGGTGGCTGCGGGCGTGCCGGGGCACGCGGACGGGTCGAGCGGGCACGCGCGCGCGTGCCGGACGGCTGCTCGCCTGCGGGTCTGAGCGGGCGAGGGGGCGGACGGGGGTGAGGCTGTGCGGGTCAGCCGGTCCGTGCGGGTGGGAGGTCCGTGCGGGTGAGTGGTCGGTGCGGCGGCGTGCCCGCGGGTCAGCGCGCGAGCGCGTGCCGCGGGTGGCCGCGGTGGTCGAGCGGTCGCGGCGCGGGGTCGGTGGCCCGCGGGCGGCGGGTGCGCCGGGGACGGCCGCGGTCCGGGTCCGGTACGGCGGGCGGCGGGGGTTCGGGGACGGTGTCGGGGCCGGTGACGCGGAGGCCCGCCCGGTAGAGCCCGTGCAGGACCCTGCGGGCGGCGGCGCGTTCGAGGGCCTGGCGGAGCGGGCCGTCGCGCAGGACGGCTCCGGGGCCGAGCAGGGCCTCGACGGCGGTGAGGGCGCCAGACGTGTCGCCGTGCGCGAGGCGGGCGCGCACGGCGTCGAGGTTCTCGGGGTCGCGGTGGGCGGCGTCGATCACCCGCAGGCAGGGCATGGGCGTCCCGGAGAGGGCCGCGAGCAGTTCCTCGCGGCGGAGTTCGGCCGGGTCGTGGTCGAGGGGCGTGAGGACGCCGCCCACGAGGCCGACGCGGTGCCGGCGGCCCTGGCACTCCACGAACCGCGTCCCGGACTCCGGGGGCTCCGCCCGCCCGCCGGGAGCGGGCCGGTGACCGGGGATCAGCGCCTCGGCGACGAGCGGGTGCAGGTCGTCGGGGGTGATCAGTCCGGCGCGGAGCAGCGCGAGGTCGGGCGGGGTCCAGGTCGCCGCGTCGGGCAGCAGCGGCGGCCGGAGGTCCGGCCGGTCGCCGCGGCCGGTCCCGGGCCGTCGTCCGGCCGGCGCGGGTGCGGTCCGGACGCCGCCGTCCGGCTCCGGGGTGACGAGCAGCCGGTGCCGGGCCCCGAGGCGTACGAGGACGGGGCCGGCGGCCCGGCCGTCGGCGGCGAGCAGCAGCCGGGCCTCGGCGGCCCAGCGGTCCACCGCCCAGCCGGGACCGGGCGGCTCGCCGGGGCCGGCCGGGAGGGCCGGCCGGCGGTCGGCGCCGGACCGGGCGCGGAGTTCTCCGGCGCGGCCGGCGTCCCACAGGTGCCGGTGGAGGTCGAGCCGGAAGCGGGGGCTGGGGTGCGGGTGCGGGTGGGCGGCGAGGGCGGGGGCGTACGGGCTCCGCCGGGGCGGGGGCGTGCCGCCGGGCGGGCCGTCCCAGAGGGCCAGCGAGATCCGCTGTCCGGCGTCGGCCCAGGCGGGCGCGGTGCGGGCCACGAGGTGGACCGGTCGCGGGCCCCGGCCGCCGGGGGGCTCGTGGTCGGCGTAGACGGCGAGGGTGACGGTGAGTCCCGGGCGGAGCAGTCCGTCCGGGGCGGTCCTCGGCAGGTGCCAGCGGAGCAGGTCGGGGGCGAGCCGGCGGAGGTCGGCGCGCACGCGTGCGGCGAGTGCGGTGCCGTGGGTGCGGGCGACGGCCCGGGGGGTCAGGTCGAGGTCCACCGCGGCGGCGGCGCAGGCGCCGGCCCAGTCGCCCGCGAGGCGGCGGGCGGTCGCGGTCTCGATCATGGAGGGCGGTACGGCGTGGGTGCGCACGTGCCGCCAGAGGGAAAGGCGGGTGTCCTCCCGCACGGGTGTCCCCATCAGGACGCTCCGTGCGCGGTGAGGACCCCCCATCGGTGTGAGGAGTGAGTGATCATCACGGGCACGGTAACCCGCTCCGTCCCGGGTGCGCCAGGGGTTTTCCGCGCCGCTCCCCGGCCGAGGGATGTTTGGTGCGATTTGACGGGATTTCATGGGGATGTCGGAATGGAAGCGTCGTTGTCCGTCCCCGCCACCGCACGACGGGAGCCGTCATGACCGCTGGACCCGAGCCCCTGAGCGAGACCGCCCGCGCGGCGCTGAACCGCGAGCTGTCCGCGCTGAGGACCGAACGGGCGAACGTCGCCGCCACGCTCGGCGACGCCGACGAGCCCGGCGACCAGGCCGACGCGGCCGACGAGTTGCAGCGGGCGACGGAGGCCGACCGGCTGGACGCGCGGATCGAGGAGATCGAGGCCCGGCTGCGGGAGGGCGCCGCGGCCGGACCGCCGTCCACCGGGACGATCGGCGTCGGCAGCACCGTGCGCGTGCGGTTCGGTGACGGCACCGAGTCGACGCTGCACATCGGCGAACTGGCGGACGCGGACGATCCGGACCTGGTGACCGCCGCGAGCCCGCTCGGCCGGGCGCTGCTCGGGCACGCGGCCGGGGACGACGTGGCGTACGCGACGCCGCTGGGCCGCACCGCCGTGACCGTCCTCTCCGTGGGGGCGCCGGGCGGCGGCTCCTGACCGGGTCCGACAGCCCCGGCGCAAACGGGGACCTGGAGGAGGAGCGCCGGGCCGACCGGAAGGGCGGCCCGGGCCACACCGTGCTGCTGGCGCTGGCGCTCGCCGTGCCGGTGGCCAAGGTCGCGTACACGGTGGGCGGCGGGGACGCCGTGCGGGACGTGTTCGTCGGCATGGAGCCGGCGAACTGGCCCGACGTGCTGCTCGGCATGGTGATCACCGATCCGCTGCTCGGTTCGGTCCTCGGCGTGGTGGTCTCGCGGGTCGTCTTCGCGGTCTTCGCGGCGCGCGGCGTCGTCCCCGCCGGACGGGGCCGGGCGGCCGGGCTGCGGCGGGCCGCGATCACCGTGCTGAACCCGCTGGCCGTCGGCGTCATCGTCGCCTGCCTGTTCGGGCCGTGGTGGGGGCTGGGCACCGCCCTCGCGGCGTGCGCGCTCCGCGTGGGCGTGGTCGTGGAGTACCGGACGGGCCGGCGGCGCCCGCACCACCGGCGTACCGCCTCGCACGACCCGGGCTACCGGCCGCCCGCGTGGCTGCGCCGGGCCGCGGCGGCGGAGCAGGGGGTGGCCCTCCTCCTCACCGCCGTCACCCTGCCCGTCCTGACCTTCGCGTCGGCGCTGGACGGGCAGGCGTGGACGTCGATCGTGGCCTGCCGGGTCACCGACGGCACGCGCGCCTCGGACGCGCGGCTGATCGAACTCAGCCGCAAGGGCAACGGCGTGGTCGGCTGGAACCTGGACGCGGAGGAGATCTCCAACGGCCTCGGCTGCACGGCGACGGAGAGCCGTTACGTACGCGAGCCCTGGTGGCGGTCCTGACCATGGGCGAGGGGCCGCACGCGCGCGTGCGGGTGAAGCGCCGCACGCGCGCGTGCGTCTCTCAGCGAGCCGACGGCACGAACTCCGGCTGGTCGAGCACGCGCAGCCAGCTGCCGTCGGGCTGGCGCCGGACGACCTGGGCGCGGGCGCCGGTGCCGTCCTTCGGCGGGGTCGAGGTGAGGGCGATGTCGCCGTTCACCAGGGTGGGCAGCGGTTCCTCCGGCTCGAAGCGGGGCCGGTGGGCCAGCACCTTCTCCCACAGGACGCGGATCGCCTCCCGCCCCACCGTCACCTCGCCCGGCGGGTAGGCCAGCACCGCGTCCTCCGCGTACAGGGCGGCAACGCCCGCCGCGTCGCCCGCGTTGGACCGCTCGACGAAGAGACGGGTGATGTCCTCGGGGCGCATGGCCTTCTCGTACTCCGGCATCGATTCCTCCTGGCTGGGGGGGTGTTCGTCGTTCCGTGCCTCCAGCCTCGCCCTCCGGTGATCAGAAGTCCAACAGATGGTTGTGCTGGCTACTAGAATCTCCAGTCATGGATCTCAGGCAGTTGGAGTACTTCGTCGCCGTCGCCGAGGAGCGGAACTTCACCCGGGCCGCCCAGCGGGTGCACATCAGCCAGTCCGGCGTCAGCGCGCAGATCCGCCGGCTCGAACAGGAGCTGGGCGCCGAGCTGTTCGACCGCTCGGCCCGGTCGGTCACCCTGACCGCCGCCGGGGAGGCCGCCCTCGCGCACGCGCGCGCGGCGCTCGCGTCCGCCGAGGCGGTCGGCCGGGCGGTGGACGAGGTGACGGGCCTGGTCCGCGGCCGGCTGACGCTCGGGATGGTCGTCGGCTGCACGGTCACCCCGCTCTTCGACGCCCTCGCCGCCTTCCGCGCCGCCCACCCCGGGGTGGACGTCCTGCTCCACGAGGACACCTCCGACCGGCTCGTCGACGGCGTCCGCGACGGCACCGCCGACCTCGCGCTCATCGGTGCCGCCGCCGCGATCCCCGAGGGCCTGGAGGCCCTGACGATCCTCAGCGAACGGCTCGTCGCCGCCGTGCCGCCCGCCCACCCCCTGGCCGCCCGGAAGCGCCTCGCCCTGCGCGAACTGACGGCCCACCCGGTCATCTGCATGCCGCGCGGCACCGGCCTGCGCGCCGTCCTCGACCAGGCGTCCGCCGCGCGGGACGTGCACCCGGCGATCGCCCTGGAGGCCGGCGCCGCCGACGCCATCGCCGACCTCGCCGCGCGCGGCCTGGGCGTCGCGGTGCTGAGCGCGTCGATGGCCGCCTCCTACGCCGACCGCCTCACCGCGCTCCCCCTCGACGACGTCGACGTCCCCGCCCTCCTGGCCCTCGTCTGGAAGCCCGCGCCCCATCCCGCCGTCCACGCCTTCCTCGGCCACGCCCGACCGGCCTTCGGCCTGCCCGTCACCGCCTGAGCCCGGCGCGGCCGGCCTACCGCCAGGGCGGCCGGACGCCCAGGTGGCGGAGGGCCGCCGCGGCGGCGCCGGCGCCGGACATGCCGTGGGCTCCGGGGCCGGGCGGGGTGGCGGCCGAGCAGAGGTAGACGCCGGGGAGACCGGTGGCGTACGGGTCGACGGCGGGGCGGGCGCCCAGGACGAGCTGCGGGACGGTCTTGGCGCCGGTGAGGATGTCACCGCCCGCGAAGTTGGGGTTGGCGGCGGCGAAGTCGGCGGGGCGGGTGACGCGCAGGCCGACGATCCGGTCGCGGACGCCGGGGGCGAACTGTTCCAGGCGGGCCAGGATCGCGCCGGTCGCGTCGCCGTCGTAGCCGTGCGGCACGTGCGCGTACGTCCAGACCGGGTGCACGTCCCCCACCGAGCGGGACGGGTCGGCGAGGTACTGCTGGCCGACGAGCACGAACGGCCGCTCCGGCATCCGGCCGTCCGTCACGTCCCGCTCCGCGCGCACCACCTCGGCGAGCGGGCCGCCGAGGTGCACGGTGCCGGCGCGGCGGGCCGGCTCCGCGCGCCACGGCACCCCGCCCTCGACGGCGAGGTCCACCTTGAAGGCGCCCGGACCGCGCCGGAAGCGGCGGTACGCGGCGGCCGTCCGGGCCGGCAGCAGGTCCCCGTACACCCCGGCGACCTGCGCCGGGTCGAGGTCCAGCAGGGTGAGGTCGGCCGGCGGCAACTGGCCGTGCCGGGTGACCCGGACGCCCGTCTCGATCCGGCCGCCGTGGGCGCGCAGCGCCGCCGCGAGGGCGTCCGTGATGGCCCGGGAGCCTCCCTCGGCGACGGCCCAGCCGGCCGCGTGCCCGGCGGTGAGGATGCCCAGTCCGATGGCCGAGCTGAAGGGTTCGGTCAGCGGGCGGTACGCGTGGGCCGCGACGCCCGCCCACAGGGCCCGGGCGCCGGGGGTGCGGAAGAGCCGGGCGAGGGCGGCGGCGGGCAGGGCGGTCGGCAGGCCGAAGCGGGCCAGCAGCAGCGGGTGGTCGGGGACGCGCAGCAACGGGCCCATGACGTCGCCGGACAGCGCCTCCCAGCGGCGTACGGACGGGGCGAGCAGGGCCCGGTAGCGGCCGGCGTCCGCGCCGAGGCCCGCGGCGGTCTCGGTGACCGAGCGGTGGAGGACGGCGGCGGTGCCGTCGTCGAGCGGGTGGGCGCAGTCGATCTCGGGGAGCCGCCAGGTCAGCCCGTACCGGTCGAGGCGGAGGTGGCGCAGGGCGGGCGAGGCGACGGCGAGCGGGTGGACGGCCGAGCAGTGGTCGTGCAGCAGCCCGGGCAGGATCGCCTCGTCGGTGCGGGTGCCGCCGCCGATCGTGCCGGCGGCCTCCAGGACGGTCACGTCGACGCCGGCCTCGGCGAGCAGGGCGGCGGCGGTGAGCCCGTTGGGGCCGGCGCCGACGACGACGGCGGTCGGGGTGGTGCCGGCGGGGCGGGCGGGGCGCGGGCGCGTGCTGCTCATGGGGCGAGTCTGCCGGGACGGCCGCCGCCCCCGCACACCGGGGGCGGCCCGGCCGCGCCGTCACGCCTCCAGGACGACCACGGCCTCGTCGGTGTACGTGAGGAACGTCAGCGTCTCCTGGAGGTACAGCTCGACGGTCTCGGCGTCGTGCCGGGCGTAGCCGATGGACACGTCCTGCCCGAGGCGGAGTGCGAAGTCGCCGCCGCGGGTGGAGAGGACGAAGCCGCCGCGGACGGCGGGCGCCCAGATCGGGGGGCCGTCGAGCATGCGGCCGAGGTGGGCGGCGATCGGGTAGCCGTGGTCGGAGGTCTCGCTGACCGCCCGGTACTCGTCGGCGCCGAGGAGGAGCGCGTACGGGCCGTCCACGCCGGCCAGGCGCAGGGCGGTGAGGGCGCGGCTGACGGCGTCGGGGTAGTCGCGGGGTTCGGCGGGCAGCGCGACGGCGGGGTGGGAGGAGGAGGCGCGCAGGCCGCGGACGCCGGCGGCCCCGTAGCCGTCGAAGACGGTGCGGTCCTCGGCGAGGGCGAGGGCGCGGGCGGCGTCCTTGACGGGCTGCCAGTCGGAGTCCATGGCGCCGCGTTCGACGTCGTCGACGGCGGCGCGGTCGACGGTGAAGGGGGCCCGGAGCTCGACCAGCGCGCGGGCCTCGCGGAGCCGGGCGCGGACGCCGTCGGCGGGCGCGGCCAGGGGGGTGAGGTGGCCGGTGCCGACGGCGGCGAGCGCGGTGCCGCCGGGGTCGGGCATGTCCACGACGCGGCGGCCGGCGACGTGGCGGCGGAAGGTGCGGCGGGCCTCCTCCTCGATCTCGGCCCAGGCGGCGGGGGTGACGGGGGCGAGTTCGCGGTGCAGGTTTCCGCTGGTGGGGGGCGTGCCGGGGAGGCTGGTCATGACACCGGGGCTCCTTTCAGGCTGCCGATGCCCAGGGAGGTCCCGGGGTGCGGTGCGTCGGCGGGGAGGACGGCGCCGGCGGGTCCGGGCTCGGGCTCGGGCTCGGGCCGGGGTTCCTCGGCGGGGCCGGGGGCGGGGAGGTCGTCGAGCAGGTCGGCGCTCGGGACGAAGAAGAGGCCGCCGGTGACGGCGGTGGAGAAGTCGAGGATGCGGTCGGTGGTGCCCGGCGGGTCGCCGAGGAACATGTTGCGGAGCATCCGCTCGGTGACGGCGGGGGTGCGGGCGTATCCGATGAAGTAGGTGCCGAACTCGCCGGTGCCGAGCTGTCCGAAGGGCATGTTCTGGCGGACGATCTTCCGCTCCTCGCCGTCGTCGTCCTCGACGGTGGTGAGGGCGACGTGGGAGTCGGCCGGCTTGACGTCGTCGGGGAGTTCGACATTGTCGGCCTTGGTGCGGCCGATGACGCGCTCCTGCTCCTCGGTGGGGAGGGCGTTCCAGGCGGTCATGTCGTGGAGGTACTTCTGGACGACGACGTAGCTCCCGCCGCGGAAGGCGGGGTCCTCGTCGGCGACGAGGACGGCTTCGGGGGCGGCGGGTCCGGTGGGGTTCTCGCTGCCGTCGACGAAGCCGAGGAGGTCGCGGTCGTCGAAGTAGGTGAAGCCGTGCGTCTCGTCGACGACGGTGACGGCGTCCCCGAGGCGGTCCAGGACGACGCGGGCCAGTTCGAAGCAGAGGTCGGCGCGCCGGGCGTGCAGGTGGAGGAGGAGGTCGCCGGGGGTGGCGGGGGCGTGGTGCCGGGGGCCGTGGAGGGGGACGAAGGGGTGCAGTTCGCGGGGGCGGGGGCCGCCGGCGAGCCGGTCCCACGCGTCGGAGGACAGTCCGGCGACGCAGGCGAGGGCGTCGTCGCGGGCGCGGAAGGAGACGGACCGGGTCAGTCCGGAGAGCTCCTGGAGGACGGCGCGGGCGTCGGTCTCGCGGCCGGGCGCGACGGTGAGGGTGAGGAAGAGGGCGGCCTTCGCGGGCGGGCCGAGGACCAGTTGGGGGACGGGCTGGGGGGCGGCCATGCGACTCCCGTCGGGGGCGGTACGGATCGGGGGAAGCGCGCGTCGCCGCGGCCGGGTCCGGCGGGCCCGGCCGCGGCGGCGTTCCTATGCGGCCTGGTCCGCCCCGGCGGGGGCGCCCTTGCGGACGGTGCAGTGGAGGGAGTCGTCGACGACGTCGGCGACGATCGTGTCGCCGGGGTCGGCCTCGCCGCTCAGCAGCAGGGACGCGACGCGGTTGTCGAGTTCGGTCTGGACGGTGCGGCGCAGCGGGCGGGCGCCGAACTCCGGCTGGTGGCCGTGGGCGACGAGGAGCTTCGTCGCGGCCTCGGTGACCTCCAGGGTCATGCCCTGGGCGTGGACGCGGTGCCTGCTGCGGTCGAGGAGGTGCTCGACGATCTGCGTGAGGTCCTGCTCGGTGAGGCTGTGGAAGACGATGATGTCGTCGATGCGGTTGAGGAACTCGGGGAGGAACCGGCCCCGCAGGTCCTCCATCAGCTCGTCCTTCAGCTCGGCCGCGTCGCCCTGGTGGGCGAGGATCCGGTGGGCGCCGATGTTGGACGTCATGATGACGACGCAGTGCCGGAAGTCGACGGTCCGGCCCTGGCCGTCCGTCAGGCGCCCGTCGTCGAGGACCTGCAGCAGGGTGCTGAAGACGTCCTGGTGGGCCTTCTCGACCTCGTCGAAGAGGACGACGCTGTACGGCTGGCGGCGGACCTTCTCGGTGAGCTGGCCGGCCTCCTCGTAGCCGACGTATCCGGGCGGGGCGCCGACGAGGCGGGCGACGGTGTGCTTCTCCTGGAACTCGCTCATGTCGAAGCGGATCATCCGGTCCTCGTCGCCGAACAGCAGCTCGGCGAGGGTCTTGGCGAGTTCCGTCTTGCCGACGCCGGTGGGCCCGAGGAAGAGGAAGGAGCCGACGGGCCGGTCGGGGTCGCCCATGCCGGCGCGGTTGCGGCGGACGGCCTCGGAGACGGCGGTGACGGCCTCGTCCTGGCCGACGATCCGGGCGTGCATCTCCTCCTCCAGCCTGAGCAGGCGTTCCTTCTCGCTGGTGGTGAGCTGGGCGACGGGGATGCCGGTGCGGCGGGAGACGATCTCGGCGATGTCGGCGGCGGTGACGGAGACGACGCCCTCGCGGCGCTCCTCGATCCCGGCGAGTTCGCCCTCGACCTCGGCGATCTCCTCCTTGAGCCGCTTGGCCTTCTCGAACTCCTCGGCGGCGACGGCCTGGTCCTTCTCGCGGCGCAGCTTGGCCAGCCGGTCCTCGCGGCTGATCACCTCGGTGGAGCGGCCGGCGCTGCGGAGCCGGACGCGGGCGCCGGCCTGGTCCATGAGGTCGATGGCCTTGTCGGGGAGGAAGCGGTCGCTGATGTACCGGTCGGAGAGTTCGGCGGCGGCGGTGAGGGCGCCGTCGGCGAACCGGACCTGGTGGTGGGCCTCGTACGCGTCGCGGAGCCCTTCGAGGATCTGGACGGTCTCCTCGACGGTGGGCTCGGGGATGAGGACGGGCTGGAAGCGGCGTTCGAGCGCGGCGTCCTTCTCGATGTACCGGCGGTACTCGTCGATGGTGGTCGCGCCGACGACGTGCAGCTCGCCGCGGGCGAGGGCGGGCTTCAGCATGTTGCCGGCGTCCATGGCGCCCTCGCCGGCGGCTCCGGCGCCGACGACGGTGTGGAGTTCGTCGATGAAGAGGACGATCTCGCCCTCGGACTTCTGGACGTCCTCGATGACCTTCTTGAGGCGTTCCTCGAACTGGCCGCGGTACTGGGCGCCGGCGACCAGGCCGGACAGGTCGAGGGCGACGACCCGCTTGTCCTTGAGGGTGTCGGGGACCTCTCCGGCGACGATCCGCTGGGCGAGTCCTTCGACGATGGCGGTCTTGCCGACGCCGGGCTCGCCGATGAGGACGGGGTTGTTCTTGGAGCGGCGGGACAGGATCTCGACGGTCTGCTCGATCTCCTCGGCGCGGCCGACGACCGGGTCGAGCCTGCCGGCCCTGGCCTCCTCGGTGAGGTCGCGGCCGAACTCGTCGAGGGTGGTGGCCGGCTGCCTGGGCGCGGCGGGAGCCGCGGTGTCGCCGCCGCGGGTGGCCTGGTCGGTGACGCCGCGCAGCGCGGAGACGTCGAGGTCCTCGGCGCGCAGGTGGCGGGAGGCACCGGATTCGGCGTCGCCGAGGAGGGCGCCGAGGATGTGCTCGGGGCCGATGTACGAGACGCCCGCGGCCTGCGAGGTGGCGTGGGCGAGCGCGAGGGTCCGCTTGGCGGCGGGGGTGAGGCCCGGTTCGGCGGAGGGTTCGGCGGCCTCGTGGGGCAGCACCTTGGCGATCTTGTCGGCGAGTCCGTCGGGGTCGACCCCGGAGCGGGCGAGCAGCCGGCGGGTCGGCTCTACCTGGGTGGCGGCCCAGAGCAGGTGCTCGGTGTCGAGGTCGGTGGTGCCGTCCTCGACGGCCTTGCGGGTGGCCGTGTTGAGGAGTTCGTGCGCCGACTCGGTGAGGAGGCGGCCGATGGGCACACGCTGGACGGCGGGCGGCGAGGACGCCGGGGACATGCCGAAGAAGCGGTTCAGCAGGTCACCGAAGGGGTCGGAGGGGCCGAAGGGGGAACCGAACGCCATCGACATGTCACGAGCTCCTGAGGGGACGCGGGGGGTCCTCCACACTCAAACCCGGCCGCCTCGGGTCCGCAAACGGAGCCGGGCGCGCGGACGCCGGCGGGTCCGCGCCTACGATCGGCGGCATGTCCCTCCCGTACCCGCCCGCCGCGCCGGTCCGTCCGGCGACGGAGGCCGACCTCGACGCGGTCGCCGCGATCTACGCGCACTACGTGGACCACACGGTGGTCACCTTCGACGAGACGGCGCCCCCGCCGTCCTTCTGGCGGTCCCGGCTGGCCGAGCTGACCGGGCGCGGTCTGCCGTTCCTGGTGGCGGAGGACGCGGGGCGGATCGCCGGGTACGCGTACGCGGCGCCGTGGCGTCCGAAGCCTGCGTACCGCCACTCCGTCGAGCACTCGGTGTACCTCTCCCCCGCGCACACGGGCCGGGGTCTCGGCGGGGCCCTGATGGGGGCGCTGATCGACGCCTGCGCGGCGGCGGGGGTGCGCCAGATGATCGCGGTGGTCGCGGACTCCGGGACGGCCGCCTCGCTCGCGCTGCACCGGCGGCTGGGCTTCACGGAGGCGGGCCGGCTGACGGCGGTGGGGCACAAGCACGGGCGCTGGGTGGACACGGTCCTGCTCCAGCGGTCCCTGGGCGGGGAGGCTGCGGGCGGGGAGTCCGCCCTGTGAGAGGGGTGTCCGCCCGGCGGGCGCGTGCGGCTAGGGTGACCCCGCCCGCCGCCGGGACGCGCGCGGCCGGGCCGTCCCGTCCTTCCCACTCCCCCGAGGAATCCGCATGCTCACGGTCAACGAGTACTTCGACGGCACGGTCAAGTCGATCGCGTTCGCCCAGGAGGACGGCCGGGCCACCATCGGCGTGATGGCGCCGGGCTCCTACGAGTTCGGGACCGGCGCCCCCGAGGTCATGCGCGTGGTGAGCGGCGCCCTGACGGTGCTGCTGCCCGGCGCGGACGACTGGCGGACGTTCGCCGCAGGGGAGGAGTTCGCGGTCCCGGGCGACAGCTCGTTCCGGCTGGAGGTCGCGGTGGACACCGCGTACCTCTGCGAGTACCGCTGATCAGACCGGTACCACCGTCGCCTCGGTCGCCTTCACGCTGGTCCAGACGGGCACGCCGTCGGCCAGGCCGAGTTCGGCCGCGGCCTGCGGCGTGATCTCGGCGACGACGTCCGGCGCCCGGCCGGAGGTGACCAGGACCCGCAGCCGGCTGCCGCTGGCCGTGATCTCGCGTACGGTGCCCGGCCAGACGTTACGGGGGCTGCCCGCGGGCTTCTCGCGGTGGACCGACACCGCCTCCGGCGCGACGACCGCCAGCGCGCGCGTGCCGGGCGGCGGAGGATCGGCCGCGACCAGGACGCCGCCGTCGTCGAGGGCCAGGCCGTCGGCGGTGGCCGTGCCCGGCCAGGCGTTGCGGCCCAGCATCCGGGCCACCCACGGGGAGCGCGGGTGCCGGGTGACCTCCGCCGGTGGGGCGTCCTGGAGGGCGCGGCCCGCGTCGAGGACGAGCACCCGGTCCGCGAGCGACACCGCTTCGACGGGGTCGTGGGTGACCATCAGGCAGACGCCGCCGAAACCGGCCAGGTGGGTGCGGAGGGTGTGCCGCACATGCGCCCGGGTCGTCTGGTCGAGCGCGGCGAGCGGTTCGTCGAGGACGAGGAGCCGGGGGCGGGCGGCCAGCGCGCGGGCCAGCGCCACCCGGCCGGCCTGACCGCCGGACAGCTGCGCGGGCCTGCGGTGCGCCAGGTGGCCCACGCCGAGCCGGTCGAGCCAGTCCTGGGCCTCCCGCCGGGCCTCGGCCCGGCCGACGCCCTGCGCGCGCAGCCCGTACGCGGTGTTGGCGAGGGCCGTGAGGTGCGGGAAGAGGGCGCCGTCCTGCGGGACCCACGCGACCCGCCGCCGGTGCGGCGGCGCGGCGGTGACGTCGGTGCCGCCGAGGGCGAGGTCCGCGTGGGCGCGGGGGGTGAGGCCGAGGAGGGCCCGCAGCAGGGTGGTCTTGCCGGCGCCGTTCGGTCCCACGACGGCGATGGTGGTGCCGGGTTCGGCGTCCAGGGTGAGCCTGGTGAAGCCGGTGACCTCGGCGCGCAGCGCCCAGCGCTCCCCGGTGGCCGGCGGCGGGACGTCCCGCGCGGGAGGCTCCGCGGCGGCCGGCTCCGGGCCGGGCTCGGCGGCCCGCGCCCGGCGGGCGCGGCCGGCCGGGGTGCCCGTCCACCGTCCCCGCAGGGCGATCAGCACGCCCATCGCGATGGCCAGCAGGAGCAGCGAGACCGAGGTGGCGGCCTCCGGCTCCTCCTGGAGCAGCAGGTAGACCTGGAGCGGCAGGGTCTGGGTGGTGCCGGGCAGGTTGCCGGCGAAGGTGATGGTGGCGCCGAACTCGCCGAGCGCCCGCGCCCAGGTGAGCGCCGCGCCCGCGAGGACGCCGGGCGCGACCATCGGGAGCGTCACGGTGAAGAAGACCCGGACCGGTGAGGCGCCGAGCGACGCCGCCGTCTCCTCGTACCGGGGACGGAGACCGCCGAGCGCCCCCTCCAGGCTGATGACGAGGAACGGCATGGCGACGAAGGTCGCCGCGAGCACGGCCCCCGAGGTGTGGAACGGCAGGGTGATCCCGAAGGTCTCGTGCAGCCAGGGCCCGAGGAGGCCGCGCCGGCCGAACGCGAGGAGCAGGGCCACCCCGCCGACGGTCGGCGGCAGCACCATCGGCAGCAGGACCAGCGAGCGGACGAACGCCTTGCCGGGGAACGGCACCCGGGCCAGCAGCCATGCCAGCGGGACGCCGAGGAGCAGGGACAGGCCGAGCGCCCAGAAGGAGACGACCAGCGAGAGCCGGAGCGCCTCGACGGTGCCGGGGGCGCTCAGGTGGTCCGCCAGGTCTCCCCACTCGGTCCGGACGAGGATGCCGAGCAGGGGCAGGGCGAGGAAGGCGACGGCGGCCAGCGCGGGCAGCGCCAGGGTGAGCGGCGGCCGGGCGCCGGGGGTGCGTACGCGCGCGCGTGTCATGGCTTCTGGAAGCCCGCGTCCTGGAGGATCTTCTGTGCCTCGGGCGTGGAGAGCCAGGTGACGAACGCGGCGGCGGCCCCGGCGTGCCCGGAGTCCTTCAGGGTGGCGGCCGGGTACTGGGCGATCGCGTTCTGCGCGTCGGGGATCTCGACGGCGTCGACCTTGTCCCGCGCGCTCGCGGCGTCCGTCCGGTAGACGAGGCCCGCGTCGGCCTCGCCCAGCTCGACCTTGCTGAGCACCGCGCGGACGTTGGGCTCCTGGGACACCGGCTTCACCTCGATCCCCTGCCGGTCGAGGATCTGCTTGCTGTACTTGCCGGCCGGCACCTCCGGCGCGGCGAGCACGACCTTCAGCTTGCGGTCCGCGAGGTCCTCCAGCGCGTCGACCTCGAAGGGGTTGCCCTCGCCGGTGGCGATGACCAGCCGGTTCTTCGCGATGACGGCGGGGGTGCCGGTGTCGGCCCTCACCTTGTCCATGCTCTTGGTGTCGGCCGTGACCAGCACATCGGCCGGCGAGCCCTGCGACACCTGGGCCACCAGTTCCTGCGAACCAGCGAACGAGAAGGTGATCTTCGTGCCCGGGTGGGACTTCTCGTACGCCGCACCGGCGGTCTTGAACACGTCGGTGAGCGAGGCCGCGGCGAGGACGGTGAGCCGGACACCGGAGGAACCGCCGGCGCCGTCCTTCGTGCCGTCGCCGGAGCCGCAGGCCGCGAGCGGGGCGAGCAGGGCGGCGGTGAGGAAGGCGGCGCCCGCGCGGCGTGCGGTGACGGCGCGGGCGGGGGTGCGGGTCATGGGGGTCTGGGCTCCGGGTGTCAGGTGCGGTCGATGTGCACGCTGGTGGACTTCACGCGGGCGGTGGCCCGCATGCCGACCTCCAGCCCCAACTCCTCCACGGCCTCCCTGGTCAGCAGGGAGACGAGCCGGTGGGGACCGGCCTGGACGGTGACCTGGGCGGCGACGTCCCCGAGCTTGACCGCCGTGACGATCCCCGGGAACGCGTTGCGGGCCGTCGTGTACGACGGGTCGTCGTCCTCGCCGTCGGCCTGCGCGATCTCCACGGCGAACGCGGCGAGCGACTTCCCGTCGATCACGCGTCGCCCGCTCTCGTCGCGGTGGGTGGCGACCCGGCCCGCGTCGGCCCAGCGCCGTGCCGTGTCGGGGCTGACCCCGAGGAGACGTGCGGCCTGTCCGATGGTGTAGGACTGCATGGGCGTCACCGTAGGCCGTCGGGGGTCGCATCTGCAACAAGATCATGCGACTATCCATCGCGGATGCGAGGGTGCTGTAGGAATCGACGAACGGCTCCGCCGCGGGGGCGGCCCGGGGACGGCTCAGGCGGCCGGGGCGACGGTCACCTTCAGGTGCTTCATGATCGGCTGGTCGCTCTGGGTGCTGTAGTCGCCGAGGGCGCACAGCACGTTCATCTCCGGCATGTAGCCGGCCGCGCAGCCGCGCGGGATGTCGTACGGGACCGCCACATAGCCCTTCAGGCAGCGGCGGCTGCCGTCCCTGGCCGTGCTCGTGATGTCGACCCGGGCCATGTCCGCGATGCCGCGCTCGCGCATGTCGGCGCGGTTCATGAAGATCAGGGTGCGCAGGTTCCTCACGCCGCGGTAGCGGTCGTCGGCGGAGTAGACGGTGGTGTTCCACTGGTCGTGGGACCGCATGGTGCCGAGGGCCAGCGTGCCGGGCTCGGGCACCACGTCGGGCAGGGGGGCGGCGGAGAACTCGGCCTTGCCGGACGGGGTGAGGAACACGAGCTCGCGGGCCGGCTGCTTGATCCGGAAGCCCAGCGGGAGCCGCACCCGGCGGTTGAAGTCCTCGAATCCGTCGAGGACCTTGGCCATGGTGTCGCGGACGCGGTCGTAGTCCTCGACGTACCACTCCCACGGTGTCGCGCTGTCCGGCAGCGCGGCGCGTGCCATGCCGGCGACGATGGCCGCCTCGGACAGCAGGTGCGGCGAGGCGGGGCGCTTCATCCCGGTCGACAGGTGCACCATGCTCATCGAGTCCTCGACGGACGTGCTCTGGACGCCCTTGCGCTGGTGGTCCTTCTCCGTCCTGCCGAGGCACGGCAGGATCAGCGCCCGCCGTCCGTGCACGACGTGGCTGCGGTTGAGTTTCGTACTCACCTGCACGGTCAGCTCGCACCGCCGCAGCGCCTCGAAGGTCAGCGGGGTGTCCGGGGCGGCGAGCGCGAAGTTGCCTCCCATGCCGACGAACACGGTCACGTCGCCGTCGAGCATCGCCTTGATGGTGCCGACGGTGTCGAGGCCGGGCGCGCGCGGCGGGTCGATCGCGCAGACGTCGGCGAGCCGGTCCAGGAACGCCGGGGCGGGCCGGTGGTCGATCCCGCAGGTGCGGTTGCCCTGGACGTTGCTGTGGCCGCGTACGGGAGAGGGGCCCGCGCCCTCGCGGCCCAGGTTGCCGCGGAGCAGCAGCAGGTTGACGATCTCGCGGACGGTGTCGACGCCGTGCTCGTGCTGGGTGACGCCCAGGCACCAGCTGACGATGCTGCGGTCGGCCTCCTCGTACACCCGGGCGGCCCTGAGGACGTCGTCGCGGCTCAGGCCCGACTGGCGCTCGATCTCCTCCCAGGGCGTGGCCTCGCACAGCGCGCGGTACTCCTCGAAGCCGTGCGTGTGCCGGTCGACGAACTCGCGGTCCAGCGCCTTCGGGTCGGTGGCCGCACGCTCCAGGACGGCCTTCGCCATGCCGCGGAGCAGCGCCATGTCGCCGCCGATCCGGGGCTGGAGGTTGAGGGTGCTGGTCGGGGTGGCGCGCAAGGTGGCCATGTCCCGGAAGTCGTGCGGGATGATCGTGCGGGTGGCGGCCGCCTCGACCAGCGGGTTCACGTGCACGATCCGGGCGCCGCGCCGGTACGCCTCCGCCAGCGCGGTGAGCATCCGGGGCGCGTTCGACGCGGCGTTCACCCCGAGGATGAAGAGCGCGTCCGTGGTCTCCCAGTCCTGGAGGTCGACCGTGCCCTTGCCGGTGCCCAGGGACGCCTGGAGGGCCCGGCCGCTGGCCTCGTGGCACATGTTGGAGCAGTCGGGCAGGTTGTTGGTGCCCAGTTCGCGGGCCATCAGCTGGTAGAGGAAGGTGGCTTCGTTGCCGAGCCGGCCGGAGGTGTAGAAGGACGCCCGGTTCGGGTCGCCGAGGCCGCGGAGCGTCCGGCCGACCAGCTCGAAGGCGTCCTTCCATCTGATCGGCACGTAGTGGTCGGTGGCGGGGTCGTAGACCATCGGCTCGGTCAGCCGGCCCTGGTCCTCCAGGTCGTGGTCGGTCCACCCGGCCAGCTCCGACACCGTGTGCGCGGCGAAGAACTCCCGGCCGACCCGCTTGGCGGTCATCTCCCACGTGACGTGCTTGATGCCGTTCTCGCAGATGTCCAGGTGGAGGCCCTTGGTGTCGTCGGGCCACGCGCATCCGGGGCAGTCGAAACCGGTGTTCTCGTGGTTCATCTTCATGATCGCCCGGGGCCCGTCCAGCGGGAGGGCGCGCTCGCGCACCATGAACCGCGTCACGCTCTTCGCCGCGCCCCAGCCGGCGGCCGGGTGGTGGTACGGGTGGAACTCGGGCTTCCCCTGGGGTTCGGGGCCGACGCGCGACTCCGCCCCGTCTTCCGGCGCGTCCTTCTCGACGGTCACGATCGTCAGCCCTTCCGGCGGAGGTACACCTCCGAGCAGGCTAAGTCCGCCCCCGGGGCCCTGCCATTCGTGCGGCGGGGCCCCGCCCTCGCGGGGGCGCGGGGGCGGGGGTCCGGCCTTCCGTGGCGCGGCCGGCGGAGGGCCGGGACCCGCCGGGCCGGTGTCGTCAGCGCCGCAGGGTGAGCAGGCCGGGACGGTAGGGCAGCAGGCCGTAGTCGGCGCCGTCGGAGGCCGGGCTGCGGCCCTGGTACAGCAGCTGGAGGTTGCAGGGGTCGACGGTCATCGTCTGGTCGGCGCTGGTGCGCAGCAGCTCGCCGTGGCTGATGTCGTCGGTCCAGGTGGCGCCGCTGTTGGCCTTGCCGGCGAAGGGGTTGCTCTCCGTCGCGGCCTGCGGCGTCCACGTGCCGTTCAGGCTGGTCGCCGTGAACGAGCGGAAGTAGCGGTCCTCGTTCGCCCCGCGCGCCTCGACGATCATGAGGTAGCGGTTCTGGCCCTGGAGCTTGTAGACCTGCGGGGCCTCGAACAGGTTCTTCACCGTGTCGCTCATGATCGTCGTGTACGACGAGCCGAAGCTGCCCGGGAAGTTCCCGAGGGGCATGCTCGCCCGGTAGATCTTGCCGTTGTCACCGGCGAAGAACAGGTACATGTTCGACCCGTCGGCGATCAGGGCGTGGTCGATGGGACCGGTGCCCGAGTCCGCGAGGGTGCCGGTGAAGAGCACCTGCTCCGCCGACCAGCCGTTCGGGTTCGCGGGATCGCTCGACGTCCGGTACGAGAAGGAGGAGCCGCCCCACTGGTAGGCGAGCACCCAGACGTTCTTCGGCGCGAAGTAGAAGAGCGAGGGCGCGACGGCGGTGAACGGAAGGGCGCTCTGGCCGGCCGCGGCCATCTCCGGCCAGGTGGTGAACGGGGTGAAGCTCATCCCGCCCCAGCCCCTGCCCGTCCCGGCGGCTCCGTGGGTCGTCCCGTAGACGACCTGCTTGCCGTTGTGGGGGGCGACGGTGAAGTCCTTGAGCGCCGCCCATTCGGGGCGGGGCTGCGCCAGCGCGCCCGTCGAGGACCAGCGGTACGCCGACGGGAGCTCGCAGGTGCCCGGGGTGCCGGAGCCGACCTTGACGAGCCGCCACTGCTGGTTGGCGCCGCCCCAGTCGTCGTACTGGACGACGTTCGCGCCGTCGGCGGTGGAGGCGCCCTGGACTTCGAGGGCCTTGCCGCTGTGGCGGGCGACGAGCCGGACGTGGCCGTCGGCGCTGTCGGCGAGCCGCCACTGCTGGTTGGTTCCGTTCGCGTCGGACCACTGGACGATCGCGGCGCCGTTGGCGGTGGAGCCGTTCTGGACGTCCAGGACCTTGCCGGAGTGGCGGGACTTGACGCGGTAGTAGCCGTCGCCGGAGGCGACGAACTGCCACTGCTGCTGGTTCTGGTCGTTCCGGGCCCACTGGGTGATGCGGGCGCCGTCGCTCGTCGACAGGTTGTACACGTCGAGGGCCTTGCCGCTGGTGCGGTTGACCAGCACGTACCAGGCGCCGGTGTCGACGGTCGCCGCGGCGGCGGGCGGGGCCGTGAGGAGGGAGGCCCCGAGCAGCAGGGACGACAGGACCGCGAGGACGAGGCCGAGGATCAGGGGCGGGCGGTGCGTTCTCATCAGGGGTGCTCCTCAAGGGGGTGGGGAGGGGAAAGCCGGGGCGGACTGCGCCCGAAAACTTTTCGAAATACTCTCGAATTCCGCGCTGCCACAAACTAGGAACGCAGGGCTTATGGGTCAACCCCCCGCGTCCATTAATCTGCGTCCGGCGACTGTTCGCGGGGTTGACAACCGTGTCCGAGCGCCCGGAAACTCGTCGAAAGTTTGCGATACCTGTCGGCGCCGACGGAATCTGCCCGGAGGAGAGAAGTTGAGCGAGCAGCGCCCGACCCTGGCCGTCATCGCCGCGGCGGCGGGAGTCTCCCAGGCCACCGTCTCCAAGGTGATCAACGGCCGCTCCGACGTCGCACCCTCGACGCGCGAACGGATCGAGGGCCTGTTACGCAGCCACCACTACCTGCCGCCCGGCCGGCAGGGCCGCGCCGGCAGATCGGGGCTCGTCGACCTGATCATCGGCGGCCTGGACAGCGCGTGGGCGGTCGAGATCCTGCGCGGCGTCGAGGCCGAGTGCGCGCACCGGACCGCGCGCACCGTGGTGTCGCTCGTCCCGCCGGGCGAGGCCGCCCCGGCCGGCCGGACCGCGCTCCCCGCACCGCACCGCAGCGACGGCGTCATCCTCGTCACCGCCTCGGTCACCCAGGCCCAGCGCACCCGGGTCGAACGGGCCGGGGCGGCGCTGGTCGTCATCGACCCGGTCGACATGCCCGGCAACGACGTGCCGAGCGTCGGCGCGACCAACTGGGCCGGCGGCCTCGCCGCCACCGAACACCTGCTGGACCTCGGGCACCGGCGGATCGCCGCGATCGGCGGACGCCGGGAGATGCTGTGCAGCCGGGCCCGCGTCGACGGCTACCGGACCGCCCTGGAACGGGCCGGGATCGAGGTCGACCGCGACCTGATCCGCTACGGCGACTTCCAGCACGAGGGCGGTTTCCGGTGCGCCCAGGAGCTGCTCGCCCTCCCCGAGCCGCCGACCGCCGTGTTCGCCGGCAGCGACCAGCAGGCGATGGGCGTCTACGAGGCCGCCCGGCGGAGCGGGCTGAGGATCCCGCAGGACCTCAGCGTGGTCGGCTTCGACGACCTGCCGGTGTGCGACTGGCTGTCGCCGCCGCTGACGACGGTGCGCCAGCCGCTGGAGGAGATGGGCCGGGTCGCCGCCCGCACCCTGTTCCAGCTGCGCGACGGCCAGCCGCTGGTCAGCCCCCGGATGGAGCTCTCGACCGAACTCAGGGTCCGGCTCTCCACCGCCCCGCCGGGGCGGACCGGGTGACCGGGCCGTACGCGGGAGGCCCCGGCGACCTTGTGTTGCTGAGCGTCCACCCCCGGAGGGGTCGTCCTCCGCCGCGGGCCGCAGGTCCTGGCTCGCGCCCCGCCCGCGGGTCGCGCGCCTCGCCGGTCGACGGGCGGCCGTGGGACCGTATCCGGGCCGGATCTCGGATTTCCCCCGTTCGCCCGATGTCCGAAATCGGGTCACGTCACAGAGAAGACGCCGTTCACTGGGCATTTTCCGTCGAAACTTTTCGACGAAAAATGCCCTTCGCTATTTCTTCACCCTCACCCCGGCATCTCCTTTTCCGAAAAGTCTTCGAAACTCTTGACACGTTTCCGCGGGGTTTCCACACTGATTCCCGAGGCCGCTCGCTCACCTTTCTCGCGCGCCACTGCGCCGGCCTCGCATCTCCGCGCCCCGGCAGCACGCGCACTCTTTTCGCCGGCGGACGCCGACGCCGCAGACACCGATTCCCTCTGCCGCGCTCAGACCCCACCGTCCGTGATGTCCTCTGGAGGTCCCTCGATGCGTTCCCCCACCCTTTCCCTGTCCACCGCACGCCGCAGAATCGGCGGGCTGTGCGCGGCGCTGATCGTCGGCGTCCTCGGCTCCGCGACCGTGCTCGTGGCGCCGCCGGCGTCGCACGCCGCCGAGAGCACGCTCGGACGCGCGGCGGCGCAGAGCGGCCGCTACTTCGGCACCGCCATCGCCTCGGGGCGGCTCGGCGACGCGACGTACACGACGATCGCGAACCGCGAGTTCACCTCGGTGACGGCCGAGAACGAGATGAAGATCGACGCCACCGAGCCGCAGCAGGGCCGGTTCGACTTCACCGCCGGCGACCGCGTCTACAACTGGGCGGTGCAGAACGGCAAGCAGGTCCGCGGCCACACCCTGGCCTGGCACTCGCAGCAGCCCGGCTGGATGCAGGCGCTCGAGGGCAGCGCGCTGCGCCAGGCGATGATCAACCACATCAACGGCGTGATGGGCCACTACAAGGGCAAGATCGCCCAGTGGGACGTCGTGAACGAGGCCTTCGAGGACGGCACTTCGGGCGCCCGGCGCAACTCCAACCTGCAGCGCAGCGGCAACGACTGGATCGAGGTCGCCTTCCGCACCGCGCGCGCCGCCGACCCGGCCGCCAAGCTCTGCTACAACGACTACAACACCGACAACTGGACCTGGGCCAAGACCCAGGCCGTGTACGCCATGGTCAAGGACTTCAAGCAGCGTGGCGTGCCGATCGACTGCGTCGGGTTCCAGTCGCACTTCAACAACGACAGCCCGTACCCCAGCAACTACCGCACCACGCTGCAGAGTTTCGCCGCCCTCGGCGTGGACGTGGCCATCACCGAGCTCGACATCCAGGGTGCCTCGCCCACGACCTACGCCAACGTGACCAACGACTGCCTGGCCGTCCCGCGCTGCCTCGGCATCACGGTCTGGGGCGTGCGCGACACCGACTCCTGGCGGGCCGAGCAGACGCCGCTGCTCTTCCACGGCGACGGCAGCAAGAAGCCGGCGTACACCTCCGTCCTGAACGCGCTCAACGCCGTCTCGCCCAACCCGAGCCCCACCCCCACGCCGACCCCCGCCCCCGGCTCCGGTCCGCTCAAGGGCGTCGGCTCCGGCCGCTGTGTGGACGTACCCAACGCCGCCACGACCGACGGCACCCAGGTCCAGCTGTGGGACTGCAACGGCCGCACCAACCAGCAGTGGACCCACACCGCCGCCGGTGAGCTCCGGGTCTACGGCGACAAGTGCCTGGACGCCGCCGGCACCGGCAACGGCGCCGCGGTGCAGATCTACAGCTGCTGGGGCGGCGACAACCAGAAGTGGCGCCTCGCCGGCGACGGTTCCGTCGTCGGCGTCCAGTCGGGCCTCTGCCTCGACGCCGTCGGCGCCGGCACCGCCAACGGCACGCGGCTCCAGCTGTACGCGTGCTGGAACAGCGCCAACCAGCGCTGGACCCGGGCCTGATCCGGTCCGCTGACCCCCGCACCAGGGAGGGGAGCCGGGACGATCCCGGCTCCCCTCGGCGGGGTCAGGCGGAGGCGGGGTTGCCGTAGTACGCATCCGGGCCGTGCTTGCGGGTGAAGTGGCGGTCCAGGAGGTGCTGTGGCGGTGCGACCGGGCCCAGGGCGAGGGTGTGGAGGGCCATCTCGGCCACCGCCTCGCAGACGATGGCGTGCTCCAGGGAGGCGGTGGCGGTGGCACCCCAGGTGAACGGACCGTGGTGGGCGACCAGGGCGCCGGGCACCTCCCGGGCCCGGGTGTCGTCCCGTTCGAGCAGGTCCACGATGACCTGGCCGGTGTGGAACTCGTAGTCCGCGGCGCACTGCTCGGCGGTGAGGGGCGCGGTGACGGGCACGGGACCGTTGAAGGTGTCCGCGTGGGTCGTGCCGAGCACCGGGATCGCCCGCCGGGCCTGCGCGAAGGCGACGGCGTGGGTGGAGTGGGTGTGGGTCACCCCGCCGATCGACGGGAAGGCCAGGTAGAGGCTGCGGTGCGTCTCCGTGTCGGTGGACGGGCGCAAGTGCCCCTCCACCACACGGCCGTCGGCCAGGGAGACGACGACCAGGTCGTCCTCGGTCAGGCGGTCGTAGGTCACGCCGGAGGGCTTGATGACGAAGACGCCGGCCTCCCGGTCGACTCCGCTCACGTTGCCCCAGGTGAGGGTGGCGAGACCGGCCCGCGGGATGCGGAGGTTGGCCTCCAGCACCTCCCGGCGCAGCTCCCTGGAGACGGTGGTGTTCACGGCGGGCTCCCTCCTCGTGGGGGCGGCGGGCGCGGTCACAGGCTCTGCGCCAGACGGTGGTACGCCTGGTTCCAGCGCAGCTCGCGCGTGAAGCGCCGGACCGTGGTGTCCTCGTCGATGACGGCGAGTTCGGTCCGCAGCATCTCGGCGAGGTCGTCGAGCTCCTCGCCGACGAGAGCGGTGGTCAGCACGGTGTGGTGGGGCGCTCCGGCCGTCAGCCACGCCTCCGTGGAGGTACGCAGGTCGGGGCGGGGCCGCCAGACGGCCCGGGCGACGGGGAGCGCGGGCAGCGGCTCGGGCGGGGCGACGACGTCGATGCGGTTGGCGACGAGCCGGAACCGGTCCCCCATGTCCGCGAGGCCGACGACGACCGCGGGACCGGGGTCCGCGTCGAAGACGAGGCGGACCGGGTCCTCCCGTCCGCCGATGCCGAGCGGATGGATCTCGCACGACGGCCGGGCCGTGGTGAGCGACGGGCAGACCTCCAGCATGTGAGCGCCGAGGATGAGTTCCCGGCCGGGCGTGAGGTCGTAGGTGTAGTCCTCCATGAAGGAGGTGCCGCCGGGCAGGCCGTGCGCCATCGCCTTGAGGGTGCGCAGCAGGGTGGCCGTCTTCCAGTCGCCCTCGCCGCCGAAGCCGTACCCGTCGGCCATCAGGCGCTGCACGGCGAGCCCGGGTAGTTGCCGCAGGCCGCCGAGGTCCTCGAAGTTGGTGGTGAAGGCGCGGAAGCCGCCCTCCGTGAGGAAGGCGCGCAGGCCTGCCTCGATGCGGGCGGCGTAGCGCAGGGAGTCGTGGCGCTCACCGCCGGGCCGCAGCTCGGGGGCGAGCGCGTAGAGGTCCTGGTACTCCTTCACGAGGGCGGTGACGGCGGCCTCGTCGGCGGCGTCGACCGCGGCGACCAGGTCGTTGACGCCGTACGTGTTGACCGAGACCCCGAACCGCAGCTGCGCCTCGACCTTGTCGCCCTCGGTGACGGCGACGTCGCGCATGTTGTCGCCGAACCGGGCGAGTTTGAGGGTGGTGAGTTCGGCGCGGCCGGCGGCGGCGCGGGCCCATCCGGCGACGCGGTCGACGACGCCGGGGTCGGAGACGTGGCCGGCGACGGTCTTGCGGGGCACGCCGAGGCGGGTCTGGACGAAGCCGAACTCGCGGTCGCCGTGGGCGGCCTGGTTCAGGTTCATGAAGTCCATGTCGATGGTGGCCCAGGGCAGTTCGCGGTTGGCCTGGGTGTGCAGGTGGAGCAGCGGCTTGCGCAGGGCGTCGAGGCCGGCGATCCACATCTTGGCCGGGGAGAAGGTGTGCATCCAGGCGATCAGGCCGACGCAGCGGTCGTCGGCGTTGGCCTCCAGGCAGACGGCGCGGATGGCGGCGGCGTCGGTGAGGACCGGCTTCCACACCAGCCGGACCGTCAGTCCGGGCTGGTCCGCGAGGGTGTCGTGGAGGACGCGGGACTGGTCGGCGACCTGGGCGAGGGTGTCCTCGCCGTAGAGGGCCTGGCTGCCGGTGAGAAACCAGATCTCGCGGTCGGGCGGGGCGAGCGTCATGTCGGGTGTGCTCCTCGGAGGTACGGGGCGGGAAGGTGCGGGGGCGGGGAGGTGTGCGGCGGGGAGGTACGGAGGCGGGCAGGCGGTCGGTCAGCCGGTGGCGCGCGCGGTGTTGCGGATGCGCCGGAGGCGGTGCAGGAGGAGGTCCGCGCCGGTGCCGAAGTGCTCGTGCAGGGCCCGGTATTCGGCGAACAGCGCGTCGTAGGCGTCCGCGCGTGCCGGATCGGGGAGGTACGCGTGGCGCTTGACGCTTCCCATGACGGCGGCGGCGGTGCGGACGTCGGGATGGGCGCCCGCGGCGACGGCGGCGTGGATGGCCGAGCCGAGGGCCGGGCCCTGTTCGGAGGTGCCGACGGAGACGGGGCGGCGCAGCACGTCGGCGTGGATCTGCATGAGCAGCGCGTTCTTCTTGAGTCCTCCGGTGACGATGAACTCCTCGACGGGGACCCCGCCCGCCTCGAAGCCCTCGACGATCAACCGGGTTCCGTAGGCGGTGGATTCGAGCAGGGCGCGGTAGACGTCCTCGGGCCGGGTGTCGAGGGTGAGGCCCGCGACGACGCCGGAGAGGTGGTGGTCGACCAGGGGGGAACGGTTGCCGTTCATCCAGTCCAGGGCGACCAGGCCGTGCGCGCCGACCGGCTGCCCGGCGGCCTTCCGGGTGAGGAGCTGGTGCAGGTCCTCGCCCGCCGCCTCGGCCTCGGCGCGGTAGCCGTCCGGGACGCCCTGCCGGAGCCACCAGGCGAAGATGTCGCCGACGGCGCTCTGGCCCGCCTCGTAGCCGTAGGCGCCGTCGACGATGCCGCCGTCGACGACCCCGCAGATGCCGGGGACCCCGGCGAGCGTGGCGCCGTTGAGGACGTGGCAGGTGGAGGTGCCCATGATGGCGAGCATCCGCCCGTTCTCGACGGCGCCCGCGGCGGGCGCGGCCACGTGGGCGTCGACGTTGCCGGCGGCGACGGCGATGCCCTCGGGCAGGCCCGTCCAGCGCGCGGCCTCGGCGCTCAGTCCGCCGACGCGGGAGCCCAGGGGCGAGAGCGGGTGCTCCAGGCGGGTGGCGGGGAAGTCGGCGAAGTCCGGGTGGAGGCGGGCGAGGAAGTCCGGCGACGGGTACGCCCCGTCCTGGTGGATGCCCTTGTAGCCGGCGGTGCAGGTGTTCCGGGACTCGGCGCCGGTGAGCTGCCAGACGATCCAGTCGGCCGCCTCGATCCAGCGGGCGCAGGCGGCGTAGACGGCGGGGTCCTCCTCCAGGACCTGCAGGGCCTTCGCGTACTGCCACTCGGCGGAGATCCGGCCGCCGTACCGCGCGATCCACTTCTCGCCGCGGGCGTGCGCGAGGGCGTTGATCCGGTCGGCCTGGTCCTGGGCCGCGTGGTGCTTCCACAGTTTGGGCCAGGCGTGCGGGCGGCCGGCCCACGCGGGCGTCAGGGCGAGCGGGGTGCCGTCCGGGGCGGTCGGCAGGACCGTGCAGGCGGTGAAGTCGGTGGCGATGCCGATGATCCGGTCCGGATCGACGCCGGCGTCGGCGACCGCCGCGGGCACGGCGACGCGCAGCACGTCGCGCCAGTCCTCGGGGTGCTGCAGGGCCCAGTCCGGGGGCAGGGCGGCTCCGGTGGAGGGGAGGCGGTCCTCGATGACGGCGTGCCGGTACGCGTGGACCGCCGCCCCGAGCTCGGCACCGTCCCGGACCCTGACCACGACGGCCCGCCCGGAGAGGGTGCCGAAGTCGACTCCGATGGTGCATGCCTCGGGGTGGAGGGGGCCGGCGGGACCGGGAGGGACGGAGGGGGTCACGATGCGGTCTCTCTCGTCGGGAGCGGGGAGGTGGCGGAACCCTCTGATTGTTAACGCTCACATTTCCTGGCGACAAGAGTTGGGTGCGATTTCGTCGAACTTCCGGGCGGGGTGGGGTCGCATCGAAGTGAGCGCTCACTCGGTGGCGGGGCGCGGGCGGGCGCGGTGGCCGGCCGGGGCCGGGCGGCCCAATGGCCGACGCCCGCACCAGAGGCGCCTCCGGCCGACCCGTAGGAGGGCAACGCGCGACCGGTCAGCCGCCGAAAAAACGTCGCCGACGGATGGGCGGGGGGCAACGGGGCGAACCCACGGGCCGGTGGCGCGGGTCGGCGGACGCGACGGATGGCACCGGCGAACACGCGGGCGAGCCCGGGCAGGCCGGGCCGATGCGCGGACCGGCGAGGAAGGTCCGCCCGCGGACCGGCGGGGCAGGTTCGCGGGCGAACCGACGCGGACGGACCAACGAACCGGGCCCACGCCGCTGGTCCGGCCCGAGCGGGCCGGCGCCGGTGAGCCGGCACGGCCAGACCAGCACGGCAGGCCAGGGCGAGCAGCCCGCCGCAGACGCGCCGAAGCCAGCTACCGGGCGGCACCCGGAGGCGGGCGCCGGCGGGAGCCTCGTACCCCACGGCGGGCGTCGACAGGAGCCACGTACCGGTCCACGAAGGCCGCGACAGCCGCGTACCGGACGGCGGACGCCGCCGCCAGGCACCGGACGGGAGCGCGCTCCGGGCGCCACGCATCGAGCACCACGTGCCACGCGCCACGTACCGCCCACCGCGCCCCCCAGCCCCCGCCCCCGCCTCCCTCAGCCATCGCCCGCAGGGCGGGTGCTCGCGCGCATGATGAGCTGGGGTTCGACCAGGAGGTGTTCCGCCTTCGTGGCGCGGCCCTCGATGTGGTCCACCAGGAGGCGGATGCTCCGGCGTCCGATCGTGGCGAAGTCCTGCCGGACCGTCGTCAGCGGCGGCGGGAAGTACTCGGCCTCCGGGATGTCGTCGAAGCCGGCGACGGCCACCTGCGCGGGCGTGCGGATGCCGCCCTCGCGCAGCGCCCGCAGGACGCCGAGCGCCATCTGGTCGTTGGCGACGAAGACGGCCGTGACCGGGGCCGTACCGCGGCGGGCGAGCGCGAGGCCCGCGAGTTCCTGCCCGGCCCGGTAGCCGGAGAGCGGGCTCCAGTCGCCCGTCAGCACGCGCGGCGGGCGGATGCCGTTCTCCTCCAGGACGGCGCGCCAGCCCGCGGTGCGCGCCTCGCTCTCCAGCCAGTCGCCGGGGCCCGCGACGTGCCAGACGTCGGCGTGCCCGGCGGCGAGCAGGTGCTCGGTGACCAGGCGGGCGCCGCGCTCCTGGTCGAGGGAGACGCCGGGCAGGTCGAGCTGGTGGCCGCCCTCGACGGTGACCACCGGGAAGGGCGCGTCGAGTTCGGCGAGCGCCTGGACGAGGGAGCGCTGCGGGGTGATGGCGACGACGCCCTCGACGCCCCACGCCGCGAGGTGGTCGATGGCGTCCTTGAGTCCCTGTCCCCCGCCGCTGCGGAGGCTGACGGTGGAGACGAGGTAGCCCTCCTCCCGCGCCGCCTCCTCCAGGCCGGTGAGGGTGCTGGCGGGGCCGTACAGGGCGGTGTTGACGGCGATGACGCCCAAGGTCCTGGTGCGGCGCGTGACGAGGGCGCGGGCGGCGGAGTTGCGGCGGTAGCCGAGCCGTTCGATGGCCAGGGTGACCTGTTCGCGGGTGGCCGCGCGCACGTTGGGATGGCCGCTCAGCACGCGGGAGACGGTCTGGTGGGAGACCCCCGCCTCCCGGGCGACGTCGGCCATCGTCGGCGGGCGGACGTCTTCCGCGGGTTGCGCCACGTTCGCCTCCCTTCTCCGTGCTCACGGCTGGGTATCTATACGGGAAAAACCTTAGCGCCTCTTGTATCACGCCGTTGTGAGCGCTAACAATCTGTCTCGACCGGGGCGCCGACGTCCCGGCCACCCAACCGGAACGGCGTCGTCCCGGTGGTGCGAGGACCCGCGCTGCCGCCGAGCCTGTCCCGGTCGGAGCCGCCCTCGACGACGGGATGGGTATCGCTCATGAAGAAGTTCCGGTCCGCCTCCGCTCTCCTGGCCGCGACCACCGGATGCGCCCTGCTGCTGACGGCCTGCGGGCAGACGGCCGAGGGCGGCAGCCAGGAGGCGAAGGACGGGAAGGTCCGCACCATCGGCATCGCCATGCCCACCAAGTCCTCCGAGCGGTGGATCGCCGACGGGCGCAACATGACGGAGAGCCTGAAGAAGGCCGGCTTCGCCACGACCCTGCAGTACGGGGAGGACGACCCCGACCAGCAGGTCGCCCAGATCGAGAACATGATCACCCAGGGCGTCGACGCCCTCGTCGTGGCCGCCATCAACGGCGAGGCACTGTCGAACGTCCTGCAGCAGGCGGCGGACGCCGACATCCCGGTGATCTCCTACGACCGCCTCATCCTGGGCTCCCCCCACGTCGACTACTACGCCTCCTTCGACAACGAGAAGGTCGGCGAGCTCCAGGCCACCTACATCACCGAGAAGCTGGGGCTGAAGTCGGGCGCGAAGAAGGGCCCGTTCAACATCGAGCTGTTCGCCGGCTCCAACGACGACAACAACACCAAGTACTTCTTCGACGGCGCCATGAAGGTGCTGAAGCCCTACCTGGACAAGAAGCAGCTGGTCGTGCGCTCCGGCCAGACCCGTCTCAACCAGGTCACCACCCTGCGCTGGGACGGCGGGACGGCGCAGAAGCGCATGGACGACCTGCTGACGTCCACGTACGCCACGGCCCGCGTCGACGCCGTCCTCTCCCCGTACGACGGCATCTCCATCGGCATCCTGTCCGCCCTGAAGTCCGACGACTACGGCAGCGCCGCCAAGCCGCTGCCGGTCGTGACCGGCCAGGACGCGGAGGTCGCCTCCGTGAAGTCCATCATCGCGGGCGAGCAGACGCAGACCGTGTACAAGGACACCCGCGCCCTCGCGGAGGTGGCCGCCGGCATGGTGGCCGCCGTCCTCGACGGGAAGAAGCCGGAGATCAACGACGAGACCACCTACCACAACGGGAAGAAGGTGGTCCCGGCCTATCTGCTCGACCCGGTCAGCGTCGACCGGTCGAACTACCGGAAGGTCCTGGTCGACTCCGGCTACCTCGACGCCGGGGCGCTGAAGTGACCGCCCTCCTCCAGATGCGGTCCATCGGCAAGACCTTCCCCGGGGTCAGGGCCCTCTCCGACGTGACGCTGACCGTGGAGCGCGGCGAGGTGCACGCCCTGTGCGGGGAGAACGGCGCCGGGAAGTCGACCCTCATGAAGGTTTTGTCCGGCGTCCACCCGCACGGGTCCTACGAGGGCGAGATCCTCTTCGACGGCGAGCCGTGCCGCTTCAAGGACATCCGGGCCAGCGAACGGCGCGGCATCGTCATCATCCACCAGGAACTCGCGCTGGTCCCCCACCTGTCGATCGCGGAGAACGTCTTCCTGGGCAACGAACCGTCCCGGCGCGGGATCGTCGACTGGCGCGAGGTGCTGCGCCGCGCGTCCGGACTGCTCCGCCGGGTCGGGCTCGACGAGCACCCCGAGACCCGCGTCGCCGACATCGGGGTCGGCAAGCAGCAGCTGGTCGAGATCGCGAAGGCGCTGGCGAAGGACGTCCGCCTGCTGATCCTCGACGAACCCACCGCGGCCCTCAACGACGAGGACAGCGCCCAACTGCTGCGGCTCATGGGGGAGCTGAAGGACCAGGGCATCACCTCGATCCTCATCTCGCACAAGCTGAACGAGATCGCCCGGATCGCCGACTCCGTCACCGTCCTGCGGGACGGCCGCTCCATCGAGACCCTCGACGTCAGGGACCCGGCCACCACGGAGGAACGGATCATCCGCGGCATGGTGGGCCGGGACCTCGACAGCCGGTTCCCCGACCGCACGCCGTACGGGGGCCCGGCCGGCGCCGAGCCGGTCCTGGAGGTCCGCGACTGGACCGTGCGCCACCCGCTCGACCCCGGCCGCAGGGTCGTCGACGGCGTGTCCCTCCAGGTCCGCCGCGGCGAGATCGTCGGCGTGGCGGGGCTCATGGGGGCCGGCCGGACCGAACTCGCCATGAGCGTCTTCGGGCGCTCCTACGGCCGCTACGAGCGGGGCACGGTCCTCAGGGACGGCCGGGAGGTGCGGACGCGGACGGTCCCCGAGGCGGTCGCCCACGGCATCGCGTACGTCACCGAGGACCGCAAGCACTACGGTCTCGACCTCGGGGACTCCGTGAGCCGGAACATCTCGCTCGCCTCCCTCGGCTCCCTCGCCCGCCGCGGCGTCGTGGACGGGCACGAGGAGCGCCGGGTGGCCGAACGGTTCCGGCGCACCATGAACATCAAGGCGCCGAGCGTCCTCGAACCGGTGGGCCGCCTGTCCGGCGGCAACCAGCAGAAGGTCGTCCTCAGCAAGTGGATCCTCGCCGGACCGGACGTGCTCGTCCTCGACGAGCCCACGCGCGGCGTCGACGTGGGCGCCAAGTACGAGATCTACACCGTGATCGACCGCCTCGCCGCCGAGGGCAAGGCGATCCTCCTCATCTCCTCCGAACTACCCGAACTGCTCGGCATGTGCGACCGGATCTACACCATGGCCGCCGGGCGGCTGACCGGTGAGGTCGCCCGTGCCGACGCCACCCAGGAAGTGCTGATGCGCCACATGACGCAGGGCTCCCCCGCACCGCCGGCGGTCACCGCGGGCACCGCCTCCAGCGAAGGACACCAGGCATGAGCGTCGACACCGGCAAGGAAGCGACCACCCCGGCGGTCCCGGGCGGCGGGTCCCCGTCCCCGGGGGCGCCGGTGACCCGCGTGCTGCTCGACGGGGTCCGTAGGAACATGCGCCAGTACGGGATGCTCGTCGCGCTGGGCCTGATCGTGCTGCTGTTCCAGGTCTGGACGGGCGGCGACCTCCTGCTGCCGCGCAACGTCTCCAACCTGGTCCTGCAGAACAGCTACATCCTCATCCTGGCCATCGGCATGATGATCGTCATCATCTCGGGGCACATCGACCTGTCGGTGGGCTCGCTGATGGCGCTGGTGGGCGGCGTCGGGGCGGTGCTCATGGTCGAGCACCAGGTCTCCTGGCCGGTCGCGGTGCTCCTCACCCTGCTCCTGGGCGCGGTCGCGGGTGCGGTCCAGGGCTTCTTCATCGCGTACGTCGGCATCCCGTCGTTCATCGTGACCCTCGCCGGGATGCTGCTGTTCCGCGGGCTCACCGAGATCTTCCTCAAGGGGCAGACGCTCGGCCCGTTCCCGGACGGACTGCAGAAGGTCGCCAACGGCTTCCTGCCGGAGGCGGGTCCGCGCACGAACTACCACAACCTGACCCTGCTCCTCGGTCTGGGACTGATCGTGTACGTGGTCGTCCAGGAGGTCCGGGACCGGCGCCGGCAGCGGGAGTTCGCGCTGGAGACGCTTCCGGCCGGCCTGTTCGCGCTGAAGGTGACGGCGCTGGTCGCGGCGGTCCTGGTCACGACCCTGCTGCTGGCCAGCTACAAGGGCGCCCCCGTGGTCCTGCTGATCCTGGCCGTCCTGCTCGTCGGCTTCGGCTACGTGATGCGCAACGCGGTGATCGGCCGCCACGTGTACGCGATCGGGGGCAACCTGCCGGCCGCGAAGCTGTCCGGGGTCAAGGACCGGAAGGTCACCTTCGCGGTCTTCCTCAACATGGGGATGCTCGCGGCGCTCGCCGGCCTCGTCTTCGCGGCGCGCTTCAACGCGGCCTCGCCGAAGGCGGGCGTGAACTTCGAACTGGAGGCGATCGCGGCGGCGTTCATCGGCGGCGCGTCGATGAGCGGCGGCGTCGGGACCGTCCTGGGGGCCATCATCGGCGGCCTGGTCCTCGGCGTGCTCAACAACGGCATGAACCTCGTCGGGGTGGGCACCGACTGGCAGCAGGTCATCAAGGGCCTCGTGCTGCTCGCCGCGGTCGGCTTCGACGTGTGGAACAAGCGGCGGGCGGGCGCCTGACGCCCCTCCGGACACCGCTGTGCCCGCCGGCCCGGAAGCCGGCGGGCACAGCCGTGCCGGTACGCGGTCAGCCGCGCGTGCCGAACCGCAGGACCGTCCTCGACGCGTACCGCTCCCCCGGCCGCAGCACCGTGGACGGGTCGCCGGGGCGGTTCGGGGCGTCGGGGAAGTGCTGGGTCTCCAGCGCGATGCCGGCGCCCGCCCGGTAGGGCGTGCTGCTCTTGCCCAGGACCGTGCCGTCGAACTGCCCCGCGGTGTAGACCTGGAGGCCCGGTTCGGTGGTCAGCACCTCCATCCGGCGGCCGGTGGCGGGCGCGTACAGGACGGCGGCCCGGCGCAGCCGCCCGGTGCCGCGCGGCTCCAGGACGAAGTTGTGGTCGTACCCGCCGTCCGCGCCGGGGCGGGCCAGGGCGGCGGCGAGCGGGAGCGGCCGGCGGAGGTCGAAGGCGGTGCCGGCGACCGGACGGTGGTCCCCGCGGGGGATGAGGTCCGCGTCGACCGGGGTGTAGTGGGAGGCGTCGACGGACAGTTCGTGGCCGAGGACGTCTCCGGCACTCTCGCCGTCGAGGTTGAAGTAGGCGTGGTTCGTGAGGTTCACGTGGGTGGGGGCGTCCGTGACCGCCGTGTAGGAGAAGGCGAGTTCGCGGTCGCGGCCGACGAGGCAGCTGACGGTCACGTCCAGCTTGCCGGGGAAGCCCTGGTCGCCGTCGGGGCTGCGCAGGCGCAGGCGTACCCCGGTCCACTCGGGGGTGTGCACGCCCTCGGCCTCCCAGAGCCGGGTGTCGAAGCCGTCGGTGCCGCCGTGCAGGCTGTGGCCGTTGTCCTGCGTGCTGAGCCGGTACGGGGTCCCGTCCAGGGTGAACCGGCCGCGGGCGACGCGGTTGGCGTAGCGGCCGACGGTGGCGCCGAAGTAGCGGGCGCCGGTGGCGGTCTCGGCGGGGTCCCGGGGCGCGAGGACGACGTCGGCCGGGGTGCCGTGGCGGTCGGGCACCAACAGGCCGTGGAGGCGGGCGCCGCGGGTGTGCACCTCCGCGGTGAGCCCGCCGGGGAAGCCGAAGGTCCAGCGTTCTCCGGCGTACGGGTCGGGGCGGCGGACCGGGGGGACGCCGGTGAGCGGGGGCGGGGCTGGGTTCATGGGGTTCCTTGGTCACGAGGGAGCGCGGCGGAAGAGGGGGCGGGGAGGTCCCCGCCCCCTCGTGGCCCGGGGTGCCCGGGGTCTATTCCGCCCGGCGGACTCCGCCGAAGAGGCGCTGGAGGAGGATGAAGACGAACAGCAGACCGCCGATGACGATGCGGGTCCACCACGAGCTGAGCGTGCCCTGGAAGCTGATGACGGTCTGGATCAGGCCGAGGACCGCCACGCCCAGCGCGGTGCCCAGGACGAATCCGGAGCCGCCGGTCAGCAGGGTCCCGCCGATCACGGCGGCGGCGATGGCGTCGAGTTCCATGCCGACGGCGTGCAGGGCGTAGCCGGACAGCATGTAGAAGGTCAGCAGCAGGCCGCCGAGGGCGGAGCAGAGGCCGCTGATCGCGTACACCGCGACCTTGGTGCGTCCCACCGGCAGGCCCATGAGGCGGGCGGAGGACTCGCTGCCGCCGACGGCGTAGACGGTGCGGCCGAAGCGGGTGTGGTGGAGGACGACGAAGGCGAGCGCCAGCACGACGAGCGCGATGACGACGGCGGGCGAGACGAACAGGCCGCCGGGCAGCAGCACCCGGGTCTGGGCGATCGTCGTCGTCGTCGGGTCGGTGACGGAGATCGACTCGGTGCTGATCATGTAGCAGAGGCCGCGGGCGAGGAACATGCCCGCGAGGGTGACGATGAACGGCTGGATCTCGAAGGCGTGGATCACCCAGCCCATGAGGGCGCCGCCGCCGGCCCCCACCAGCAGGACCACCGGGACCGCGAGGGCGAGCGGCAGGCCGTTCTGCTCGACGAGCCAGGCCGTCAGCATGGTCGACAGGGCCACCATGGAGCCGACGGACAGGTCGATCCCGCCGGTGAGGACGACGAACGTCATGCCGATGGCCACGACGAGCAGGAAGCCGTTGTCGATCAGGACGTTGAGCAGGACCTGCGCGGAGAAGAAGCCTTCGTAGCGCACGGAGCCGACGGAGAACATCGCCACGAGCAGGGTGGCCGTCACCACCAGGGGCAGGCGCGCGGCGTGACGGGCCGGGAAGCGGCGGAGCGGCTTGGCGAGGGTGGTGCTCACGGGGTGACCTCCTGCCGGCGGGCCGTCAGGTCGCCGGCCGCGGGGGCCGGGTCGGGGGTGGTGGTGCGGCGACGGCGGGAGAGCCGCGCGCGGAACGCGGGCGACTGGACGAGACACACGACGATGACGACGAGGGCCTTGAAGACGAGGGTGGTCTCCGGCGGTACGCCGAGGGTGTAGATGGTGGTGGAGAGGGTCTGGATGATCAGCGCGCCGAGGACCGTGCCGCCGAGGGAGAACCGTCCGCCGGTCAGCGCGGTGCCGCCGATCACCACGGCGAGGATCGCGTCCAGTTCGATCCACAGGCCGGCGTTGTTGCCGTCGGCGCTGGACACGTTGGAGCTGATCATCAGGCCGGCGACCGCGGCGCACACGGCGCTGACGACGTAGACGGTGACGAGGAGCCCGGCGGCCCGGATGCCGACGAGCCGGCTGGCGACCGGGTTGCCGCCCACCGACTCGATGAGCATGCCGAGCGCGGTCCGCCGGGTGACGAGGGCGGCGACGGCGACGAGGGCGGCGGCGAGCAGGACGGCGAAGGGGAGGGTGAGCCAGTAGCCGCCGCCGATCATCTTGTAGGCGGCGCTGGAGACGCTGATGATCTGGCCGTCGGTGATCAGCTGCGCCACGCCGCGCCCGGCGACCATGAGGACCAGGGTGGCGACGATGGGCTGGACGCCGAGCCGGGCGACGAGGAAGCCGTTGAGGACGCCGATGGCGGCGGCCACGCCGACCGCCAGCGCGATCGCCGTCGTCACCGTGGACAGGCTTCCGGGGTCCTGCGCGGTGGCGATGTGCTCGCACGCGAGGGCGCCGGCGATGGCGACCGTGGAGCCGACCGACAGGTCGATGCCCCGGGTGGCGATGACGAGCGTCATGCCGGCGGAGACCAGGATCAGCGGGGCGCCGAACTGGAGGATGTCGATCAGGCTGCCGTACAGGTGTCCGTTCTGGACGCGGACGGCGAGGAAGCCGGGGGTGAGCGCGACGTTCCCGAGCAGCAGCGCGGCCAGCACGGCGGCGGGCCAGAAGAGCCGGTGCCCGGTCAGTCGCCGTGCTCCGGGCGCCCGGGCCGGGCGCCGTCCGGCGCCGGTGTCGTCAGGTGGTGTCATGAGGTGGCTCCGGTGGCGATGGCGCCCAGGATCCGGTCGGGCGTCAGGGTGGTGTCGTTGGGGAGGACGGCGACGAGCCGGTGGTCGCGCAGGACGCCGACCCGGTGGCTCAGCCGCAGCACCTCCTCCAGTTCGGCGGAGATGAAGAGGACCGCGGTGCCGTCGGCGGCCAGGCGGCTGACGAGTCCCTGGATCTCCGTCTTGGCGCCGATGTCGATGCCGCGGGTGGGTTCGTCCAGGATCAGCAGGTCGGGGTCGGTGAGCAGCCACCGGGCGAGCAGGACCTTCTGCTGGTTGCCGCCGCTGAGGTTGCGGACCTGTGCTTCGGGGTCGGCCGGGCGGATGTCGAGGGCCTCGGTCCACCGGGCGGCGATCTCGTCCTGCCGGGCGCGGGAGAGGGGCCTGGTCCAGCCGCGGGCGGCCTGGAGGGCGAGCACGATGTTCTCGCGGACGGTGAGTTCGCCGATGAGGCCCTCCGCCTTGCGGTTCTCCGAGCAGAAGGCGATCTTGCGGGCGATCGCGGAGCGCGGCGAGCGCAGCGCGGCGCGTCGGCCGTGGATCCGCAGCTCGCCGCCGTCGGCGTGGTCGGCGCCGAAGAGCAGCCGGGCGGCCTCGGTCCGGCCGGATCCGAGGAGTCCGGCGAGGCCGATGACCTCGCCGCGGTGGATGTCCAGGTCGTACGGCTGGATGGCGCCGGTCCGGGTGAGTCCGCGGGCGCTGAGCAGCGGCGTCCCGGCGGACGCGGGGCCGGCCGCGGTGCCGGTGTGGGAGGTCTCGGCCAGCTGGTCGAGGGTGCTCAGTTCGCTGCCGACCATGCGGTGGACGAGGGTGACGGGCGTCAGTTCGCCGATGCGGTACTCGCCTTCGAGGCGGCCGTTGCGCAGGACGGTGACCCGGTCGCACAGGTCGAAGACCTGGTCGAGGAAGTGGGTGACGAAGAGGATCGCGACGCCCCGGTCGCGCAGCCGGCGCACCAGGGCGAACAGCTGGGCGACCTCGTCGCGGTCGAGGCTGGAGGTGGGTTCGTCGAGGACGAGGACCTTGGCCCGGACGTCCACGGCGCGGACGATCGCGACGAGTTGCTGGACGGCGAGGGAGTGGGCGCTGAGCGGCATCCGGACGTCGAGGTCGAGTTCCAGCTCGGTGATGAGCTCGGCCGCGCGCCGGTGGAGGGCCTTCCAGTGGACGAGGCCGAGGCGCCGGGGTTCCCGGCCGACGAGGATGTTCTCGGCGACGGAGAGGTTGGGGCAGAGGTTCACCTCCTGGTAGACGGTGCTGATCCCGGCGTGCTGGGCGTCCAGCGGTTCGGCGAACCGCCGGGGGGCGCCGTCGACGGAGACCGTTCCCGCGTCGGGCGCGTGGACGCCGGTGAGCACCTTGATGAGGGTCGACTTGCCGGCGCCGTTCTCGCCCATCAGGGCGTGGACCTCGCCCGGGAAGAGCCGCAGGTCGACGCCGTCGAGGGCGAGGACGCCGGGGAAGGTCTTGCGGACGCCGCGGGCCTCCAGGACCGGCCGGCCGGCGGGGGTGCGGGGAGTGGGGGTGGCTGGGGTGGGGGTGGGTGGGGCTGTCATCCGCCCTCCTCTGCTGGGGGACCGGGAGCGCCGCGACGGCCGCCCCCGGGTCCGGTGCGGGCGGGCGGGTCAGTACTGGCGGCCGGGCAGGGCGGCGGCGGCCTGGTCCTGGGTGAAGACCCCCTCCTTCACCTCGACCCGCCGCGGCACGTCCTCCCCGGCGGCGACCTTCTTGACGAGGTCCATGAGCTGGTCGCCGAGGAGCGGGTTACACTCGACCACCACGTTGATCTTCTTCTGCTGCATGGCGACGAAGGCGTCCTTGATGCCGTCGACGGAGATCACCTTGATGTCGGTGCCGGGCTTCTTGCCCGCCTCCTCGATGGCCTGGATGGCGCCGAGGGCCATGTCGTCGTTGTGGGCGTAGAGGACGTCGATGTCCTGGTGGGACTTGAGGAACGCCTGCATGACCTCCTTGCCCTTGGCGCGGGTGAAGTCGCCGGTCTGGGAGGCGATCACCTTGAACTTGGGGTCGCCCTTGATGACCTCGGCGAAGCCGGCCTTGCGGTCGTTGGCGGGGGCGGAGCCGGTGGTGCCCTGGAGCTCGACGACGTTGACGGGGTCGGGGGTCCCCTCGTACTCCTTCACGAGCCACTTGCCCGCCTCCTGGCCCTCCTTGACGAAGTCGGAGCCGAGGAAGGTCCGGTAGAGCGAGGTGTCCTGCGAGTCGACCGCGCGGTCGGTGAGGATGACCGGGATGCCGGCGTTCTTGGCCTCCTTCAGCACGGTGTCCCAGCCGGACTCCACGACCGGCGAGAAGGCGATGACGTCCACCTTCTGCTGGATGAAGGTGCGGATCGCCTTGATCTGGTTCTCCTGCTTCTGCTGGGCGTCGGAGAACTTCAGCGTGATGCCCGCCTTCTCGGCGGCCTCGCGGACGGACCCGGTGTTGGCGGTGCGCCAGCCGCTCTCGGCTCCCACCTGGGCGAACCCGAGCACCAGCGGGCCGTCGGAGGAGCCCTTGCCGGCACCGCCGGCGGTACCGGTGGACGCGGGCTCGGTGGTACAGGCGGTCAGCACACCGGCGGCCAGGGCGGCGGCGGTGATCACGCGGAGGGCTCTGTGGGCCATGTCGTGGTTCCTCTCGGGGACGTGCGTCGTACCAGGCGGAGCCCTGCAGGGGACGGGCCCGGCGAAGGCGTGGCTGCGCGGCGGTGGTCGAACCGGGCGGGGCGGAGCGAAACGCCGGCCCCGGCGACCGGTGACCTGGCGAACGCGACACATTGTGAGCGCTAACAGAGCGGTAACTCAAGGGTCCGTACGCCTGTTACCCGTTTTTGATACGGGAAGGCGGGCGGTGCAGCAGACAGCGTCCGGCTCTCGGTTGTGAGCGTTAACAGCGCGACGGCTACGGCACAGGGTGGGCGCCCCCTTGAACGCCGGAAAGCGGGCGCCTTTCCGGCCATGGCACGCGCGAACGGGTCACCGCCCCGCGAAGTACGGGCGCGAAAGGGCCACTTGACAGTGCCGAGCGGCGAAATCCACGATACGGCCACGCCCCGGACCCGCCGACCGCGGAACCGGACCGCCTCCCATGGGAGCGCTTCCACGGACCTCGGGCCCGAGGCGCGCCGGTGACCCCACCGGTCGAACCGCCCCCCACGGGGACCTCGTACCGTCGCACTCCCCCGTGCGTCCCCCCACCACGAAACCGAGGTACAGCCATGCGCCGCAGGATCCGCGCCCTCGTCGCAGCCCTCTCCGCGCTGCCGTTGGCGCTCGCCGTCGCCCCGCCCGCCCACGCGGCGGACCCCACCACCATGACCAGCGGGTTCTACACGGACCCCGACTCCAGCGCCCGGAAGTGGGCCGCCGCCAACCCCGGTGACGGCCGGGCAGCCGCGATCGGCACGCACCTCGCCGCCACGCCCATGGCCCGCTGGTTCGGCGCCTGGAGCGGCACGATCGGCACCGCCACGGGCGCCTACGCCGGGGCGGCCGACCACGCCGACAAGCTGCCGATCATGGTCGCGTACAACATCTACCTCCGCGACTCGTGCGGCGGGCACTCGGGCGGCGGCGCCTCGTCGCCGTCCGCCTACGCGACCTGGATCGCGCAGTTCGCCGGCGGGATCGCCGGCCGTCCGGCCGTCGTCGTCCTCGAACCCGACTCCCTCGCGGACTACGGCTGCCTGACGCCCGCCCAGATCCGGGAGCGCCAGGGCATGATCAGCGGCGCCGTCGCCGAGTTCGGCCGCCAGGCGCCGAACACCTGGGTCTACCTCGACGCCGGCAACCCCGGATGGGTGAACGCGGCGACGATGGCCCAGCGGCTGCACGAGGCCGGGCTGCGCCAGGCGCGCGGCTTCTCCCTGAACGTCTCGAACCACTACACCACCGACCAGAACACCGCCTACGGCAACGCCGTCAACGGCGAACTGGCCGCCCGCTACGGCTACACCAAGCCGTTCGTCGTCGACACCAGCCGCAACGGCAACGGCGCCAACGGCGAGTGGTGCAACGCCGCCGGCCGCCGCATCGGCACCCCCACCCGGCTCGGCGGCGGCGCCGAGATGCTGCTGTGGATCAAGGCGCCCGGCGAGTCCGACGGCAACTGCGGCGTCGGGACCGGCTCCACGGCCGGCCAGTTCCTCCCGGAGGTCGCCTACAAGATGATCTACGGCTACTGACCTCGCGGCCGCCGGCGTGCGCGCCCCGCTCGGCCGCTCAGCGGCGGACGCGGGGCATGCCCAGGCCGATCCAGGAGATGATCTCCCGCTGGATCTCGTTGTTGCCACCGCCGAAGGTGAAGATCACGGCGGAGCGGTAGCCGCGTTCCAGCTCGCCGTGGAGGACGGCGCCGGCGGAGCCCTCCTTGAGGGCGCCGGCGGCGCCGACGACCTCCAGCAGGGCGGCGTAGGCGTCACGGCGCGCCTCGGAGCCGTAGACCTTCACGGCGGAGGCGTCCTGGGGGGTGAGGGTGCCGTGGTGGACGGCGTTGACCATCTGCCAGTTGAGGAGCCTCATCGCGTCGAGGCGGGCGTGGGTGCGGGCCAGGGAGCGGCGCACCCACGGCAGGTCGAGGACCCGGCGGCCGTCGGAGAGGAGCGTGCCGGCGGCCCAGCGGCGCACGTCGTGGAGGGCGCGGAGGGCCATGGTGCCGTGGGCGGCGAGGGTGACGCGCTCGTGGTTGAGCTGGTTGGTGATCAGCCGCCAGCCCTGGTTCTCCTCGCCGACCCGGTGCGTGACGGGGACCCGGACGCCGTCGTAGTAGCCGGCGGTGGTGTCGTGCGAGGCCAGGGTGTTGATCACCGTGCAGGAGTAGCCGGGGTCGGTGGTCGGCACCAGCAGCATGGTGATGCCCTTGTGGGGGGCGGCGTCCGGGTCGGTGCGGACCGCGAGCCAGACCCAGTCGGCGGTGTCGCCGTTGGTCGTCCAGATCTTCTGCCCGTCGACGACGTACGTGTCGCCCTCGCGCACCGCGCGGGTCTTCAGGGCCGCGAGGTCGGTGCCCGCGTCGGGTTCGCTGTAGCCGATGGCGAAGTCGATCTCGCCGGAGAGGACACGGGGCAGGAAGTACGCCTTCTGCTCCTCGGTGCCGAACCGCATGAGCGTCGGGCCTACCGTGTTCAGCGCCATCAGCGGCAGCGGGACGCCCGCCTGCGCGGCCTCGTCGAAGAAGATGAACTGCTCCATCGGGGTGAGGCCGCGTCCGCCGTACTCGACGGGCCAGCCGACGCCGAGCCAGCCGTCCGCGCCGAGGCGGCGGATCGTCTCGCGGTAGAAGCGCTTCTGCGCGGCCGGGTCCTCGTACCGGCCGTGCACGTCCTCGGGGACGAGGTCCGCGAAGTACGCCCGCAGCTCGGCGCGCAGGCGGTTCTGTTCCGGCGTGTACTGCAGGTGCATCCGGGCCTCCCGTGGCGGCGTCGTCGTCCCTGGGCACGACGGCCGACACGGTAGAACGTGTTCCATAAATGCGGAAGGCCCGGGACGCGGCGGACGCCGGCCCGGGCCCCGGGTACGCGCGCGCGTGCCCGGCCCGGGACGCGCGGCCGGACCCTACGGAAGGAGCTCGTCCAGCGAGGCGCGGCCCTTCTCCGCCATCCGGCGCTCCGCCCAGGCCAGGGTCTCCGGCGTCACGTCCCGGCCGGAGGCGAGCACCACGTCCTCGGCGGTGAACTCTCCCTCCGCACCGGAGTGCAGCAGCCGGTCGGGGGTGGGCACGTCCCCCCGGGACATCTCGTCGGGCTCAGCGTTCATGCCGCCTCCTCCATGCGTCTGCGGGTGGGTCCCGGCACTCGCCATTCTCGTGGCCGCTCCCCCGCCCCGCATCCGGGCGCCGGACGGGGGCCCCGGCGCCGCCGTCCGGCGCAACAGCCCGGCCGCCTCGCCCGCCGGGAGCGCCGCACCCGCCGCGTACCCCTCCGCGTACGCCTCCGGGGCGAGCGCGGCCTTCAGCACGGCCTCCGCGCGGCGCCGGATCAGGTGCTCGGTCTCCGGGGTGCACGGCCGGAAGCCGCCGCCCCGGGCGGCCCCGGCGTGGGCGTCGTACGCGCCGAGGAGCCGGGCCCCGGTACGGGCGTCGCCGGGCCCGCCGCGCCCGCCGAGCGCCCACGCGCCCATGGCGAGCTGGTCGACGAGCAGGTACGGCGCCACCAGGGGCGCCAGCGGCGCCAGGTCGCCGACCGCGCGGGCCAGCCGGTCCAGCGCCCGGTCCCAGGCGCCGTCCAGGCAGTCGACCCAGGCCCGCAGGCCGCCGACGAGCCCCCGGAACAGGCCCGGCGTGTGCTCGCCGAATTCGCCGTCCGCCCGGGCCAGCTGCTGCTGTGCGAGGGCCGTGCGGCCGGTGTGCGCGTAGTGCTGGGCGAGCAGCAGCCGACCGCTGCCCGCCGCCTCGGCGCCCCACTGCGCGGCCTCCTCCGCGGCGTCGGCCAGCAGCCGCTCCGCCTCCGGGTCGCCAGGCCGCAGCCGGAGCCGTACGGCCGCGAGGCGGGCGGTGAAGACGGGCACCTGGGAGCGGGCCCCGGTCTCCCCGGCGGCGGCCCCGGCCCGGGCGAAGTCCGCGGCGGCCTCCGCGAGCCGCCCGGCGCGCTCGTACGCCTCGCCGCGCGCCGCCAGGGCCTCGGCGATGCCCCAGGCGTCGCCGGCGTCCTCGAACAGGGCGAGGGCCTCGGCGGCCTCCGCCGGTCCGTCGCCGGCCAGCCGGGCCCGCATGAGCAGCGCGAAGGCAAGGTCCCAGCGATCACCGTGGGCACGGCAGGCGGCGACGACGTGCGCCAGGGCCTCGCCGAGGTCGCCGAGCCCGCCGGCCATCAGCCGGGCGAAGAACCAGACGGTGCCGGGCTGGCGGCAGAGCTGCGGCAGGCCGGGCCGGTACGCGGCGACGACGGCGTCGAGCCAGGCCCCGGCCCCCGCGTCCCGCTCCAGCGCGGTGGCCCCGGAGCCGCCCTGCGCGGCGAGCGCGTACAGCCGGACGCCGCGCCGGGCCTCGGCCAGCCGCTCCCCGGTCCACGGCGGCGGGGCGTCGTGGCAGCGGCCGGGGAAGGGCCCGGCGGGCGGTGCGGCGGGGCCGAACGGGTCGGGGCCGAAGGCGCTCGCGGCGGCCGACCAGGTGCGGGAGTCGTGCTGGTGGTTGCGGAGCTGCCAGAACCAGGAGAGGGAGTGGACCAGGCACAGGAGCTCCTGCTCCGCCCCGGCCGCCTGCGCCGTCCGCAGGGCGGTGCGCAGGTTGTCGTGCTCCCGCTCGAAGAGGGCGAGGGTGGCGGCCTGGCGGGGGCCGCGCAGGTCCGGGTCACGGGTGCGGGCGAGTTCGCGGTAGTACGTGAGGTGGGCCCGTTCCGCCGCCGTCCGCTCACCGGCCTCGTCCAGCCGTTCCGCCGCGTACTCCGCCACCGTCTCCAGCAGCCGGAACCGCATCCCCCGCTCCTCCGGCGCCGCCACCACCAGCGACTTGTCCACCAGCGCACCCAGCACCCCCAGGACATCCAGCCCCTCCGGCCCCGCGCACACCGCCTCCGCCGCCTCCAGATCACACCCGCCCGTGAACACCGCCAGCCGCCGCAGCACCGCCCGCTCCGGCCCCTCCAGCAACTCCCACGACCAGTCCACCACCGCCCGCAGCGTCTGCTGCCGCGGCAGCACCGTCCGCGCCCCCGACGACAACAACCGGAAACGATCGTCCAGCCGCGCCGCCACCTGCCCCACCGACAACACCCGCAACCGCGCCGCCGCCAGCTCGATCGCCAGCGGCAACCCGTCCAGCCGCCGCACCACCTCCCGCGCCGCCCCCGCATCCTCCTCCACCACGAACCCCGGCCGCGCCGCCGCACCCCGCTCCCCCAGCAACCGCAGCGCCATCCCCTCCGGCAACGGCCCCACCGGCCGCAACCGCTCCCCCGGCACCCCCAGAGGCTCCCGGCTCGTCGCCAGCACCCGCACCCCCGCACACCGCGCCAGCACCACCTCCGCCAGCCGCGCCACCGCCCCCACCACATGCTCACAGTTGTCCAGCAGCAGCAGCATCCGCCGCCCGGCGCAGTACTCCACCAGACGGGAGAGCGCGTCGCCGCCGAGGAGGCCGTCGGAGCCGCGGAGCAGGGTCTCGCGGGCACCGAGGGCCGTGAGGACGGCTCCCGGGACCTCCGACTCCTCGCGGACGGAGGCGAGTTCGGCGAGGTGCGGGGTGCCGTCCCCGGTGTACGCGGCGGCGGCCTCCAGGGCGAGCCGGGTCTTGCCGACGCCGCCCGGACCGAGCAGGGTCACCAGCCGGTCGGTCGCCGGCGCCTCACCGAGGGCGGCGAGTTCGGCGTCGCGGCCGATGAAGGAGGTCAGCCGGGCGGGCAGCGGCGGGGCCGGGCGGACGGGGGACGAGGGCGGCGCGGAGCCGGCGAGCGGGCCCTCGTGGGGGGTGAGCAGGTCCTCGTGGAGGGTGCGGAGTGCGGGTCCGGGATCGGCGCCGAGCGCGTCGGCGAGCATCCGGCGCACCTCCTCGTACGCGGCCAGCGCCTCCGCCGTCCGCCCCGAGTCCCGCAGCGCCCGGATCCGCAGCACCTGCAACGGCTCGTCCAGCGGCCGGTCCGCGCACAGCGCCGCCGCCTCCGCCAGCACCTCACCCGCCCGGCCCAGCCCCAGCAGCGCGTCCAGCCGCCACCGCCGCGCCTCCCACCGCCGCGCCTCCCACCGCGCCGCCTCCGCCTGCCGGTCGGGAAGGTCCGCCAGCACCGGCCCCGTCCACAGCCCCAGCGCCTCCTCCAGCAGCACCACCGCCCGCCCCGCGTCCCCCGCCACCAGCGCCGCCGACCCCTCGCCGACCAGCCGCTCGAACCGGAACAGGTCGACGTCCTCCCGGTCCGCGACCAGCCGGTAGCCGTCCGGTCCGGAGGCGACCGCGTCGGCGCCGAGGGCCCTGCGGAGCCGGCCGACGAGGGCCTGGAGCGCGGCGGCGGGGTCCTCGGGGCCCGCCGTGCCGTCGCCCCACACCCGGGCGACGAGGGCGGTGGCGGCCACGGGCCGGCCGCCGGCGGCGGCGAGCGCGGCGAAGAGGGCGGCGAGGCGGGCGCCGCGCACCGGGCGCTCCGTGCCGTCGGCGTGGCGGGCGCGCGCGGGACCGAGGACGCGGAAACGAGGCTGCACCGCCCCATTCTGCCCCGGTGCGCGGGCCGGTCCGGTGCCGGCCGGGCGTCCGTCCGGGCGGCGGACCGGGGGCGCCACGCCGTGTCGCAGGCATGGCGTTGGCGGGGTGCGGGTTCGACAATGGGGAGGATGACCGATGACGATCCGCGTGGGCGCAGTGGCGGGATCGGGCCCGCCGAGTGGCTCGCCATGAACCGGACCGGCAGCTTCGACTGGGACCTCGACACGGGCACCATCGATGTCGACGCGTCCGGGCTGCTGGTCTTCGGCGTGTCCCCGGACGGGTTCGACGGGCGGCCGGCGACGCTGGTGGGGCGGCTGGAGCCGGCGGAGCGGATGCGTCTCGACCGGGTGGTGCGGGCGGCGGTGACCGGCGGCGACACCTCGTACAGCACCCACTTCCCGATCCCGCAGGACGACGGGACACCCCATTGGACGCATGTGCTGGCGCGGATCCTGCGGGACGGGGACGGGCGGGCGCACCGGATCGTGGGGGCGGTGCGGGACACCACGGCGGAGGTGTCGCACGCGGCCTTCGTGCAGCAGCTGGAGAAGCGCCGCGAGATGCAGACGAGCATCGTCGAGCGGACCACGCAGGCGCTGTCGCGGGCGGTGACGGTGGACGACGTGACGGCGGCGCTGACGGGGCCGGGCGGGCTGGCGCGGCTGGGCGCGGACGGGCTGGCGCTGGGGCTGGTGGAGAACGGGTCGCTGAACGTGATCGCGCTCAGCGGCGACTCCCTGGACGTGCTCGACGGGCTGCGAACGCGGCGGCTGGACCGGGGGCTGCCGCTGGCGGAGGCGGTGCTGAGCGGCCGGCCGCGGTTCGTGTCGTCGTTCGGGGCGCTGGGACGGGACTTCCCGGAGCTGGCGCCGTACCTGGCCCGGCTGCCGTTCCAGGCGGCCTGCTATCTGCCGCTGGTGGCGCAGGCGCGGTCGCTGGGCGGGATGGCGCTGTTCTACCGGGGGCGGACGGCGTTCACGGCCGACGAGCGGAACCTGGCGCTGGGGCTCGCGGCGATCGTCGCCCAGTCGCTCCAGCGGGCGATCCTGTTCGACGAGGAGCGGGAGCTGGCGACCGGGCTGCAGGAGACGATGCTGCCGCGCCGGATCCCGGAGATCTCCGGCGGGGAGATCGCCGTCCGGTACCACGCGGCGTGGAGCGGCCGGCAGGTCGGCGGCGACTGGTACGACGTGATCGCGCTGCCGCGCGGCCGGGTGGGGGTCGTCGTCGGGGACGTGCAGGGGCACGACACCCACGCGGCGGCGATCATGGGCCAGCTGCGGATCGCGCTGCGGGCGTACGCGGGCGAGGGCCACGCCCCGTCGACGGTGCTGGCGCGGGCCTCCCGGTTCCTCGCGGAGCTGGACACCAACCGCTTCGCGACCTGCACCTACGCGCAGGTGGACCTGGCGAGCGGGACGGTGCGGGCGGTGCGGGCGGGGCATCTGGGGCCGCTGATCCGGCACACCGACGGGCGGGTGGGGCAGCCGAAGCTGCGCGGCGGGATGCCGCTCGGGCTGGCGACCGTGTTCGGCGAGGAGGAGTTCCCGGAGACCCGGCTCGACCTGGTGCCGGGCGAGACGCTGGTGCTGTGCACGGACGGTCTGGTGGAGCAGCCGGGCACGGACATCGAGGCGGGGCTCGCGGCCCTGTCGGAGGCGGTGAGCAGCGGGCCGCCGCAGGCGGAGGCGCTGGCCGACCACCTGTCGGAGCGGCTGTGGGAGCGGTGGGGCACGGGGGACGACGTGGCGCTGCTGGTGCTGCGGCGCAGTCCGGACCCGGGGACGCAGCGGGCGCCGCGCATCCACCAGTACATCCATCAGGCCGATCCGCAGGGCCTGTCGGACGCGCGGGCGGCCGTGGGGCAGGCGCTGCGGGACTGGGGCATGCCGGAACTCGCCGACGACGCGGAGCTGTTGACGGGCGAGCTGCTGGTGAACGTGCTGCTGCACACCGAGGGCGGCGCGGTGCTCACGCTGGAGGTGCTGCCGGAGCCGGTGCGGCGGGTGCGGCTGTCGGTGCAGGACCGGTCGAGCGCCTGGCCCCGCCGGCGGACGCCGGGCGAGGCGGCGACGTCGGGCCGGGGGCTGATGCTGATGGACGCGCTGGCGTCCCGGTGGGGGGTGGAGCCGCGCGGGGAGGGCAAGGCGGTGTGGTGCGAGATCGGTCCGGCGCCGGTGGGCGCGGACGTGTCGGGCGGCGGCTGAGGAGCCGGGCATGGACCCTGTGGCGGCGTTGAACCGGATCGCGTTCCTGCTGGAGCGCGGAGGCGCCCCGGCGTACCGGGCGCGGGCGTTCCGTACGGCCGCGGCGGCGGTGGCGGCGCTGCCGGCGGGCGAGGTGGAGCGGCGGGCTGCTGCGGGCACGCTGGAGTCCCTGAAGGGGGTCGGGCCGAAGACGGCCGGGGTGGTACGGGAGGCGCTGGAGGGCCGGGTGCCGGACTATCTGGCCGGTCTGGAGGAGAAGCTGGCGGAGTCGCTGGCCGTGGAGCCGGAGCCGGGCGGCGGGCGGGAGCTGCGGGCGGCGCTGCGCGGCGACTGCCACCTCCATTCGGACTGGTCGGACGGCGGGGCGTCGATCGAGGAGATGGGCCGGGCGGCGATCGAACTCGGCCACGACTGGGCGGTGCTGACGGACCATTCGCCGCGGCTGACCGTGGCGCGGGGGCTGTCGCCGGAGCGGCTGCGGGAGCAGCTGGACGTGGTGGCCGAACTGAACGAGCGGTGGGCGCCGTTCCGGCTGCTGACCGGCATCGAGTGCGACATCCTCGACGACGGTTCGCTCGACCAGGAGCCGGAACTCCTCGACCGGCTCGACCTGGTGGTCGGGTCGGTGCACTCGAAGCTGCGGATGGACGCGCGGGCGATGACACGGCGGATGGAGGCAGCGGTGCGCAATCCGCTGATGGACGTCCTGGGGCACTGCACGGGCCGGCTGGTCGCGGGCGGGCGGCTGCGGCCGGAGTCGGAGTTCGACGCGGAACGGGTCTTCGCGGCGTGCGTGGAGGCGGGGACGGCGGTGGAGATCAACAGCCGTCCGGAGCGGCTGGACCCGCCGCGGCGGCTGCTGCGGCTCGCCGTGGAGGCGGGGGCGTACGTGGCCGTCGACACGGACGCGCACGCGCCGGGCCAGCTGGCGTGGCAGATCCTCGGCTGCGCGCGGGCGGAGGAGTGCGGCGTACCGGCGGACCGGGTGATCAACACGTGGGACGCGGACCGGCTGCTGCGCTGGACGCGGGAGTAGCCGGGTCCGGGTCCCGGGCGGTCAGGCGCGCTGCCAGACCGTGGTGGCGTTGCAGAACTCCTTGATGCCGTGGCCGGACAGCTCGCGGCCGTACCCGGAGCGCTTGACGCCGCCGAAGGGGAGCGCCGGGTGGGAGGCGGTCATGCCGTTGACGAAGACGCCGCCGGCCTGGAGGTCGCGGACGAACAGGTCGACCTCCTCGTCGCGGCGGGTCCACACGTTGGAACTCAGGCCGAACGGCGAGTCGTTGGCGACGGCGACGGCCTGCTCCGCGTCGCGGACCGGATAGACGGCGGCGACGGGGCCGAACGCCTCCTCCTGGTGGATGCGCATGGCGGGGGTGATGCCGGTGAGGACGGTGGGCCGGTAGTACCAGCCGCGGGCCAGCTCCGGCTCGTCGGGGCGGGCGCCGCCGCACAGCACGTGGGCGCCGTGCCGCACCGCGTCGTCGACGAGCTCCTCCAGGTCGGCGCGGCCCTTCTCGGTGGCGAGGGGGCCGACGTCGGTGGACTCGTCGAGGGGGTCGCCGACGGTGAGGGCGTTCATGGCGGCGGTGAACCGCTCGGTGAAGTCCTCGTACACGTCCTGGTGGACGATGAACCGTTTGGCGGCGATGCAGGACTGGCCGTTGTTCTGCACGCGGGCGGTGACGGCCGTCTTGACGGCCCGGACGATGTCCGCGGAGGGCATCACGATGTACGGGTCGCTGCCGCCGAGCTCCAGGACGGTCTTCTTGACGACGTCGCCGGCGACGGAGGCGACGGCCCGGCCGGCCGGTTCGCTGCCGGTGAGCGTGGCGGCGGCGATCCGGGGGTCGCGGAGCACCGCCTCGACCTCGGCGGAGCCGATCAAGAGGGTCTGGAAGCAGCCGTCGGGGTAGCCGGCGCGGCGGAACAGGTCGCCGAGGTAGAGCGCGGTCCTGGGCACGTTGGAGGCGTGCTTGAGGAGTCCGGTGTTGCCGGCCATGAGGGCGGGCGCGGCGAAGCGGATCACCTGCCAGAGCGGGAAGTTCCACGGCATGACGGCGAGGACGGGGCCGAGCGGCCGGTAGTGGACGCGGGCCCGGTCGGCGCCCGAGTCCCGCACGTCGCTCTCCGCCGGGTGCTCGTCGGCGAGCAGTTCCTCGGCGTGCTTGGCGTACCAGCGCATGGCCTTGGCGCACTTGCCGGCCTCGGCGCGGGCGGCGGTGAGCGGCTTGCCCATCTCCAGGGTCATCGTGCGGGCGATGTCCTCGGCGTCCTCGTCGAGGAGGGCCGCGGCGGCGCGCAGCAGGCGGGCCCGCTCGGCGAAGGGCGTGGTGCGCCAGTGGCGGAACGCCTCGTGCGCGGCGGCGATCCGCCGCTCCACCTCGTCCGCCCCGTGCGCGTCGTAGGTGCGCAGCGTCTCGCCGGTGGCGGGGTTCACGGTGGCGATGGCCATGGCCTTCTCCTCCTGCGTCGGCCCCCACCGGAAACCTCCCGCTTCCGGCGCCGGGGCGCAAGGGGGGCGGGTGCGGTGGGGTGACGCACGCGCGCGTGGGCCGTCCGTCAGCCGAGGAGCCAGGTCAGCGCTCCGTCGAGGTGGGCGCGGAAGACGGGGTCGCGGTACGCCTCCGGGGCGTGGCCGAGGGCGGTGAACAGGAAGCGGCCCGCGTCGACGGTCCGGCACCAGGCGATCGGGTGGTCGTCGCCGAGCGTGCCGCCCTCGTACGCGGTCTCGTCGGCGCGCAGCAGGACGCGGACGCCGGCGGCGCGCGGGTGGGAGGTGTACTCGTACCACTCGTCGGTCCACTCCCACCGCTCCGGCAGCGGGGCGCAGGCCGGGTGGGCGGGGTCCTCGACGAGGACGGCGCCGGGCTGGAGCGGCGGGTGGCCGGCGAATCGGGTGCCGAGCAGGTCGCCGTAGAACGGCCAGTCGGGTTCGGCGTTGGCGGCGGCGTGCACGGCGAGCAGCGCACCGCCGCCGCGCAGGTACGCCTCCAGGGCGGTGCGGCCCTCGGCCGTGAGGACGGTGCCGGTGGTGGACAGCAGCACGACGAGGGCCCGCCCGCCGAGCCCCCCGGAGCCGAAGGCGGCGGGGTCCTCGGTGACCTCGGCGGTCAGCCCCCGGCCGGCGGCGAGCCCGGCGAACGCGGCGGCGCCGTCGGCGATGGAGTCGTGCCGGTACCCGGCGGTGCGGGTGTAGACGAGGACGTCGGCGGTGGACACGCGGGACTCCTGGGCTGGGCGCGGACGGGCGGCGAGGGCGGGCGCAAGCGCTTTCCCTCCCCCATCGCCGGACCGTAGCCACCGAAATCCCGCTGCCGCAAGCCCGCCGCCTCGGGCAGACTCCCGGCATGACGACGCCACCCGCCGCCCCTGCCCCTGCCCCTGCCCACCCGCTCCCCGACACGGCCCGGCGGGCGCTGGCGCACGTGGCGGCGATGTCCTCGGGCGCACCGCTGGATCCGGCGCTGCGGGTCACCCTCAACTTCCACCCGCACTTCCTGGACGCGCTGGCCGAGGACGGCGTCTACCGCTCGCAGTTCGTGACCGGCACCGGCAACGGCGGGCTGACCGCCCGGCCCGGCGGCGACCGGTGGCACTGGGAGAGCCGCATCTTCGGCGGCGCGTACGACGAGGCGCCGGCCCACGAGCGCCCGGTCTACGGCGCCCTCGACTTCCGCCGCCGCTCCTACGGCGCCGCGCCCCGCTTCGGCTCCGCCCATCTGCGCCTGACGCCGGAGGCCACCTCGCGCACCAGCTTCTGCTACCCGGACAGCTTCCTGGAGCCGTCCGACTTCGGGGTGGCGGCCCGGATGGGCCTCGTGGCGCTGGCGGAGGCGGACGCCGCCGACCCGCTGGACGACTACGTCGAGGCGCACGTGCACGGGCCGGTCGAGGTGGCCCGGGACGTGGAGGCGCTGGTCCTGGACCCGAGCCATCGCGGCACCGCCGTCGAGGCGGCGGCCCGGAGGCTGCCGTGCCCGGTCGAGTGGCACGGCGGCTTCCGCCTCACGGTCGCCGAACTCCGCCGCCATCCGGACTTCCGCGGCCCGGAGTACGTCGAGCTGGGCGCCCGCATCGCCGTCGACGGCCTGCTGACCCCGCGGATCGTCCAGGACGCCTCCCTCTCGCCCGCGTACGCCCCCCAGGACGTCAAACGGGTCTGGCACTACCTGGCCCGCTTCGGCGCCCCCGCCTCCTGACGTCCGAGCCACCGCGCGGGCACGGGACGCTCGCGGACTCCCCCGGCACCGTCCGGCTCCACCCGGTACAGCCGGGCTCCTTCCCGCCGGGTCACCACGTCCACGGGCCGGCCTCCGGCGAAGAGGGCGCCCACCCCGTCCTCCACGGCCCAGCCGGCGGGCAGCGCGCCGCCGGCGACGGCGGCCCGGTAGGAGGGGCGGCGGCCCGGCTCCCCGTCGTAGTGCGGGCAGACCGAGCCGGGCAGCAGCCCGAGGCCGTCCGGCAGGTGCGTCAGCGGCCCGAAGGAGTCGGTGTGCGAGCCCTCCGCCCAGCAGTTGGCGCCGGCGCTGATGCCGCACAGCAGCGTGCCGCGCTCCAGCGCCTCGCGCAGGATCCGGTCGACGCCGTGCGCGCGCCAGACGGCCAGCAGGTTGGCGGTGTTGCCGCCGCCGACGTAGACGACGTCCTGCGCGAGGAGGAACGCCTTCAGCTCCTCGTCGCCGGCCTCACGGCGGAACAGCGACAGCACGGACGGCGTGCAGGCGCGGTGCCGGAACGCGGCGAGGAACTGCTCCACGTACCCCGGGGCGTCACCGCTCGCGGTGGGCACGAAGCACACCCGGGGCCGGGCCACGCGCGCGTGGCCGAGCAGCCAGTCGTCCAGCAGCCCGTCGCCGTCGGTGGAGAAGCCGCCGCCGAGGAGGGCGATACGGGGCTCGGGGACGACGGTCATGCCGGTCTCTCCTTCGTGCGGGTACGCGCGCGTGGAGACACCCTGCCGGGCGCGGTCGGAGCCGCGCCACCGAAATGCGGGTGGGGTCAGGCGGTCGGGTCCGGGGTGGGGCGGGTGGAGGAGGCGAGGAGTGGGGGGAGGAAGTGGCGTTCCAGGGTGCCGGGGGGCAGGGCGTCCGGTTCCACGTAGGTCTGGGCGAGGCCGCCTTCGCGGAGGGCGATGAGGAGGCGGGCGAAGCGGTCGGGGTCGACGGTGAGTTCGCGGCCGGCGCGGCGGAGCACGAGGGTGAGGCCGCGGGCGATCTCGGCGCGGAGGCGTTCGTCGTGCCGGGCCAGCACCCAGGCGGCCTGCCGGTCGCGGATGGCGTGCAGGGTGAACTCGGTGGTGACCAGGTACCAGTCGCGTTCGTCCGGCTCGATGGCCGCGGCCAGTTCGGCGATCCGCGCGAGGGTGCACTCCTCGGGGGCGAGGGCGTCGACGGACTCGGCGAGGCGGCGCACGGTCCGCTCGCTGTGCTCGTCGAAGAGGGCGAGGAAGAGTTCTTCCTTGCTGGCGAAGTTCGAGTAGTACGCGCCGCGCGTGTAGCCGGCGCGGTCGCAGATCTGCTCGATGGTGGTGGCGTGGAAGCCGTGCTCGGCGAAGGTCTCCAGCGCGGCCCTCAGCAGCGCCGCGCGGGTGTGCGGCCGCCGTCTCGTGACGCCCTTCGGCACGTCCGCGTCCTCCCGTCGTTCCGGCGCCGCTCCCCGCGGCCCGGCGCCCACCCTACCCATGCCGCGGGCCTCCGCCCCAGGCGCGGGCGCGGGGCCCGGCGGATAGACTTTCACGCATGGGAGAGCGGCCGGTCGCGCCCGCCGCACCCGGCCTGGTCCTGCTCGTCGACGGGGTCCCGACACGGATGGACCCGGGCCGCGTCTACCGCGTCGGGCGTGATCCCACCAGCGACATCGTGCTCGCGGACGCCCGGGCGTCCTGGCACCACGCGGTGCTCCGCGCCGCCGGCGGCCAGTGGACGCTCGCCGACGAGGACAGCACCAACGGCACCTACGCCGACGGCGTGCGGGTGCGGCTCCCCCGGGTCGTCGGCCCGGGCACGGTGGTCCGCTTCGGGCACCCGCAGGACGGGCCCCGCGCGGTCCTCGCCGCGCCGCCCGGCGAGCGCCCCGCGCCACCGGAACCGCAGAAGCCGCGCGATTCGCACGAGCCGCCCGAGTCGCCCGGGCGACCGCCCGCGGCCGAGCGGAACGCCGGCGCCCCACCCGGCTCCTCCCCGGTCGCCGCCGACGCGGAGCTCGTACGGGATGGGGTCGTGCGGGGTGAGGGCGTGCGGGACGAGCCCGTACGGGAACCGGTGCCGCGGCCTTCGGGGGTGGCGCGGCCCGGGGCCACCGGGACCTTCCGGCGGCCGACGGCGGTGCGGCCGCTGCCGGAGCACACCGTGCGGATCGGGCGGGCGCCGGACAACGACGTCGTCGTCGCCGACCTGGTGGTCTCCCGGCACCACGCGGAGCTCGTCGCCCGGTCCGACGGCACGTACTGGATCCACGACCTCGGCAGTCACAACGGCACCTTCATCGACGGGCGTCCCGTCACCGAGCCGGTCCGGGTCACCGCCGACGACATCGTCGGCATCGGCCGCAGCGCGTTCGTCCTGGCGGGCGGGCAACTCGTCGAGTTCACCGACACCGGCGAGATCTCCCTCGACGTGCAGGAACTCGCCGTCACCGTCGACCACGGCCGCAAGACCCTGCTCGACGGCGTCTCCTTCCCGGTCGGCGAGAAGACCCTCCTCGCGGTCGTCGGCCCGTCCGGCGCCGGCAAGTCCACCCTCCTCGGCGCCCTCACCGGCCAGCGGCCCGCCGACCGGGGCACCGTCCTCTACGACGGCCGCGACCTCTACCGCGACTACGCCGAACTGCGCCAGCGCATCGGGCTCGTCCCGCAGGACGACATCCTGCACCTCCAGCTGACCGTCCGGCGGGCCCTCGCGTACGCCGCCGAACTCCGCTTCCCCGGCGACACCGCGGCTGCCGAGCGGCACGCGCGCGTGGACGAGGTGATCGGCGAACTGGGCCTCACCGAACGGGCCGACCAGCCGATCCACAGCCTCTCCGGCGGCCAGCGCAAACGCGTCAGCGTCGCCCTCGAACTGCTGACGAAGCCGTCGCTGCTCTTCCTCGACGAGCCGACCTCCGGCCTCGACCCGGGCATGGACCGCTCGGTGATGCACATGCTGCGCGGCCTCGCCGACGACGGCCGCACGGTCGTCGTCGTGACCCACAGCGTGCTCAGCCTGGACGTCTGCGACCGGCTCCTCGTGCTCGCCCCAGGCGGCCGGGTCGCCTACTACGGGCCGCCCGGCGACACCCTGTCCTTCTTCGGTTTCGACCAGTGGCCGGAGGCGTTCGAGGCGTTCGAGACCGAACGGGAGCGGGACTGGGCGGGCCAGTACCGGGGCTCCCGCTTCCACCGGCGGTACATCGAGGACGCGACGGTCCGTTTGTACGCGCCCGTGCCCGGCGGTTCCGCCCCCGGGGCCCAAGCGGCGGTGTCCGCGCCGCCGCCGAAGCCGCAGAGCTGGGGCGGCCAGTTGCGCACCCTGGTGCGCCGCTACACGGCCGCGCTCGCCGCCGACCGGACCTTCCTCGCCATCATGATCGCCCTGCCGTTCGTCATGGGCGCCATGGCCCGCGCCCTCTCCGAGGGCAGCCTGGGCCCCGAGTCCACCCTCAACGTGCTGCTGATCCTGTGCGTCGGCGGCGTCCTCACCGGCGCGGCCAACGCCGTCCGCGAGCTCGTGAAGGAGCGCTCGATCTACCGCCGGGAGAGAGCCGTCGGCCTGTCCCGCTCCGCCTACCTCGCCTCCAAGGTCGTCGTCCTCGGCACGGTGACCGTCGTGCAGGCGGTGGTGCTGACGCTGGTCGCGCTGGTCGGCGTGCCGCTCAACGTGCCCGACGGCAAGGGCGTGCTGCTGCCCCCGCTGGTCGAGCTCACGCTCGCCGTCGCCCTGCTGGCCTTCACCGCGATGATGCTCGGCCTGCTGGTGTCCGCGCTGGTCCGCAAGGAGGAGGTGACGATGCCGCTGCTCGTCCTCCTCGCGATCGTCCAGGTGGTGTTCTGCGGAGCGCTGCTGAGTGTGCAGGGGACCCCGGTCCTGGAGCAGCTGGCCTGGCTGGTGCCGTCGCGGTGGGCGTTCGCGGCGATGGGCGCGACCATCGACATCGGGGCGGTGGCGCCGAGCGACAAGACCGCCGATCCGCTGATGGACCACACGGCGGCGGCCTGGCTCTTCGACCTGGGCATGCTGGTCGTGCTCTCGGTGGCGCTGGGGCTCGCCGTGGCCCGGCTGCTGCGCCGTCACGAACCCGTCGTCATGCGCCGCTGAGCGCCGTCAGGAGGTGGGGCCGTGAGCGTTCCCGACCCCGGAGCGGATGCCGGATCCGACGCCGTCCTCGTGTCCGACTTCCGGCCGACGCACGTCGTGCCGCGCGGCGGCCTGCCCGCCTGGCAGGCGCCCGATCCCGGCTTTCCGACGGTCCCGCTGGACGCGTTCCTGCCGGTGCGGCTCGTGGAGCGCACGGGCGACTGGGGGCGGGTGCTGTGCTCCAACGGCTGGCAGGCGTGGGTGGACGCGCGGCTGCTGGTCGGCGTCCCCGACGACCCTCCGGCGGCGGGTTCGCCGCTCACCCGGACGGCCGATCCGCGCCCGCTGATCGCACGCGCGGAGGACGCGCTGGGCCGGTACCGGCGGGCGGTGGAGGAGCTGGCGGCGGGCCGCGCGGACGGCGAGACGTTCCGGCGGCGCACGCGCGGGCTGCGGGTCGGGATGGTCGTCGACGGGGAGTCGGTCTGGCTGTACGACGCCGAGCACGAGCGCTGGGTGTACGGCGACGGGGTGGGCCTGACGACGTACGCGGCGTCGTCGGCGCCCTCGCGCACGGCCCGGCCGCCGGGGGCGGAGACGGCGGTGGCGAAGCCCGTGCCGGGAGAACCCGAACGGGAGGAGCCCGTACGGGAGGAGCCCGTACGGGAGGAGCCCGTACCGGCGGAGCCCGTGCCGGCGGAGCCCGTACCCGCGAAGCCCGTACCGGCGCCGGTCGCGTACGAGCCGACGCAGGTGGTGCCGCAGGTGCCGCAGGCCGGTCCGGCGGGGGCGGCCGGGCCGCCGCCGCCCACGCAGGTGGTGCGCCGGCCGCCCGGGGCGGACGGTGAGGGCTGATGGCGGGCGCGGCGCGGGACACCGGGCTTCCGGCGGGGCGGCCGTCGGGGCTGGTCGGCCGGGAGATCGCCGGCTACCGGGTGGAGGCCGAGATCGGGCGCGGCGGGATGGCGGTCGTGTACCGGGCGCGGGACCTGCGGCTCGACCGGACGGTGGCGCTGAAGCTGCTCGCGCCGGAGCTGGCCCGCAACGACACGTTCCGGCGGCGGTTCGCGCACGAGTCGCGGGTGGCGGCGTCGATCGACCACCCGCACATCGTGCCGGTCTTCGAGGCGGGCGAGACGGAGGGGGTGCTGTACATCGCGATGCGGTACGTGGCCGGGCAGGACCTGGTGGCGCTGCTGGCCCGGGAGGGGCCGCTGCCGCCGGCGACGGCGGGCCGGATCGCGGCGCAGGTGGCGTCGGCGCTGGACGCGGCGCACGCGCACGAGCTGGTGCACCGGGACGTGAAGCCGGGGAACATCCTGGTCGCGGAGGGCACGGACCGGGAGCATCCGGAGCACGTGTACCTCACGGACTTCGGGCTGACGAAGAAGTCGCTGTCGCTGACCGGGTTCACGACGGTGGGCGAGTTCGTGGGCACGCTGGACTACGTGGCGCCCGAGCAGATCTCGGGGAAGCCGGTGGACGGGCGGTGCGACGTGTACAGCCTGGCGTGCGTGGTCTTCGAGACGCTGTGCGGGGTGCCGCCGTTCCGCCGGGACACCGACTGGGCGGTGCTGTGGGCCCAGCAGTACGACCCTCCGCCGCCGCTGGCGGAGCACCGGCCGGGCCTCCCGGAGGCGGCGGACGCGGTGTTCGCGCGGGCGCTGGCGAAGACGCCGGAGGAGCGGTACGGGACGTGCCTGGAGTTCGTCGCGGAGCTGCGGGCGGCGCTCGCGCGCGGGGAGGGCGGCCCGGTGGCGGCGGCCGGGGCGGGGCGGCGCGCGCCGGGTCCGCCGCCGGAACCGCCCGGGTGGGCGCGGCCGGTGTTCAGGCGTCTGGACGCCGCTCCCTGACCCGCCGCTCCCTGACCCCGGGCCCGGACTCCGGCGGGACTTCGCCGTGGTGGCGGGTGCGGGTGGCGAGGAGGCCGCCGAGGAAGCCGGCGACGAGTCCCCACAGGAGGCCGAGGCCGGCCGTGCGCCACACGTCGGGCCGCAGCACGACCTCGCCGCCGAGGGCCGCGAGGTCGCCGATGCCGAGGATCGACAGGCCGAAGCGGGCCTCGACGAGGGTGAGCGGCACGACGGCGAGCAGGGTGAGGCCGAGGGCGACGCCGAGGTGCAGGGCGTGGCGCAGCGGCCGGACCCGGGCCGGGGAGCGTACGGCGGCGGTGAAGCCGGCGGCGAGGACGAGGACGGCGGCGACGGGCAGCAGCCACCAGGCGCGGCCGTCCTCGGCGGCGAGCGCCGGCAGGTCCACCGTGGACAGGCCGGTGCCGTCGCCGCCGCGCAGCACGGCGTCGAGGAGCTGGGGCATGGGGAGGCCGAAGGGGCCGTCGACGGTGCCCTGCCAGGAGCCGCCGAGGCCGACGCCGAGGGCGAGCCAGGCGACGTTGGGCAGGCCGAGGAGGACGACGGCGAGGGTTTCGGCGGGGTGCCCCCTGGTGGCGGCGACGACCAGGCCGATGACGAGGGCCACGGCGACGTAGGCGAGGAGCAGCAGGAGCATCGCGGAGGCGGCCGGCCGGACGGTCTCCTGGTAGCGGAGCAGGCGTGCGGGCAGGGCGCTGCGGCGGGAGACGAGGAGGGCGGCCAGGAGGACGCCGAGGATCCAGAGGAGGCCGTGGCCGAGGGTGGGACCGAGGAGGGTGCGGAAGCCGACGGTGGGGTCGGTGGCGTCGAGGACTTCGCCGAAGAGGTCGGCGAGCGGGTCCTGGGCGTCGCCGGTGCCGAGGGTGAGGGGGAAGTCGTGGCGGGCGGCGGCGGAGAGGCCGGTGAGCGCGGCGAGCCACAGCACGACGACGGCCGCCGCCCTCGCGGCGAGGTCGCCGGCCCCGGTGACGGCGTGGTGGCGGAGCGGGCGGAGGAAGACGGCTCCGGTGACGATCGCGCCGACGAGGGTGACGGTGAGCGGCATGGCGGTCAGTTCGCCCTGGGTGCCGGCGAAGGCGCCGGCCGAGCCGGTGATCTCGACCTGGCCGCCGGCGGCCATGACGACGACGGCGGCGAGGACGGCGCCGAAGCCGCCGGGGAGGTCGGCGGCGCCCGCGGCCCAGAGGCCGAGGGCGGCGGTGGCGCCCATGGCGACGAGTCCGGCGGCGACGGCCGCGAGGGCCTGGGCAGCGACGCGGAGCCCGGTCCGGGCGGGTGCGCCGCCGGGTTCCGGGCGGGCGGTGGGGGTGGGGGGGAGCCTGCTGCTCACGCTGTCCACGCTAGTCCGGGGCGGGCGGCTCCGCCTGTGCATGGGGGCCGGACGGACGGCGGCGGGGGGCCGCCGCCGGGGCGGTGACGCTGGGTGAACGGGGCTTCATAGGAGGCATCCCTAACCCGTTCCGGCGGCGCCAAACGGGCTTCCGACCGGCGATCCGATAACGCTCCGGTGGCCCCGCGACACGGACGGCAGGTGTTATGCCGTCGTTATAAACCGGAGATCTGTCCCGATTTCACCGCCTCTGCACCCCGGCGATTCCTGGGATGATCGTCCACTGGGCGGTACGGCACCACCGGGCCATAACACGGAACCCACCCTTCCGGAACCCCTCGGGCCCAGGAAGTTCGCCGCTGCGCTGGGTAACTTCGGCGCCCATGACCCCAGCTCACACAGCACCGGAACACGTCCGGGACGAAGCGCCGGTCTCCGCCCGCGGCTGGACCGTGGGACGGCCCCGCGTCGGCGACGGAGCCCAACTCTGGCGCCTCGCCCGGGAGTCCGGGACCCTGGACGTCAACTCCTCGTACAGCTACCTCCTGTGGTGCCGCGACTTCGCCGAGACGTCCGCCGTCGCCCGGGACGCGGACGGACGCGCGCTGGGCTTCGTGACCGGCTATCTCCGCCCCGACGCGCCCGGCACCCTGCTCGTCTGGCAGGTCGCCGTCGACCCCGCGTACCGGGGACTCGGCATCGCCGGGGCGCTCCTCGACCACCTGTCGGAGCACGTCGCCGGCACCGGCCCGCTGGACGCCGTCGAGACCACCATCACCCCCGGCAACCTGGCGTCCGAGCGCCTCTTCAGCGCCTACGCCCGGCGGCACGGCGCCCGCGTGCGGCGGACGGTCCTCTTCCCGTCCACCGCCTTCCCCGCGCCCGGCCACGACGCCGAAGTGCTGCACCGCATCGCGCCGCTGGCCTTCTGAGCCCACCACCGCCCCGCCCCCTGCCCCCACCTTCCGGCCACTCCCCCGTACTGGAGTCCCGCATGACGCTCATCGCCACTGCCGAGCCCACCGTCTTCGAGACCGTCGAGTCGGAGGTGCGCAGCTACTGCCGCTCCTGGCCCACCGTCTTCGAACGGGCCACGGGCAGCCGCCTGTTCGACGAACACGGCCGCCCCTTCCTCGACTTCTTCGCCGGCGCCGGCTCGCTCAACTACGGCCACAACAACCCGGCCCTCAAGCGCCCGCTCCTCGACTACCTCGGCGGCGACGGCATCACCCACGGCCTCGACATGTCGACCACGGCCAAACGGCGCTTCCTGGAGACCTTCCACGCCACCGTGCTCGCCCCGCGCGCCCTCCCCTACAAGGTGATGTTCCCGGGCCCGACCGGCACCAACGCCGTCGAGGCCGCCCTCAAACTGGCCCGCAAGGTCACCGGCCGGACGACCGTCGTCTCCTTCACCAACGCCTTCCACGGCATGTCGCTCGGCTCCCTCGCCCTCACCGGCAACGCCGGCAAGCGCGCCGGAGCGGGCGTGCCGCTGAGCCACACCGCGCAGATGCCGTACGACCACTACCTCGGCGGCCGGGTCCCGGACTTCCTGTGGTTCGAACGGCTGCTGGAGGACACCGGGTCGGGCCTCGACCACCCGGCCGCCGTCATCGTGGAGACGGTCCAGGGCGAGGGCGGCGTCAACGCGGCCCGCGCCGAATGGCTGCGCGGCCTCGCCGACCTGTGCCGCCGCCGCGAGATGCTGCTCATCGTCGACGACATCCAGATGGGCTGCGGCCGGACCGGCGACTTCTTCTCCTTCGAGAAGGCCGGCATCACCCCGGACATCGTCACCCTGTCCAAGTCGATCAGCGGCTACGGACTGCCCATGTCCCTCTGCCTGTTCCGCGACGAACTCGACGTCTGGGAGCCCGGCGAGCACAACGGCACCTTCCGCGGCAACAACCCCGCCTTCGTCACCGCCACCGCCGCCCTCGACACCTACTGGCGGGACTCCACCCTCCGCGACCGCACCCTCCGGCGGGCCGCCACCGTCGAGGCCGCCCTGGCCGAGCTCGGCACCGGGACCGCGCCGCGCGGGCGCGGGCTCGTCTGGGGCCTGGAGTTCGAGAGCGGCGAGCGGGCCCGGGCCGTCTGCCGGCGCGCCTTCGACCTCGGGCTGCTGGTGGAGACCTCCGGCCCCGGGGACGAGGTCGTCAAGCTGCTGCCGCCGCTGACCGTCACCGACGACGAACTGGACGAGGGCCTCGGCATCCTCGCCCGTGCCGTCCGCCACTCCGCCTGACGCCGCCGCCGCCCGACCCCGCACCGCCCCCGCACCGAAAGGCCACCCCGTGATCGTCCGCAGCTTCGCCGAACTGGAGAACACCGACCGGCACGTGCGCTCCGCCTCCGGCACCTGGGAGAGCAAGCGCATCGTCCTCGCCCGCGAGCGCGTCGGCTTCTCCCTCCACGAGACCGTCCTGTACGCCGGGACCGAGACCGACATGTGGTACGCGAACCACGTCGAGGCCGTCGTCTGCACCGCGGGCGAGGCCGAACTCACCGACCGCGAGACCGGGACGACGTACCGGATCGTGCCCGGGACCATGTACCTCCTCGACGGCCACGAGCGGCACACGCTCAAGGTCAAGGAGGAGTTCCGCTGCCTGTGCGTCTTCAACCCGCCGGTCACCGGCCGCGAGGACCACGACGAGAACGGCGTCTACCCGCTGCTCACCGAACCGGACGACGCCTGACCGCCCACCCCTCCCCTCTCTCCCCCTCCCCACCCGCCGTACGAGAAAGGCCAGCACCGCGATGACCACCGCTCCCGCCCGCCCCGTCGACCCGTACCCCACCCGCGGCTCCGAGGAGGCCCTCGTCTTCCGCAAGGAGCCCGTCGTCTGGTCCGCACCGGGGACGCCCGGCCCGTTCTGGCCGCGCGAGCTGGAGGAGTACGAGCGCAACGGCTTCTTCGCCGTCGACGCCCTCGTCACCCCCGACGAGGTCACCGAACTCCGCGCCGAACTGGACCGGCTGGTGAACGATCCGGCGCTCCGCGAGGACGAGCGGGCGATCGTCGAGCCCCGCTCCCAGGAGATCCGCTCCGTCTTCGAGGTGCACCGGATCAGCGAGGTGTTCGCCCGGCTCGCCGCCGACCCCCGGCTCGTGGACCGGGCACGGCAGATCCTCGGCTCCGACGTCTACATCCACCAGTCCCGGATCAACGTCAAGCCCGGCTTCGGCGCCAGCGGCTTCTACTGGCACTCCGACTTCGAGACCTGGCACGCCGAGGACGGACTGCCCCTGATGCGGGCCGTGTCGGTGTCGATCGCGCTCACCCCGAACTACACCACCAACGGCAGCCTCATGATCATGCCGGGTTCGCACCGCACCTTCCTGGGCTGCGCCGGCGCCACCCCGAAGGACAACTACAAGAAGTCGCTGCGCATGCAGGACGCCGGCATCCCGTCGCCGAAGGCGCTCACCACCTTCGCCGAGGCGTGCGGGATCGAGCACTTCACCGGTGACGCCGGCTCCGCCGTCTGGTTCGACTGCAACGCCCTGCACGGCTCCGGCGACAACATCACCCCCTTCCCCCGCAGCAACGTGTTCCTCGTGTTCAACAGCGTCGAGAACGCGCCCGAGCTGCCGTTCGCCGCGCCCGTGCGGCGGCCGTCGTTCATCGCCGCCCGGGACACCACCCCCCTCGGCTGACCCGCCCCCGCTCCTCCCGCGACGGGGCCGGCGGGTGGGACGGCGGGCGGTCGGCGCGCAGTGCGACGACCGTGGCCTGGACCGCGACCGCCGCCGAGACGCCGGCCGTGACCAGCACGGTCGTCCAGCCCTCCCAGAGCTTCCCGACGCCGACGCCCAAGAGGAACGGGACGCCGAGGACGCCGGCGGTCTTCGCCGGTCCGAATCCGATCCGCGGCCGGACGGGCCGGTTCCGCGCGAGGGCACGGGACCGCCGTCCGCCGCCGTGCGCGGCGAGGAACGCGACCGCGGCCATCCAGACGCAGGCGGCGGTCAGTCCCCCCACCGGTCCCACCTCGCCGTCCGGCGGCGCGTCGACGTCCGCGCTCAGCCCCGCGTGCCGCAGGGAGACCCGGACGTCCCGCCACACGGTGACCTCCACCTCGTCCCCCGGCCCGAGGACCTGCGCCGGTTCGCTCGTCGTGCGCAGGTCCAGCGGACGGTCCAGCGGCACCGGCACCGGCGGGCGCAGCTCCACCCGGAACACGTCGGTCTTCCCGGAGCGCACCTCGCCGGCGGACGCCACCGTGCCGCGCACGGTGCGCAGACAGTCCGCCTGCCCGGCCGGCGCCGGCTCCCCGGCCGGGCACGGCTCGGCGCCGAGGTAGGCGCGCTCGGCGTCGATCAGGCCCGGGAGTGTCGCGCCGAACCCCGCGGCCCCGGCCAGGGCCAGCAGTCCGAGCGCCGCGCACAGCAGCGCCCACCACCGCTGGCCCCGTGCGGACCCCCACCGTTCCGTCGTCCCGGTCGCCATCCGTCTCTCCCCTCCGGTGCGGTGCCCGGGCGGTCCGGTGCGCCCCGGTCGTCACGATTCAGCCACGGGCGGCGAGCGGGAGGCAGGTACGGCCCCGGCAGTCTGGCGCCGTCCTCCGTACCGGCCTCCGGCAACGCGCGGTCAGGACAGGGTGAACACCGTCAGCTGGTGGATGGCGCTGTTCGGGGACAGGACGCCGCCGCCGAGGAGTGCGGCCGTGCGGTTGACGCCGAAGTGGTCGTGGTTCAGGGAGACCATCTCGTCGGTGCCGTCGCCGTCCAGGTCGGCGGCGACGTACTCCCGCCCGCCCATGACGCTCGCGCTGCCGATGCTCGACTGGAACACCCCGCCGTTCGTCAGCGCCGTCGGGTCGTACGCGGCGAGTCCTGCCTCGGTGCCGCCGGCCACCAGCTTGCGGCCTCCGGGGCCGGTGACGAACTGCGCGGTGCGCAGCGGCGCCAGGACCGAGCTGCGGGTCTGGACGCCGTCCGCGGCGAAGCCGTTGAAGGTGCCGAAGCTGAGCTGGTACAGCGGTGCCCGGTCGCCGTCGGTGAAGTAGTTCCCGTGCGAGAACGGGCTGCCGCCGAGGAACTGGTGCAGCAGCGCGCCGGTGCGTCCGTCGCGGATCTCGGTCACGGTCCTCGGGGTGGCGGTGGAGATGTCCCCGGCGACCGTCGGGTCGGCCCGGACGATCCAGGTGTGGACGACGGCGTTCCCGTCCGCGTACGGGATGCCCGGCGAGGCGAAGACGCCGTGGTCGAGGACGGCGCCGTGCAGCCTGCCGTCGGCCGCGCGGTCCGGGGCCACCGGGTCGGCGGTCCAGCGGACGGCTCCCGTGGCGGCGTCGAGGGCCACGCCGTTCGCGACGGCGTCGGGGGCGTTCAGCGCGCCCAGGGTGGTGTACTGCGTGTGCACCCGGCCCCCGGCGACCACGGTGTCGGAGAAGACGACCTCGCCGGCGTCCGCCGGGGCGGTGTACGCCCAGAGCAGCGTGCCGTGCCCGTCGTAGACGCGCAGGGCGTCGGTGGGGACGAGGATCTCGGCCCGGCCGTCGCCGGTCAGGTCGGCGACGGTGACCGAGCGGACGTACGCCCCGCCGCCGTCGACGGTCGCGAGGGTCGCGCCGGTCCTGCCGTCGAGGACGGCCGTCGCGGTGTCGGCGGCGACGGCGACGTCGGGCGTGCCGTCGCCGTTCACGTCGCCGGTGGCGAGGGCGTGGACCTCGCCGGGGACGGTGGCCCGCCACAGCACGCGCGGCGCGCCGCCGGCCAGTGAGGTGCCGGAGTAGGCCCAGACGCCGTCGGAGGTGCCGCCGGCCACGAGGTCCTGCCTGCCGTCGCCGTCCAGGTCGGCGGCCCGGCCGTGGTTGAGGGCACCCTGGAGGGGGGTGAGGTGCTTCTGCCGGCCGTTGCCGAGGCTGAACTCGCGGATGTTCTGCTGCTGGTCGACGACCCGTACCCGGTCCTCGCCGCCGGCGGTGTAGGCCTGCTGGTACAGCGGCGACGCCTCCACGCCGGTGTGCCGCCACTTGACCCTGCCGTTGCCGGCGAACGCGGTCAGCGAACCGTACCGCTGGCCGCCGGGGTTGGCGGCGGTGCCGAGGCCGGTGTCGTCCTGGGCGGCGGCGAGCAGGGAGCCGCCGTGGACGGCGAGGCTCCAGGTGCTGGGGCCGTCGCCCGGGTTGTCGGCGGCGCGCTTGGTGGTGTGCGTCCACCGGGCGGTCGTGCCGTCCGCGCCGTCGAGGACGCGGATCGTGGCGGCGTTGACGTACAGGGTGGGGCTGAAGGTGGACTCGGCGACGACGTACTCGGCTCCGCCGCCGCCGGCCGCGTCGCCGACGGTCAGCGCGGTGGGCACGGCGTTGACGCGGGTGTCGAGGGTGGTGCGGGCGCCGTCCGCGAGGGCGTAGGCGGCGAGTTCGTACGCCATCCCGTCGCCGTTGTCGGCCTGTTCGACGGCGACGAGCCGGTCGCGCGTGGCGTCGAGGCGCAGCTGGCGGGCGTACAGGGCGCTGTCCGTCTGCCAGCTGACGGAGCCGTCGGCGGTGTCGAGGAGGAGGGTGCGTCCGCGGGCGGCGGTGCCGTCGGTCCGGCGCAGGTCCCAGGCGGCGGCGACCTTGCCGCCGCCGGCGGGCTCCAGCGCGGCCCAGGTGGCGACGGCGGTCGTGCCGGTGTCGTACGTCCAGGTGCCGGCCGGGATGAGGGCGCCGTCGGCGTACGCGAAGCGGATGCCGGTGAGGGTGGCCGTCTGCGTCCGCGGCGCGTTCTGGTTGAGGCGCGGCGCGTCGGCGATCAGCAGGGTGCCGTCGACGACCTTGACGAGGGCGGCGTACGCGTACAGCTTCGACCACAGGGTGGTGCCGGTCCTGCCGTCGAGGACGGTCACGAAGGTGCCGGTGGGCAGGGGCGAGCCGGGCGAGGTGAAGGGCCGGTACGGGGTGGAGCCGACGCTCGCCGAGAGGACCAGGTCCGGCGTGCCGTCGCCGGTCAGGTCGGCGGTGTCGAAGCCCTGGTCGGAGTTGGGCGTGAACGGGGTGACGGCGTTGTAGCCCATCAGGATCCGCGCGGGGTAGGGCTCGGCCTGGTACGGCCGCAGGGGCTTGACCTGCCAGTCCGCGTACAGCGACGCGTTGTCGCGGGCCCAGGCGGTGGAGCCGTCGGCGCGGTGGAGCTGGACGTTGCCGAGGCTGTGCACGGTGAAGTAGGAGCCGTCGGCGCCGGCCGGGACGGTGGCGGCGGCGCCGCGCACGCCCTCCAGCACGGCCTTCCGGGTGAAGGTGACGGGCGCGGGGGCGGTCCCCTCGGCGGTCCCTTCGGCGGTCCCCTCGGCGGTCCCTTCGGCGGTCTCGGCTTCCGTCGTCCGCACGGGAGCGGGGGTGGGCGCGGCGGCCGGGCCGGCGTCGCCGTCGCCGTACACGTCGACGTGCACGCGCTCGGCGAGCGTCCGTGCCTGTGCGGCGCTGAGGGTGAGCGCGGTGGCGCCGGGCTCCTCGGCGGCCAGGGCGTGCGGCGCCGAGGTCAGGGCGAGGCCCGCCGCGACGAGGGCGGAGGCCAGCGCGAGGGCGCGCCGGGTGGCGGGGGTGCGCATGGGCGTCACTTCGCTTCCTGGGTGAATCGGATCGCCGTGCCGGCCGTCAGGACGGCCTGGTCGTGGGCGTACGGGAGGGCGTCGGTGCCGGCCTGGTTCTCGATGCCGACGGTGGCGGAGGCGCCGCCGCCGGGGACAGACCGGTACTGGAAGGTGACGGCGCCGGTGGCCTCGTCGAAGACGGCCTCGAAGGTGGTGCGGGCGCCGCTGCCGTCGGCGAACAGGACGTCGTTCCAGACGACGGCGAACCTGCGGGCGCCGGCGGTGCCGGTGGTCGCGGTCTGCACGCCGGACCTCTTGTCGAGGGTGAGGTCGTCCCAGAGCGGGGCGACGATGCCGTTGGGCCGGGCCGCGTCGGGCAGGGCCGTGTTGGCGTGGTCGCCGACGCGCGGCTCCAGGAAGTTCACCAGGCCGTCGGTGGTGACGGAGGCGCGGGTGTAAGGGACGCCGTACAGCCGCACCGGGAACGGCAGCGCGATCGTCTCGGCGTCCTCGTCGCCGCTGAGGGCGACCCTGGCGGAGCCGGGGATCCAGGCGTACGGGGCCGGGGCGCAGGTGGTGCCGGAGGCGTCGGAGCGGGCGGGGAGGCGGACCGTGCGGTTCTCGGCGCCGTCGACGGCGAGGGTGGTGGTGGACGTGCCGTTGCAGAGGGCGGGCGCGGCGGGCGTCACGGTCAGCGGGTGGCTGCCCTCGGCGACCGGCGGCAGGGTGAAGGTGCCGTCGGCGCGGGAGGTGGTTCCGGCGACGGGCGTGCCGGGGAGCTGGACGGCGGCGCCGGCGAGCGGCTTGCCGGTGACGTCGAGGACGGTGCCGGTGACGGGGTGGGCGGGCAGCGCGGTGAGGGCGACGTCCTGGGTCAGCGGCTCGCCGGTGGTGAGGGCGACGCCGGGGAGGGTGGTGGTCGCGTAGCCGTAGCCGGTGAAGGCGAAGTCGTACGTGCCGGGGGCGAACGCGAGGCGGTAGCGGCCGTCGGGGCCGGTGCGGACGGTGCGTTCGCCGGTGGTGGCGTGCGTGGCGGTGAGGGTGATGCCCTGGAGGGGCGCGCCGGTGGCCCGGTCGGTCACCGTGCCGGTGACGGTGACGGCGGTGTGCGGGGCCTTGGCGACGGCGGCGAGGACGTCGAGCCGGCCCTCGCCCCACACGTTGTTGCGGGCGGGGGTGCCGCCGCAGCGGGTGTCGTCGACGTCGGCGGCGGTCTCGTCCAGGAGGCGGCGGGTGGCGGCGATGTCGCCGGTCAGCGAGGGCGCGGAGGACCACAGGAGCGCGACGGCGCCGGCGACGTGCGGGGTGGCCATCGAGGTGCCGGAGCTGGACTTGTAGCGCGAGCCGGGCCAGGTGGAGGTGACGTCGACGCCGGGGGCGGCGATGTTCGGCTTGGCGGAGCCGTCGACCGGCGAGGGGCCGAAGCCGGAGAACGAGGCGATCCGGCCGGCGGCGTCGTAGGCGCCGACGCCGTAGGCGGGGGCCTGCGCGCCGGGGGCGGCAGCGGTGGAGCAGGTGGTGCCGTCGCCGTCGTTGCCGGCCGCGAACGCCTCGAAGATGCCGGCGGCGTTCCACGCCTCGACGATGTCCTGGTAGAAGGTCGTCCGGCCGCCGGACCAGGAGTTGTTGACGATGTGCGGGGCGAGGTCGGGGCGCGGGTTCCGCCCGTCGCGGTCGGTCGGCGCGAGGATCCACTGGCCGGCGGCGAGCAGGTTCGCGTCCGAGCACGCGGACGACTCGCAGCCCTTGGCGGCGATCCAGGTGGCACCCGGGGCGACGCCGACGCCGTTGCGGCCGGCCATGGTGCCCATGGTGTGGGTGCCGTGGCCGTTGTTGTCGCACGGGGTGGTGCTGGTGGGGCAGGTGCCGGACGGGTCGTAGAAGTTGTGGTCGTGGGTGAAGGTGCCGTCGCCGTTGTTGCCGCGGTAGCCGGCGACGAGGTCGGGGTGGTCGTACTGGACGCCCGAGTCGACGTTGGCGATGACGATGCCCTCGCCGCGGTTCTCGTACTCGGCCCAGACCTGGTCGGCCTTGACGGCGCGGACGCCCCACTCGGGGGTGGCGTCGCCGCTCGCCGAGGAGGCGGTGCGGGTGGGGCTCGCCGCGCCGCCCGCCGACGCGATGTCGTCGAGGCGGTACGTGCGTGCCAGGACGAGCCCCTCGACGTCGTCGCGCCGGGCCAGTTCGGCCACGAGGTTCGCGTCGCCGGTGACCTGGACGGTGTTGGCGATCCAGAAGTCCCGGTGCCCGATCCGCCGCTTGTCGAGGAAGGCGCCGAGGGACCGCTGGCTGTTCCGCGCGTGCTCCTTGAGGGCGGTGTACGCGGCGGTGGCGGCCTTCGCGTGCGCGGTCTGCCTGCGGGCGGCGGCCAGGTCGGCCCGGTTCTCCAGGACGACGAAGAAGGAGGCGTCGCGGCCGTCCCGGACGGCTTCGGTGAGCGCGGCGTCGACGTCGGCGGCCGGTGCTCCGGGCCGCGCCGGCCCGGCGAGCGCGGGGGTCGGACCGGTCAGCAGGGCGGCGGCGCACAGCAGGGCCGACGCCCACAGGGCGCGTCTGCGCCTCGGCGGTCGAGACAGGGACATGGGGGCACCCTTCCGGGGGGGAGGTACGGGGATGGCCGCACCCTAGGAAGGGGCCGTTACTGGGCCATTACAGGCTGCCGGGGGCGTTACGGCGGAAGGGGGCCGGACAGGCCCGGGGGCCGTACGGCGGAAGGGGGCCCGGCTTGCGGGCCGGGGCTGACGTGCCGTCCGGTTCCGGGGCTCCTTCCTCCTGGCCGTCGACTCGCATCGCACCCCGAATCACCCGATACTTCCGGAAACGGACATCGTCGGGCGCGTGAAAGGCCGTCACCTTGGGGAAAGTCGACGCGGCGGCGGCCCGGCGGATGGCCGACTCGCTCTTCATCGCGCGGGACTGGCGCAGCCCCAGCTCCTCCCGGTTCTGGGTGCTGTTGCTGCTGGCCTCGGTCATCGCGGGCGCCGGCGTGGTCGGCGACTCCACCGCCACCGTCATCGGCGCGATGATCGTGGCGCCGCTGATGACCCCGATCCTCGGCACCGCCCTGGCCCTGGTCCTCGCGGACCGCCCGCACGTGGTGCGCAGCGCGCTGCTGGTGCTGGGCGGCGCGGTGGCGGTGGTGTGCGTCGGGATGCTGCTGGGCTGGATCGTGTCGCCGCCGGACGCGTTCGCGAACAACAGCCAGGTGGCGTCGCGGATCAGCCCGCGGCTGATCGACCTGTTCGCGGCCCTGGCGACGGGGACCGTCGGCGCGTTCGCCCTGGTCCGCACCGACATCTCGGACGCGCTGCCGGGGGTGGCCATCGCCATCTCCCTGGTGCCGCCGCTGGCAGTCACGGGGCTGCTGATCGCGGTGCACCGCTACCACGACGCCGGGGAGTCCGCGCTCCTCTTCGCGACCAACGTGGCGGCGATCGTGGCGACCGGCACCCTGGTGTTCCTCGGGTACCGCGTGCGCGACGCGGCCCGCGCGGCGGGGCTGGCGGTCGGGGAGTTCCACGGCCGGACGCTGGCGGCCGTGGCGGCCGTGGTGCTGCTGGTGGCCGTCCCGCTCACCACCGGCACGATCGCCGTGGCCCGGGACCGCGCCCTGGCCGCCGACGCCGGGCCGGTCGCCGAGCGCTGGGCCGCGGCCGGCGCCTGGCAGATCGCCTCCGTCGACGCCCGGAACGGCGTCGTCCTGATCGACGTCCTCGGGCTGCCGCCGCAGCCGGCTCCCGGGGCGCTCCGCGCCGCCCTGGACCGCGCCGGGATGGCCGGCGCGGACCTCCAGCTCCGGCTCGTCGGCGGTCGCACCCACTGGTGCCCGGCGCACACCACGGCCTGCACGGTGGAGCACGCCCGGACCGACTGAGCCCGCGTGCGGGTGCGGGGTGTGCGCCCGGCGCCCAGAATGGCGCCGAACGGAAGAAAGGGACACGCACGTGACTTCCCCACCACCGCCGCCGCCGTCCGGCCCTCCGTCGGTCCCGCCCGCCGGCCCGCCCACGGGCCCGCCCTCGGGACCGCTGTCCGGCGCGGCCACCCGTCCCGGAGCCTCCGGCCCGCCGGCCCCGCCCGGGCCGCCGCACGACGGCTCCGGCGGCGGGGGCGGCGGAGGCGGGGCGGGCGGGGGCGGGAGTGCGGGCGGGGGCTCCGGGAGCAGTCACGGCGGCGGGAGGGGCCGCGGGACGCCGTGGTGGCGGTCGGTGCCGAAGGTCGCCTCGCTCACCGCCCTGGTCGTCGCGGCCGCCGCGCTGACGGTGGTCCTCGTCGGCCGGTCGGACGACAAGGGCGACACGGCCGGGTCGGGCGGCAGCGGCGAGGTCTTCCTCCAGAACACGTCCGCCTCCGGGCCCGATCCCTTCACCGCCTCCACCGCCCGCGAGGACAGCGCGTCGGGCGCGGCGACGCTGCCGCCGCGGACCGGCACCGCCGAGACCGCGACGCCGCGGGTGTCGGGCTCCACGCCGGGCCTGTACGGCGGCACGCGCGCGTCGGCGAGCTGCGACGTCGAACGGCAGGTCCGCTACCTCGCCGCCGAGCCCGCCAAGAACGCCGCCTTCGCCGAGGTCCTCGGCCTGGAGGTCGGCGCGGTGCCCGGCTACCTCCGCTCCCTGACGCCGCTCCAGCTCCGGGTGGACACCCGGGTCACCAACCACGGCTTCCAAAACGGCTCCGCCACCGCGTACCAGGCGGTCCTCCAGGCGGGGACCGCGGTCCTCGTCGACGGCCGGGGCGTGCCCCGGGTGCGGTGCGCCTGCGGCAATCCGCTGACGGAGCCGGTGGCGCAGAAGCAGCCGCGCACCACGGGCACCCCGTGGCCCGGCTACCGGTCGTCCCAGGTCGTGGTGGTGGCGCCGGCGGTGACGGTGGTGAACGTGTTCGTGGTGTACGACCCCGAGGACGGCGCCTGGTTCGCGCGGAAGCACGGCGACACCGGGCGGCACGACAAGCCGACCCCGCCGCCGCCCCGGCCGACGCCGACGCCCACCTCCCCCTCGCCGTCGGTCACGCGAACCTCGCCGGTGCCGTGCGTGACGGTGCCCGAGGGCGAGACGCCGGCGCCGAGCGGCGGGGTGACGCCGTCGCCGTGCCCGACGTCGCTCTCGCCGTCGGGCACGGCGACGACCCCGAGCCCGTCGACGGACACCACGTCCCCGTCCGACCCGCCGCCGGACTCCCCGTCCGACCCGCCGTCCGACCCGCCTTCCGACACCCCGTCGGACGAGCCGACCGACTCGCCCTCGGACCCGCCGCCGGACACGGAGACGCCGTCCGCCGCGACGGACACCACCACCCCGGCCGACGGCACGGGCGGCACGGACGGCACCGACGGGCGGTCGGCGTCGGCCAGTTCGTCCTCCGGCCCGGCGTCGCCGCCGGCCCCCGGGCCCGGCCGTCACCCGGTGGCCTGAGACCCCCGCTCCCCGGGGACGGTCGTCCCGGTCACGTGGCCTCCTCGGGCGTACGGGAGGCGGGCCGGTGGATCCGGAGCGTGGCGCGCAGGGTGCGCAGCCAGGCGCCCACCGGGAGCGGCCGGGCGGACTCCTCCGCCCGGCGCTGCCACAGGCGCTCGTCGCGGTCGCCGAAGTGTGGGGTCATGGTCGGTCCCTTCTCGGTGGTGCCGTCGTGAAGGTGGCTCGCGCGGTGCCGGTTCCGGCGAAACCGCCGGGCCACTGACGGAGAGTCTGTAGCCTTATTGGCCTGGACAGCAGAGCCAATGAGGAGTGATTGGCATGACGCAAGGCCGTGTGGTCCACACCGCGGACCGGACCTTGTCGGGCCGGCAGCTCGCCTCGCTGCTCACTCCGCCGCCGGAGGGCCGGTTCGGCTACCGGGAGCTGGCGCGGGCGGTGCGGGAGGCGCTGCTGGACGGGCGGGTGGCGCTGCGGCTCCGGCTGCCCGCGGAGCGGGAGCTGGCGCAGGTCCTGGCGGTGAGCCGGACGACGGTGACGGGGGCGTACGACCTGCTGCGCGACAGCGGGTACGCGCACAGCCGGCGCGGCTCGGGCACCTGGACGGCGCTTCCGGACGGGCAGGCGCCGGCGTCCCTGGGGCCGTACCAGGATCCGGCGGACGAGGTGATCGACCTGGCCCTGGCCGCGCCGCACGCGCCAGGCGACGAACTCGCGCGGGCGCTGGCGGAGGCGTCGGCCGAGCTGCCGCGGTTCGCGACCGCGCCGGGCTACCACCCGTACGGCCTGCCGGAGCTGCGGGCCGCGGTGGCGGAGCGGTACACCTCCCGCGGCCTGCCGACCCGGCCCGAGCAGATCCTGGTGACGACCGGCGCGCAGCAGGCGCTGTCGCTGGTCCTCGCGCAGTTCGGGCGGCCGGGTGACCGGGTGCTGGCGGAGAACCCGTCGTACACCAACGCGCTGGACTCGATGCGGGGCCGGGGGATGCGGGTGACGCCGGTGCCGGTCACCGACCAGGGCTGGGACACGGGGCTGGTGGACGCGGCGCTGCGGCAGACGGCGCCCCGGCTGGCGTACCTCATCCCGGACTTCCACAACCCGACCGGGCGGCTGATGCCGCGCGAGCAGGCGCGGGAGCTGGCGCGGTCGGCGCGGGCGACGGGGACGTGGCTGGTGGTGGACGAGACGCTCACCGACATGGCGCTGGACGTGCCGGCGCCGGCGCCGTTCGCGGCGGCGGCCGGGACGGGCGGCGGCGAGCAGATCGTGTCGGTGGGCTCGCTGAGCAAGAGCTGCTGGGGCGGGCTGCGGGTGGGCTGGGTGCGGGCGTCGGCGCGGGTGGTCACCGAGCTGACCCGGACCCGGGTCACGGCCGACCTGGCGGGTTCGGTGCTGGACCAGCTGGTGGCGGTGGCGCTGATGCGGCGCCTGGACGCGGTCGTGCACGCGCGCGTGGCGCAGCTGCGGCGGAACCGCGAGGCCCTGGGCCTCGCGCTGGCCCGGCACCTGCCGGAGTGGCGGTGGACGGTGCCGCCGGGCGGGATGTGCCTCTGGATCGACCTCGGGCGGCCGGTGGCGACGCAGCTGTCGGCGCGGGCGCTGCGGCACGGGGTGCGGGTGGAGGGCGGGGCCCGGTTCGGAGTGGATCCGGGGACGCACGAGCACCGGCTGCGGATCCCGTACACGCTGCCGGAGGAGCGGTACGAGCCGGCCGCGGAACGGCTCGCGGCGGCCCTGGAGGGGGCGCCGGGCCGGTTCACGGATCCGGCGCTGCCGGAGTGGGTGGCCTGACCGGAGGCGCCGTCGAGGCGGTGGGCGGGGGGCGGAAATCCGGATGCCCCGCCCCCGGACATGCGTGTACGGTCCAACGAGTGGAACCGTTGACTGAGAAAGAGATCCGCTCGTCGTTCGTGAACGCGACGCGAGGGGATGCCGCGCGGCTGAAGCTGCCGCTGGACTTCGCCGAGACGCCCTGGGAGGACCTGGACTTCCTGGGCTGGGTGGATCCGGGGGCGCCGCTGCGGGCCCATCTGGTGGTGCGCCGGGAGGACGGCCCGCTGGGGGTGACCCTGCGGGTGCCGGCGGCGGGCCGGACCAGTGCCGTGAAGACCAGCATCTGCCGGATCTGCATGACCGGGCACGCGTCCTCGGGCGTGACGCTGCTGGCCGCGCCGCTGGCCGGCGCGCGCGGCCGGGACGGCAACACGGTCGGCCTGTACGTCTGCGCCGACCTGGCGTGCTCCCTCTACGTGCGCGGCAAGCGGGTGCCGAAGCTGCGCGGGCTGCGCCACGAGGAGACGCTGTCCCTGGAGGAGCGGGTGTTCCGTCTCACGGAGAACCTGGACGCGTTCCTCGCGCGCGTGACCGCGGGCTGAGAGGCCGGGCCGGTGTCCGCCGGGCTGCCCCGGCGGACACCGGCCGCGGGTCAGCGGAACGCCTGCTCGCCGGTGAGCGCCTTGCCGATGACGAGCGCGTGGACCTCGCTGGTGCCCTCGTAGGTGAGGACGGACTCCAGGTTGTTGGCGTGCCGGAGCACCGGGTACTCGAGCGTGATGCCGTTGGCGCCGAGGATCGTCCGGCACTCGCGGGCGATGGCGATGGCCTCGCGGACGTTGTTGAGCTTGCCCACGCTGATCTGCTCGGGCGTGATCTCGCCGGCGTCCTTGAGCCGGCCGAGGTGGAGGGCGAGCAGCATGCCCTTGCCGAGCTCGACGGACATGTCCGCGAGCTTCTGCTGGGTGAGCTGGTAGGAGGCGAGGGAGCGGGCGAAGACGGTCCGGTCCTTCGCGTACGAGATCGCGGTCTCCAGGCAGTCGCGGGCGGCGCCGAGGGCGCCGAAGACGATGCCGAAGCGGGCTTCGTTGAGGCAGCCGAGCGGGCCGGAGAGGCCGCGGGCGCCGGGCAGCATCGCGTCGGCGGGGAGCCGGACGTCGTCCAGCACCAGTTCGGCGGTGACGCTGGCCCGCAGCGACAGCTTCATGGTGATCTCGGGGGCACTGAAGCCGGGGGTGCCGGCCGGGACGAGGAAGCCGCGGACGCCGTCCTCGGTGCGGGCCCAGACCACGGCGACGTCGGCGACGGAGCCGTTGGTGATCCACATCTTGGTGCCGTTGAGGATCCAGTCGTCGCCGTCCCGCTTGGCGTGGGTCCGCATCGCGCCGGGGTCGGAGCCGGCGTCGGGCTCGGTGAGGCCGAAGCAGCCGATGTACTCGCCGGCCGCCATCTTCGGCAGCCACCGCTGCTTCTGCTCCTCGGAGCCGTGCTTCCAGATCGCGTACATCGCGAGCGAGCCCTGCACGGACACCAGGGAGCGCAGACCGGAGTCGACGGCCTCCAGCTCCATGCAGGCCAGGCCGTACGCGACCGCGCTGGTGCCGGCGCAGCCGTACCCGTCCAGGTGCATGCCGAGCACGCCCAGGTCGCCGAGGGTGCGGGCGAGTTCGCGGGCGGGGATCCGCCCCTCCTCGAACCAGCCGGCGACGTGCGGGCGCAGTTCGCGGTCGGCGACGGCGCGGACGGTGGCGCGGATCTCCCGCTCCTCGTCGCTGAGCAGGCCGTCGACGGCGAGGAGGGCGAGGGGGTGGACGGGGCTGGACGGCGAGGACTTCACGGGCGGCCTCCTGGCGGCTGTGACGAGGGTCGTGCTCGGCGTGGCGAGCCGAGCGTAGCGGCAGATTGGATTTTGGATCCAGTATTGAAAATCCGGTTCCCGGCCCCTACGGTCCCGAGGGGATCAGCGGGTCTCGCCCGCTCCTGATCCCCCGTCCGATGCCCACCACCGAGGGAGCACGGCCATGCCCACGGACCACCCGCAGCCCGCCGCCGACCCCCTCTCGGGCGCTCCGTCGCCCGCGCCCCCGGACGCCGCCGCCGGCGCCCTCTCCGGCGTCGTCGTCGCCGACTTCGGCCGGGTCCTCGCCGGCCCGTACATGACGATGCTGCTGGCCGACCTCGGCGCCGACGTGATCAAGATCGAGCGGCCGGACGGCGGGGACGACACCCGTGCGTGGGGGCCGCCGTTCGCGGACGGGCAGGCCACGTACTTCCTGGGCGTCAACCGCAACAAGCGGTCCGTCGCGCTCGACCTCACCGACCCGGACGGCCTCGCCGCGGCGCGGGCGATCGTCGACCGGGCGGACGTCCTGGTGGAGAACTTCCGCCCCGGGACCATGGAGAAGCTGGGCCTCGGCTACGAGGACGTACGCCGCACCAACCCCGGCCTCGTCTACTGCTCGGTCACCGGCTTCGGCACCGACGGCGGCGCCGCGCTGCCCGGCTACGACCTGCTGGTGCAGGCCATGGGCGGCCTGATGAGCGTCACCGGCGAGCCGGGCGGGCAGGGCACGAAGGCGGGGGTCGCGCTCGTCGACGTCATCACCGGACTCCACGCCGGCCTCGGCGTGCTGGCCGCCCTGCGCCACCGCGAACGCACCGGCGAGGGCCAGCGCGTGGAGGTCTCGCTGCTCGGCTCACTGCTGTCCGCCCTCACCAACCAGGCCGCCGCGCACCTCGGCGCCGGCGTCGTGCCGCGCGCCATGGGCAACCGGCACCCGAGCATCACGCCGTACGAGGTCTTCGAGGCGAGCGACCGGCCGCTGGTCCTCGCGGTCGGCAACGACCGGCAGTTCCGGGCGCTGTGCGAGCGGATCGGCCGGCCCGGCCTGGCCGGCGACGAGCGGTTCGCCACCAACACGGCCCGCGTCGCCCACCGCGAGGAGCTGGCGGCGGCGCTCGCCGGACCGCTGGCGACCCGCACCGCCGACGCCTGGTTCGCGGAGCTGACCGCGGCCGGCGTGCCGTGCGGCCCCATCAACGACCTGGCGGGCGCGTTCGCGCTCGCCGACCGGCTCGGGCTCGGCGCCCGCGTCCCCGAGGAGGCCGCCGGTCCCGGCCAGGTCGCGCACCCGGTCCGGTTCGGGGCCACCCCGCCCGCGTACCGCTCGGCTCCGCCGCGGCTCGGCGAGCACACCGCCGAGGTCCTGGCCGCGATCCCGCCCGTGGACGGCTCCGCGGCGGACCGCCGGTCCGTAGGAAGATGACGGTCACCGCCGGCGGCGAGAGCCGCCGGTGCGCAGGTCACGCGGAGGAAGGTCGGATCGATGAGCGGCGGCACGGTGGAGAGGCGACGGCCCCAGACGGCCCAGCAGTTCGTCCTGGAGGAGCTGCGGAGCGCCATCACGCGCGGTGAGCTCCGGCCGGGCGCCCCCATCCGACAGGACGCGCTGGCGGCCCGGCTCGACGTGAGCCGGGTGCCGCTCCGGGAGGCCCTGAAGGCCCTGGAAGCGGAGGGCCTGGTCGTCCACCACGTGCACCGCGGCTACTTCGTGGCCGAGCTGTCGCTCGCCGACCTGGAGGAGATCTACCGCATCCGCGCCCTGCTGGAGACCGAGGCCGTGCTGCGGGCCATCGACCTCGCCCCCGCGGACCTGGCGGACACCCTGGCGGCCGTCCAGGACGACGTCGAGCGCGCGGCCCGGGCCGGTGACGTGCCGGAGATGGGCGCGGCCAACCGCCGCTTCCACCTCACCCTCGTCGACGCCTGCGGCATGCCCCGCCTGGTCCGGATGATCACCACGCTCTGGGACGCCACCGACGCCTACCGCTCGCTCTACTACACCGACGCCGACCACCGCGGCCAGGCGGTCGCCGAGCACCGCGCCGTCCTCGCCGCCCTGCGCGCCGGCGACCGCGACGCCGTCGTGCGGGAGCTCGACGCGCACCGCGCCCACGCGGTGGCGGCACTGCGCGCGGTCCTCGCCCCGCACGAGGCCTGACCCGCCGGAAAATCCGGGTGCCCCGCACCCGCCCGCCTCCTACGCTCCCCGCATGGACACCCACCACCTGATCAACGTCGTCGACGTCGAGGCGACCTGCTGGGAGCGGCAGCCGCCGCCCGGCGAGGTCAGCGAGATCATCGAGATCGGGCTGACCGTCGTGGACCTGACGGCCGGTGAGCGGGTGGGCCGGCACCGGATCCTGGTCCGCCCGGTCCGCTCCCGCGTCAGCGCGTTCTGCACGGAGCTGACCGGCCTCACCCAGGCCGAGGTCGACACCGGCGTCGACTTCGCGACCGCCTGCCGCCTCCTCGCCCGCGACCACGCCGCGGGCACCCGCCCCTGGGCGAGCTGGGGCGACTACGACCGCCGGCAGTTCACCGCCCAGTGCGCGGCCGGCCGCGTCCCGTACCCCTTCGGCCGCCACCACACGAACGCGAAGGCCGTCTTCACCGACGCCCACGCCCTGCGCCGCCGCCCCGGCATGGCGCAGGCCCTCGCCCACGCCGGCCTCCCCCTGGAGGGCCGCCACCACCGCGGCGAGGACGACGCCTGGAACATCGCGGCGCTGGTGCTCGGCCTCGCGCGCGCGGGCGCGTGGCCGTCCTCGGCCTGAGCGGAGGCGCCGGACGGCGGACGGTTACCCTGGCGCCCGGACGCGAGGAGGAAGCATGGGGCGGATGCCGTCGGCGGAGCGACGCCGGCAGCTGGTCGAGGCGGCGATCAGGGCGATGACCAGGGACGGGGTGGCCAGGACCACCACCCGGTCGATCTCCGCCGAGGCCGGGGTCTCGCTGAGCGTCTTCCACTATTGCTTCGACTCCAAGCAGGCGCTCCTGGAGGCCGCGCTGGAGACGATCGTCGGCGACTACGTGGCGCGGGTCCGGAAGGCCGTGGAGCCGAAGGCGACCCTGCGCGAGACCGTGCGGGCGGCGCTGCGCGCCTACTGGGAGGACGTCACCGCGCACCCGGGCGCCCACATGCTGACGTACGACCTCACCCAGTACGCGCTGCGCGAGCCGGGGTTCGAGCATCTGGCCCGCGCCCAGTACGAGCAGTACGTGCGCTCGGCGACGGCGCTGGTGGAGCAGGTGGCGTCCGCGCTCGGGACGGAGCCGAAGGTTCCGGTGGGGACGCTGGCGCGGCACCTCGCGGCGGCGGTGGACGGGATGACGCTGCAGTACCTGGTGCTGCGGGACGAGCAGGCCGCCGCCGAACAGCTCGAACTGACGGCTGATCAGCTCGTTCGGCTGATCGAGGGCTGAATCGCCCGAAGGCAGGCGCCGGGCCGACGCCCGGACCTCAACAGGTCATCTGACCCGGACTCTTGACTCGGTCCTTTCGCACCGCGATCCTCGGGGCGCCCGGTACACCCCCACCGACCGGAGGCTTCGCGACCATGACCCCCCGCACCATCCGAAGCGCTTCCCCCTTCCGCCGGACACGCCGCCTCGGTCTCGTGTCCCTCCTCCTCGCCCTCGCGGCCGTGCTGTTCGGCGCGGCGCCGGTCCCCGCCGCCGGCGCCCCGTGGTGGGAGCCGGCCGCCCGGCCCGCGCCCGACGCGCAGGTCAACGCCACGGGCGCGCCGTTCACCGGCACCGACGCCCAGGGGCGGGTGCGCGGCTTCGTCGACGCCCACAACCACGTGATGTCCAACGAGGGCTTCGGCGGCCGGCTGATCTGCGGCAAGCCGTTCTCCCCGGCCGGCGTCGCCGACGCCCTGAAGGACTGCCCGGAGCACTATCCGGACGGCTCCGGCGCGCTCTTCGAGAACCTGACCGGCGGCGCGAACGGGAAGCACGACCCGGACGGCTGGCCCACCTTCGCCGACTGGCCGGCCCACGACTCGCTGACCCACCAGCAGAACTACTACGCCTGGCTGGAGCGCGCGTGGCGCGGCGGCCAGCGCGTCCTCGTCAACGACCTCGTGTCCAACGGGCTGTTGTGCTCGCTGATGCCCCGCGACCGCGGCTGCGACGAGATGGAGGCCATCCGGCTGGAGGCCCGCAAGACGTACGAGATGCAGGACTACGTCGACGCGATGTTCGGCGGCCCGGGCAAGGGCTGGTTCCGCATCGTCACCAGCGCCGACCAGGCGCGGTCGGTGATCGAGCAGGGCAAGCTGGCGGTGGTGCTCGGCGTGGAGACCTCGGAGCCGTTCGGCTGCAAGCAGATCCTCGACGTGGCCCAGTGCGACCAGGCGGACATCGACCGCGGCCTGGACGAGCTGTACGGGCTCGGGGTGCGCAGCATGTTCCTGTGCCACAAGTTCGACAACGCGCTGTGCGGCGTCCGCTTCGACAGCGGCACGACGGGCGTGGCGGTGAATATCGGCCAGTTCCTGTCCACCGGCACCTTCTGGGCGACCGAGAAGTGCGCGGGTCCGCAGCAGGACAACCCGATCGGGCTCGTGGCGCCGCCCGCCATGGCGGAGAAGCTGCCGGCGGGGGTGAGCGTGCCGGCCTACGCCTCGGACGCCCGCTGCAACACCAGGGGCCTGACCCGCCTGGGCGAGTACGCGCTCCGCGGCATGATGGAGCGGGGCATGATGCTGGAGCTCGACCACATGAGCGTGAAGGCGGCCGGCCGGGCGCTGGACATCCTGGAGGCCGAGGAGTACCCGGGCGTGCTCTCCACGCACAGCTGGATGGACCTCGACTGGACCGAACGGCTCTACAAGCTGGGCGGGTTCACCGCGCCGTACATGCACGGCGCCGGCGGCTTCATCGGCGAGGCCGGCGCGAAGGCGGAGCTGCGCGACAAGTACGGCGTGGGCCTCGGGTACGGCACCGACATGAACGGCGTCGGCGGCTGGCCCGGCCCGGTCGGCCCGGACGCGCCGAACGCGGTCACGTACCCGTACCGCAGCTTCGACGGCGGCACCGTCCTCGACCGCCAGGTGACCGGCGAGCGGACCTGGGACCTCAACACGGACGGCGCCGCGCACGCGGGCCTGGTGCCGGACTGGATCGAGCAGATCCGGCTCACCCCGGGCGGCCCCGAGGTCATCGCGGACCTGGCGCTCGGCGCGGAGTCGTACCTGCGGACGTGGCGGGCGACCGAACGGCACGAGCCGGGCGAGAACCTGGCCGAGGGCAGGCCGAGTTCGGCCAGCTCCAGCGAGTGGCACCCGTTCACCAGCTACGCGCCGGGACGCGCCTTCGACGGCGACGCGGAGTCGCGCTGGGCGAGCGACTGGTCGGACGACCAGTGGCTGCGGGTGGACCTGGGCGAGGTCCGGCGGATCGGCCGGGTGACGCTGGACTGGGAACGGGCCCACGCCCGGAAGTACCGGATCGAGGTGTCGGAGGACGGCACCGTCTGGCGGACGGTGTGGTCGACGGAGGCGGGGGACGGCGGTTACGACACCGCCGTGTTCGCCTCCACGCCCGCCCGGTACGTACGGATCCAGGGGGAGCGGCGGGCCACGCAGTGGGGTTACTCGCTCCACGAGGTGAAGGTCACCCGCTCCTGACGCGCACACACAAGGAAGCGGCCGGATCGGGAGACCGATCCGGCCGGTTCCGTACGTGAGGATCCGTCAGTTCGGTGTCGGCGAGGTCCAGTCGGCGGGGACGCGGGCGAGCCGGACGCGCTGGGGGTGGTCGCCGACCGCCACGGTCGCTATCCGCTCGCCGGTGGCGAAGTCGATGGCGCTGACCCGGTCGGCGCCGCTCTCCGAGACGACGCAGGCGCGCCCGTCGCCGCTCACGGTCGCCCAGTACGGCTTGCTCGCGGGCACGAGCGGGCCCTGGGCCAGGGTCTCGCGGTCCACGACGGTGGCGTAGTCGTCCATGGTGCCGGCCACGCAGAGCTTGCGCCCGTCGGGGCTGATCGAGAGGCCGTGGTGGCGGGAGTCGTTGACCCAGCGGGTGCGGTCGGGGTCGGTGGTGGGGCTGCCCGGCAGGTTCTTGAGGCGGGTGACGCGGTCGGCCTCCACGTCGTACTCGAGGAATCCGCCCAGGAACGAGACCTGGAAGTACAGCTTCTTCTCGTCGGGGGTGAAGACGAGCGGGCGGACGGCGTCGGAGAGGTCGTCGCGGCCGAAGGCGTCGAGGCGGGAGCGCATGTCGATGACGCGGACCGTCTCGAAGGTGGTGGCGTCGACGACGGTGATCCGCCGGTCGCCCTTGGTCCAGTCGAGCCACGGCGCGTCGAGGGCGGTGGTGACCTCGCCGATGGACATGTTCCAGAGGCGTCCGTCGGAGGTGAAGACGTTCTCGTGGGGCTTGTCGCCGGTCCTGAAGCTGCCGAGTTCGCGGCCGGTGGCGATGTCGAGGACGTGGACGGTGTTGGCGGTGGACGCGGAGACGGCGACGCGGGTGCCGTCGGGCGAGACGGCCATGTGGTCGGAGCGGTAACCGTCCACGGGGAAGCGCCAGTTGATCCGGCCGGTACGGAGGTCGAGCGAGACGACGTCGGCGAAGCTGGGGCGCGAGACGACCATCGCGGCACCGTCGGGCGTGGCGTACATGTCGTCCACGAACTGGTCGTGACCCTCGCCCGGGCCGTTGCGGACACCGAGGAAGAAGGCGAGCTTCACGGGGTTGAGGTGGATCTCCCGCAGGCGCTCCTCCTTGTCGGGGATGACGTTCACCCGGCCGATGCGGTGGAAGTCGCCGCGGGCGGCGATGACGTCGGCGGTGCCGTCCCAGTTGTTGCCGACGAACATCACCTCGCGCAGCGGGGCTTCCGCGGCGGGGGCGGAGGCCGGGGCCGCCGGGGGCGCGGCGACGGCCGGGGCGAGGAGGGTGAGGGAGGCCGTGACGGAGGCGGCGAGCGCGACCGCGAGGCGGCGGGTCCGGGTCGTACGTGCCGAGGGCATGGGGGTGCCTCTCTTTCCTTGGCGCAACGGGAACTTACCGGAGGTAACCCGCAGGTAACCACGGACCCGTCGCACCCACAAGACGTCTTCGCACCCCCGTTCCCCACCCCTCCCGCGCACCGGGCGCGGCGGATGCGGGATCATGGAACCGTCACCCGCAGAAGGGACGGAACGGACGATGAGGCACCGCAGTGTCGCGGACCTGATGACCCCCACGGCGGTCGCGGTCCAGCGCGGGACCCCGTTCAAGGAGATCGCGCGGCTCCTCGACGAGTACGGCATCACGGCGGTACCGGTCGTCGACGAGGAGAACCGGCCGGTGGGCGTGGTCTCCGAGGCGGACCTGCTGCGCCGGCACACCGCCAAGGACGGCCCCAGCACCGCCGAGGCCATGATGTCCAGCCCGGTGCACACCGCCCGCCCGTCCTGGACGGCGGTCGAGGCGGCGCGGCTGATGGAGCGGCACCGGGTGAAGCGGCTGCCGGTCGTGGACGCGGGCGGGCGGCTCATCGGCGTGCTCAGCCGCAGCGACCTGCTCCAGCTGTTCCTGCGCCGGGACCGCTCGATCCAGGAGGAGATCCGCGAGGACGTGGTCGTCCGGATCCTGGGCCTCTCCCCCGCCGCCGTCCACATCGACGTCGACGAGGGCCGGGTCACCCTCAGCGGGACCGTCGGCCGCGCGGACCTCGTCCCGCTGCTGCGGCGCCTGTGCGAGTCCGTCGACGGGGTCGTGGAGGTCGTCGACCACCTGGTCGTGGAGCCCCCCGGGGAGGAGTAGGGCGGACGGCGGCAGCGCGTACGCAGCACGGCCCCCGGACGGGGGCCGTGGCATGGGTGCCGGTGGCGGCGGGCTCCTCAGGAGACCGCCTCCGGCCAGCCGTACCCGGGGCCGGTGCGTTTCGGTACGGTCCCGGCGCCGGCCGCGTCCATCTCCCGGTTCGCCTCCCTCATGAGCTTGCCCGCCAGGTCCTTCATGGCCCGGCTCGCGGCCAGCTCGTCCCCGATGACCGGTACGTCGGTGTCCGCCGGGTTGCAGCGGGCCGTGCCGTGCCCGGTGAAGGTCGCGGTCCCCGTGTCGAGGCGGGCCTCGGCCCTGGTCCTGCCCGCGTCCTCGCTGAGTTCCAGGCCGACCCTCCATTCCAGGTTCCGTGTCATGGTCTGCCTCCTCGCATGCCGCCGCGCGCCGCCGGAGCCGTACGGTCCCCGGGGCGCCGCTCCCCCGTTCTTCCAGGATCCGCCCGCGACGGCACCGGCGCACGCGCGGCGGCCCCCGGGGACCGGACGGAGGCGCGTGTTCCGCCGCGGAGGGGCGGGAACCACCCCCGGCACGGACACTTCACGCGAAGGGGAACCGCTATGGCCGGCCGGTTAGGCGCGCGCAGACGGCTGGAGGTGCTCCAGGTGGCCGTCGCCGGCCTGGGGGTCCCCGCGAGCCTGGGCGCCGGCGTCCTGCTGAACGCGACCGGCCTGCACGTCGGCGCCGGACTCGCGGCGACCGCGCTCGTCCTGATGGCGACGGCCACCGCGCTCGCGAAACTGGACGCGCTGCTGTCCCGCTACCCCGCGCCCCCGTCGCAGCGGCACCGCCACGTCCGGGGCGCGGACGCGGCGGGCATGGCGGAAGCGGCGGGAGCGGTGTACGGGGCGGACACCGCCGACGGGGCCGGCGGGGCCGAGAGAGCGGAGGGGACGGAGGGGGCGGGCCCGGACGGCGCGCGGCGCGACCCCGGGGACGGCCTTCCCTGACCGGTCAGCCGGACGCGGGCCGGTCGGGCGCGGGGCGGTCGGGCGCGGTGTGCGCGAGGAGGAACTCGGTCGCGCCGGCGATGGCCTCCGCGTAGCTGGCGTGGACCGGCTCGGACTCCCACTCCTGCTGGTCGGCGGCGGTCGCGGTGAACCACCAGGCGTCGGCCTCCGCGTCGTGGTGGACGACGGCGGTGCCGCCCGCGTAGTGCAGCGGGATGGACTCGCTGGCGGTCTTCCTGACAACGGCGTGGGGCCACTTCAGCCGCGCCGACTGCCGCTTGATGCCGCCCCAGGCGGCCCCGAGCTGCGCGTAGGTCGCGCCGCTGCGGCCGGCGACGGTGGCGGCGCTCTCGGCGAGCCGGTCCACGGACTGCTTGGCCTCGTACAGCGCGCGGAGGAGCGCGAGCTGCACGTCGGGCGCCGCCATCAGGACGGGGTCGGGGGTCTTGCCGGCGGCGCGGTAGGCCAGCAGGCGGGTCGAGATGCGGTCCGCCAGGTCGCGGACCGCGTCGTGGATGCGCTCGTCCATGGTGAACGCGTCGTCATGCGCGGGCTCGTTCCACGGCGGGTCCACCAGGTCCGCGAAGGCGGCCCAGAAGTCGTCGTCGGTCTTGTCGGGAGTCGGGATCCCCATCGCATCGCTCATGCGACAAGCGTACCTGTCGACGGATGGTTTCGACAGGAAATACTGTCGGTGATTCTCCCTGGGCTCACGCCCGCCGACGCGGCGTCTGCCGGTGACGCGGTCCGGTGTGGGACGGTGGGGGCATGCCGGTTCCCGTGATCCTCGACTGCGACCCCGGTCACGACGACGCCTTCGCCCTCCTCCTCGCCGCCGCCCACCCCGCCGTCGACCTGCTCGCCGTCACCACCGTCGCGGGCAACCAGACCGTGGAGAAGACCACGCTCAACGCCCGGCGGGTGTGCGCGGCGGCCGGCATCCGGGGGGTGCCGATCGCCGCGGGCCGCGACCGGCCGCTGCGCGGACCGGGCCGGGTCGCCGCGGACATCCACGGCGCCTCGGGGCTGGACGGGCCCGGCTTCGGCGCGGCCGAGCCCGACGTGCCGCAGGACCCGCGCGACGCGCTGACGCTGCTCCGGGAGACGCTGCTGGCGCACCTGGAGCCGGTGACGCTCGTGCCGACCGGGCCGCTCACCAACATCGCGGTGCTGCTGCTCGCGCACCCCGAGCTCGCCGCCCGCGTCGAGCGGATCGTGCTCATGGGCGGCTCGACGGAGCGGGGGAACACCACGCCCGCGGCCGAGTTCAACGTCCTGTGCGACCCGGAGGCCGCCGACATCGTCTTCCGCAGCGGGCTGCCGGTCACGATGTTCGGCCTCAACGCCACCCACCAGGTGCGGGCCACGCCCGACGTGATCGCCCGGATCGCCGCCCTGGGGACCCCGCTGAGCCGGCTCTGCGTCGAACTGCTCACCTACTTCTCCTCCACCTACCGCGAGGTGTTCGGCTTCGACGCGCCGCCGCTGCACGATCCGCTGACCGTCGCCCATCTGATCGACCCCGGCCTGGCCCGGCTGGTGCGGGCGGCGGTGACGGTGGAGCTGAACGGCACCTACACCAGGGGCGCCACGGTGGTCGACCTGCACGGGGTGACCGGCCTGCCGGCCGCCGTCGACGTGGCGACGCACGTCGACGCGGACCGCTTCTGGGACCTGATCGTCGACGCCGTACGCGTCCTCGGCGGGCCCGCCGGCCCCTGAACCCGCCCGCATCACGGTCGGCGCCCCGGGCAGACGCCCCCCATGAACGAACGCGCGCACACGGGTGACTCGTACTGGATGCGGACGGCCGCGCTGCCGTCCTTCGGCCCGCTCCGGGAGGACACGGAAGCGGACGCGGCGGTCGTCGGAAGCGGCATCGCCGGCCTCAGCACGGCGTGGGAGCTGGCCCGGGCGGGCCGGAGCGTCGTCGTCCTGGAGGGGGACCGCCTGGCGGGCGGCGTCACCGGGCACACCACCGGCAAGCTCACCGCCCTGCACACGGCCGCCTACCACGGCCTGCGCGAGCGGCACGGCGAGGACGCCGCCCGCCGGTACGCGGCGTCCCAGAGCGCCGCCCTCCGGCACGTCCACGACGTGGCCGGCGAGCTGGGCATCGACTGCCGGCTGGAGCGGCGCCCGGCCTTCACCTACTGCGAGCAGGCCGACGGCGTCGACGCGCTGCGCGCCGAGGCGGAGGCGGCGCGCGCCGCCGGCCTCGACGCCTCCTTCGTCACCACGTCCGGCCTGCCGTTCCCGATCGCGGGCGCGGTCCGGGTGGACGACCAGGCCCAGTTCCATCCCCTCGCCTACCTGGGCGGACTCGTCGACGCGCTCGTCGCGCGCGGCGGCCGGATCCACGAGCGGACCCGCGTCACCGGCCTCGACCCGGACGGCGGCGACGACCTGCGCCCCTGCCGGCTCACCACCGACACCGGGGCCACCGTCTCCGCCCGGCACGTCGTGGTGGCCACCCACCACCCGGTGTTCGACCGCGCGGTGCTCGCCACCCGGCTCACCCAGCACCGCGACCTGGTCGTCGCGGGCGCGGTGCCCGCCGGCCTCGACCCGGACGGCATGTACATCACGCAGGAGGGCGGCAAGAGGTCCGTCCGCACCGCGCCGCTCCCCGACGGCGACCGGCTGCTGATCGTCACCGGCGAGGTCTTCCAGCCCGGCACCGGGCACGACACCGAGGCCGGGTACGCCCGCCTCGAAGCGTGGGCCGCGCGGCACTTCCCCGGCTTCACGGCCACCCACCGGTGGGCGGCCCAGGACAACGCCGCCACCGACGACCTGCCGCTCATCGGCCGGATGCCCGGCCGCGGCGAGAACGTGTACGTCGCCACCGGCTTCGCCGGCTGGGGCATGACCGGCGGCGTCCTGGCCGGCATGGTCCTCGCCGGGCTCGTGGAGGGCGGCGACGACCCCTGGGACGGCCTGTACGACCCCGGTCGCGTCGGCTCCGTCCTGCGTACGGCCCCGGCCTTCGCCAAGGCCCAGTGGGACACCGGCAAGCACTTCGTCAAGGACCGGCTGGACAGCCTGGGCGACGGCACCGGGGGCCCGGTGAGCGAGCTGCGGCCCGGCGGCGCGACCGTCGTCCGCCACGGCGGCAAGCCCTGCGCCGTGCACCGCGACGACGAGGGCGCGCTGCACGCGGTGTCCGCCGTCTGCACCCACCTCGGCTGCCTGGTCGCCTTCAACCCGGCCGAACGCACCTGGGAGTGCCCCTGCCACGGCTCCCGCTTCGACCCCGACGGACGGATCCTCCAGGGGCCCGCGCTGCACCCGCTGGAGCGGATCGACCCGGACGAACTCTGACGGGGCCGGACGGACCCCGTTCCGGCGGGGGGGCCCCGGGCGGGGGACCCCCGCGCCCCCCCCCCCGCCCCCCCCCCGAATGCGCACACCCCCCCCCACTAGCCCCCCCCCCCCCCGCCGCC